>NZ_CP059220.1:0-570151 GCF_014252435.1 Blattabacterium cuenoti
ATGGATAATGAAGCTTTAATAGATTCTATTTCAAATTTTAAATATGAAAAAAAAATAGATAAAATAAATCTTATATCTATTTTGGAAGAATCTATACGATGCGTATTAAGAAAAAAATATGATTCTTCTAAAAATTATGACATTATTTTTAATCCAGATCAAGGAGATTTAGAAATTTGGAGAAATCGGGTAGTGGTTCCAGATGGAATGATAAGAAATCCTAATAAAGAAATAGAATTAGCTCATGCGAAAAATATAGAAAAAGATTTTGAAATAGGAGAAGAAGTAACAGAAAAAGTAGAATTACAATCATTAGGTAGAAGATCCATTTTGTCATTAAAACAAAATTTAAATGCAAAAATAAATGAATATGATAATACAAATATTTATAATAAATTCAAACATAAAATAGGAGAAATTATCAATGTAGAAGTATATCATATTTTATCAAAACATGTCATTGTAAGAGATGATGAACAAAACGAAATGGTTTTACCGAAAACAGAACAAATTCCTAAAGATTTTTTTATAAAAGGTGATCCAATTCGAGCATTAGTGAAAAAAGTAGAATGGAAAGATCATAAACCTTTTGTTATTCTGACTAGAAAAGATGATTCTTTTTTAGAAGAAATTTTTAAACTAGAAATACCAGAAATATCTGATGGATTAATTACTATAAAAAAAGTAGCAAGAATACCGGGAGAAAAAGCGAAAATTTCGGTAGAATCTTACGATGATCGTATTGATCCAGTTGGAGCTTGTGTTGGAATGAAAGGGTCTCGAATCCATCCAATTGTCAGAGAATTAAAAAATGAGAATATAGATGTAATAAATTATACATCTAATCTTCAATTATATATTACAAGATCCTTAAGTCCAGCTAAAGTATCTATGATGAATATAAATGAAAAAGATAAAAATGTGAATGTATATGTTCAACTTGAAGAAATATCTAAAGCTATTGGAAAAAATGGACAAAATATCAAATTAGCAAGTCAGTTAACTGGTTATAAAATCCATATATTTAGAGATTTTCCATATGAAGATGATGTAGAATTATCGGAATTTTCTGATGAAATTAATTCAAAAATTTTGAGAAGTTTTTACAAAGCAGGATTAAGTACAGCTAAATCCATTTTAAATCATCAAAAAGATGATTTGAAAAAGATTACCCATCTTGAAGAAAAAGTAATAATAGAAGTCATTTCTATATTAAGAAAAGAATTTGAAGGAGAATTAAATAAAATATGAATTTTTTGATAAATTGTTATTATGACTAATAAAATCAGATTAAAAATAATTTTAAGAAAACTTAATATTTCTTTGAAAAGAGTAATGAGTTTTTTAAAAAAAAAAGGAATTGAAATAGAAAATAATCCTAACGCAAAAATAGAAGAGAAACTATATAAATCTATCGTAAAAGAATTTCAAAATTATAGAAATATTCAAAACAAATCAGAAAATACATTTTTGAAAAAAAAAATAGAAAAAGAAAAACCAACAAAAAAACAATTAAAATCAAATAATAATCATCATGTTACAAATAATAAATATAAAAAATTAATTAGATTAAACAAAAGAAAAAACATTCAAGTTGATGAATTAAATAAAAAAAAATATGAAAATAAAAAAAAACCTGAACACATCAATACTATATATCAAAAATTAGAAGGTGTCATGTTAACTGGAGATCGTATTGATTTATCTCAATTTGAGAAAAAAAAAACAAGAAAAAATAATTATAAAAAAAAAAGGAAAAGAATAAAAAAAGAAATTCTCATTCATGAAATGAAAAATACTTCTATTCAAAAAAAACAACATAGAAATGGAAAAAATAATTATAAAAATATATTTCATGATAAAAAAATAGAAAAATACAGAAATAAAAAAAAAATTACTGATAAACAAGTAGAAAAACAAATAAAAGAAACTCTAGAAAAATTATCTTCTAAAGGAATAAAATCAAAACAATCCAAAATTAGAAGAGAAAAAAGACAAGAAAAAAAAGAAAAGAAAAATATTCAAAAAAATGTAGAAAAAAAAAAAAAAGAGAAATTATTAAAAATAGCCGAATTCACTACAGTAAATGAATTATCATCCATGATGAATGTAAATGCAACTGATGTTATTATGTCTTGCATGTCTTTAGGAATTATGGTAACGATGAATCAAAGATTAGATGCTGAAATATTAACTTTAGTAGCGGATGAATTCGGATATGATGTTGAATTTATTGGATTAGATTTAGAAGAAGCAATACAAGAAAATAAAGATTTAGAAAAAGATTTAAAACCAAGAGCACCTATTATAACAGTTATGGGTCATGTAGATCATGGAAAAACATCATTATTAGATTATATTAGGAATACAAATGTGATCGCAGGTGAATCTGGTGGAATAACTCAACATATTGCAGCGTATAGTGTAGAATATTCTTCTTCTCAAAAAATTACATTTTTAGATACTCCAGGACATGAAGCTTTTACTGCTATGCGTGCAAGAGGCGCTCAAATAACAGATATTGTTATTATAGTTATAGCTGCAGATGATGAAGTGATGCCACAAACCAAAGAAGCAATTAGTCATGCTCAAGCAGCTAATGTTCCTATTATTTTTGTCTTTAATAAAATAGATAAATCAAACGCAAATTCGGATAAAATTAGAGAACAATTATCAGGTTTAAATTTTTTAGTGAAAGAATGGGGTGGAAAATATCCTACTCAAGAAATATCAGCAAAATATGGAAAAGGTATAGATATTTTATTAGAAAAAGTATTATTAGTATCTGATTTATTAAATTTAAAAGCAAATCCTAATAAACCAGCTTCAGGTACTGTGATAGAAGCTTCTTTAGATAAAGGTAGAGGTTACATTACGACTATACTTGTACAAAACGGTTCTTTGAAAATTGGAGATTATGTATTAGCAGGTATAAATCATGGAAAAATTAAAAATATGTTAGATGAAAGAGGACAATCCGTATCTATAGCAGAACCATCTAAACCTGTTACTGTATTGGGATTAAATGGAGCACCTACAGCAGGAGATAAATTTAAGGTTTTTGAAGATGAAAAAGAAGCCAAACAGATAGCTTCTAGAAGAGAACAATTACAAAGAGAACAAAATATACGTGCACAAAAACATCTAACCTTAGATGAAGTAGGTAGACGTATAGCTTTAGGAGATTTTAAAGAATTAAAAATAATCCTGAAAGGAGATGTAGATGGTTCAGTTGAAGCTATAGCAGATTCAATTCAAAGATTATCTACAGATAAAATTATGATTAATATTATTTATAAAGGAGTTGGACAAATTACAGAATCAGATGTCTTATTAGCTAGTGCTTCAGATGCTATTATAATTGGATTCAATGTACGACCCAATATTAGTTCTAAAAATATAGCAAGAAAAGAAAATATAGAAATAAGAACTTATTCCGTAATATATGATATTACAAATGATCTAAAAGAAGCAATGGAAGGTCTACTTTCTCCAGAAAGAAGAGAAAATATATTAGGAAATGCTGAAGTAAGAGAAATTTTTAGAATTCCAAAAATGGGAACTATAGCTGGATGTATGGTGATAGAAGGTAAATTATTTAGAAAAGCAAAATTACGATTAATTCGTAATGGAATAGTTATCCATAATGGAGAATTTATTTCGTTAAAACGATTTAAAGAAGATGTAAGAGAGGTACAAAAAGGTTATGAATGTGGAATAGGTATTAAAAATTGTTATGATATAAAAAATGGAGATATTATTGAAGTATATGAAATTTTATCATCAGATGAAAAAAATTAACATTTATGTATAGAACTCATAATTGTGGAGAATTATGTAATAAATACTTAAATCAGGATGTAACCTTATCTGGATGGATCCATCAAATACGAAATTTTGGTTCTATATTTTTTGTAGATATTCGAGATTTTTTCGGTATAACTCAACTGATTATATCGAAAAAAATATTACATACTGATTTCTTTTTAAGAAAAGAATACTTAATTCAAGTGAAAGGAAAAGTACTGAAAAGATTATCTCGTAATTATAATCTATATACAGGAGAAATTGAAATATTAGTATCTAAAATAGATATTTTAAATAAATCACTTTTACCTCCATTCTCTATAGAAGACAATACAGATGGAAAAGAAATAGATAGAATGAGATATCGATACCTTGATATCAGAAGAAATCCTATAAAAAATAATTTAATTATTCGTCATAATTTAATGTTAGAAGTACGAAATTTTCTTTCTCAAAAAGGATTTTTGGAAATAGAAACACCTATTTTAGTTAATTACACTCCTGAAGGTTCACGAAGTTTTTTAGTTCCTTCTAGAATACATATGGGAAAATTTTATGCTCTGCATCAATCTCCTCAGATATTCAAACAATTATTAATGATTGGAGGAATTGATAAATATTTTCAAATTGTAAAATGTTTCCGTGATGAAGATTCGCGGTCGGATAGACAAATAGAATTTACTCAAATAGATTGTGAAATGTCTTTTGTTAAAGTTCATGATGTATTAGTTTTTTTTGAAAGTTTTATTAAACATATTTTTAAAACAATCAAAAATTATGAATGGAAAAAAAAAATACCTATAATTTCATATTGTGATGCTATTAAAATGTATGGATCTAATAATCCAGATATACGATTTGGAATGAAATTTGTGAAATTAAATCATATAGTGAAAGAAAATAACATCAACTTTCTTAAATCCAAAAAATTGGTAATAGGGATCAAAATTAAAAATATTGATGATATAGATAATAATTTAATTAATTTTTTATTAAAAAAAATTAATAAAAAGAATAATTTTTTTTGGATAAAATGTTTGATTGAAAATCAAATATTATCATCAAATAATGTTCAAATAAACCAAAATTTTTCCAAATTTTTGATAAAATATTTTAAAGCAAATCCTGGAGATTTATTATTTGTATCTTATGGAGAAAAAAAAGATTCGCGAAAATTACTAAGCGAAATACGTATAGAAATAATTAAAAAATTAAGTTTAAAAAACAAAAATAATTATGAACCATTATGGATCATAGATATTCCATTATTCAAATGGGAAAAAAAAGAAAAAAGATTTAAATCAGTTCATCATCCCTTTACGAAGCCAAAAGATGAAGATCTTCATTTTTTGTCTATCAACCCCAAAAAAGTTCGTTCTCAATCCTATGATTTAGTTATAAATGGAATGGAAATTGGAAGTGGTTCGATTCGAATTCATAACAAAAAAATCCAAAATTTAATTTTTCAACATTTAGGTTTTTCATTAAAAGAAATTAAGTCAAATTTTGGTTTTTTTACCCATGCATTTGAATATGGAGCACCTCCTCATGGGGGAATTGCTTTTGGTCTAGATAGATTAATATCTATTTTGTTAGGAGGAGAAAATATAAAAAATTTTATTGCTTTTCCAAAAAATAATGAAGGAGAAGATGTAATGACAAATTCTCCAACTTTTTTCAATAACAATATATATAATTAATGGTTTTTTTTATATCGTAGGCAAGATTTTTCATATGATTGAATAGCTTCTTTTTGATTTTTCCAATCTCCTATTTTTACTTTTTTATTTTCTAAATCTTTATATACCATAAAAAAATGTTCTATTTCTTTTTTCCTGTGTGAAGGAATTTCTTCTATATTATTAATCATATTATAATTTGGATCATGAATAGGAACACATATTATTTTTTCATCGTATCCTTTTTCATCTGTCATAGAAAAAAGTCCAATAGGTTTTACTGTGATTACACATCCTGGTACCGTAGATTCTGTTAAAAAAACTAATACATCAAGTGGATCTCCATCAAGAGAAAGTGTTTTTGGAATAAAACCATAATCAGTAGGGTAATTCATAGAAGAATATAAAACTCTATCTAAACGAATGAGATTTAATTTTTTATCGAATTCATATTTATTTCTACTTCCCTTTGGAATTTCAATTAATACATCAAAATTTATTTCCATAATATTTTTATATTTTTGTACAACAACTAAATTTTTCTAAATATAAAGCTACTTTTTTCACAAATTGACCTCCTAACATTCCGTCTATTACACGATGATCGTAAGAATGTGACAAATAAATTTTATATCTTATTCCAAAAAAATCACCTTTGGAATCTTCTATTATAGATAGTTTTTTTTGTATCATTCCTATAGCCATAATAGCTACTTGTGGTTGATGTATAATTGGAGTTCCAAAAATATTTCCGAAACTACCAATATTACTTATTGTATAAGTTCCACCTTGAGTTTCTTCAGGTTTTAATTTATTGGATCTTGCTCTTTTTATTAAATCATTGATAATTTTTATTAATCCAAACAAATTATAAGAATCAGCATATTTAATAACAGGTACAATTAAATTTCCATTAGGCAAAGAGGTTGCTATTCCAATATGGATTTCTTTTTTTTTAATAATATATTCACCATTTACAGAAATGTTAATCATAGGATGATCTTTTATAGCTTTTACTACGCTTTCTACAAAAAAAGACATTAACGTTAATTTTTCTCCTGTATTTCTTTGAAAAGATTCTTTCGTTTTTTCTCTCCATTTCACAATATTTGTAATATCTGCTTCAACAAAAGAAGTTACATGAACTGATGTTCTTGTACTATTTATCATATTCATGGATGTTATCTTTCGAATCCTATCCATTTCTAAAATTTTATCATTTTTTTTATTGATATCATAATCATGTGAATATAAAGAAAAACTTTTTTGATGATTTTCTATATTATTCCAATTAGAAAATTGATTTGTTTCTTTTTTCTTTTTATGATAGATATATTCTAATATATCTTTTTTTGTAACACGACCATAATATCCAGTTCCTTTTATCGTATCTAATTCATAGATACTGATTCCTTCTTTATATGCAATTTTTCGAACAAGAGGAGAATAAAATCGTTTTGTTTTTTCTAAAAAAATTTTTTTATCATTTTTAATAATTTTTCCATTTTTTATTTCCAAAATAGCTATAGACATTCCTACTTTAACTACTTGATTAGGAGAAAATAATTTTTTTTTTAAAATGCCATTTACTGGAGAAAATATCTCAGAATCTACCTTATCTGTAGCTATTTCTAATAAAACGTCTTCTTTGTTTATATAGTCTCCCTCTTTCTTTAACCAACGAATAATAGTTGCTTCGGATATACTTTCACCTATGGATGGAAGTGGTAAATTATATTCAGCCATCTAAATTTATCGTTTTATATTTTTTTTAGACATTATTATAATAATCTAACTATATTAGTTTATAGAATTAAAAGAAAAGTTATAGATTCAAAAATAATAAATTCATTTTAAAAAATGAAAATTCTCTCTTCAGATCAAATAAAAAAAGTAGATCAATATTGTATTGATTCCGAATCCATTTCTCGTATAGAGTTGATGGAAAAATCTGCAAAAAGTTGTTTTAACTGGATTATTCAACATTTAACAAAAAATAACACTCCATTTATAATATTATCAGGTGTTGGAAATAATGGAGGGGATGGACTCGCATTAGCAAGAATATTATATATACATGGATTTCAAGTATCCGTATATATTCTCAATGTTTCTAATCATTATTCCGATGAATTTTTAATAAATAAAAATAAAGCTTTAAAATATGGAATAAAATTAGAGAATATTTATCAAGGAGATGTATTTCCTATTTTAAATAGAAAAAGTTATCTGATTGATTCCATTTTTGGAATAGGATTCAATCGAACAATAGGAAACTTTTGGAAGAAGTTTATTCATTTTATAAATGAAAAAAAATTTCGATCGATTATTTCTATAGATGTTCCTTCCGGTATTTTTATTGAAAAACAAAATCATACATATGACGATATTATACAATCAAATTATACATTAACTTTTGAAGTACCTAAATTACCTTTTTTTTTACCATCTTATGATAAATATGTTGGAAAATGGTTTATATTAAATATTGGTTGGAAGAATCATTATATAAAAAAAATGTATACCAAAAATTTTTATATAGATGAATATTATATTAAAAAAATTAAAAAAAAAAGAGAAAAATTTTCACATAAAGGAAATTATGGTTATGGAGTTTTAATAGGTGGTAGTTATGGAATGATCGGATCTATTATCCTTTCTGGAAAAGCTAGTATTCGAAGTGGCATAGGAAAATTGATTTTATATACACCTCATTGTGGATACTCCATTATTCAAAATCAGATACCAGAAGCAATCATTCAAACGGATAAAAATAAAAATTATATAAGTAATATTGTCTCATTGCCCAATAATATCAATTCTATAGGAATTGGAATGGGTATGGGGACTAATTACCATACAAAGTATGCATTAGAATCTTTTTTGATGAAATGTAATAAAAATATACCAATAGTTATTGACGCAGATGCTATAAATATTATAGCAAAACATTTAAATTTATTAAATTATCTTCCTCATGAATCTATTATTACTCCTCATCCAAAAGAATTTTCTAGAATATTTGGAATATGGAAAAACGATTATCAAAAACTACAAATGTTAACAAACATATCCAAAAAATATAATATTTTTATTATTTTAAAAGGTGCACATACTATCATATCTACTCCAGATAAAGAACTTTATTTCAATAGTACGGGAAATCCAGGTATGGCTACTGCAGGAAGTGGTGATGTACTTTCTGGTATCATTGTCAGTTTATTATCTCAAGGTTATTCTCCAAAAAATTCATGTATAATAAGTGTATATCTTCATGGATTATCAGGTGATATTGCAAAAAATCAATTTAATGAAGAATTTATCACATCTACAGATATTATTCATTATCTTTCAAAAGCCTTTCAAAAAATTTGAATTTTAATTTTCCGAAATATATAATAAGTAATTGCATAAGATATAATTATAATTTCTATTAAAAAACTAATTATATAAATGTAATCTCCATGTTTTGTATAAAAAGTTTTTATATTATTTACAGAAATTTTTCTATATAGAAATCCTTTTTTTCCATAAGGAAACATAGATAAAATATCTCCTCTTTCATTAATAAAACAAGAAACGCCTGTATTTGCAGATCTTGCTATACATTTTCTATTTTCAATAGCTCGGAGACGAGCATAATATAAATGTTGTTTATGACCTTGAGATTTTCCCCACCATCCATCATTAGTAATGATAACCATTAAACCTGCATTTTTTCTAAAAAATTTTGAAACGTACTCACCAAATACAGATTCGTAACAAATAATAGGAGCTATTTTCATTTTTAAATACGGATGTTGAAAAACTGATATATTGTTGTCTTTTCCAAGTTCAATCACCCCACCTCCAAAATCTAACATTAAATCATCACCAAATATAGATGAAAAAAAATCTTTATAAGGAAAAATTTCTACAGCAGGTACTAATTTTGATTTGTGATGATAATATACTTTTTTTTGATATGCTCCTATTTGAATTACTGAATTAAAAATATTAATCCATTCAATACTATCCATACATTCACTTATAAAAAAAGAAATGGGAAATTTATTTCTACCATATTTTTCTTGTCCTTTTTTATAAGCAAATGCAAATAGTTCTATGCCTGTAATAAATATTGTTTTTGGAGATTTTTTTTTCAAGTATCTTTTGAAGAGACAAATCATTCTATTTTTATTAATCTCATTGATTGAAATTTTATATCCATATCCAGGAAAAGCAGTTTCAGGTGCTACTACTATCATTGATTTATTCTTAGATATTTTTTTATCCATTAATCTCTGAAATTCATAAATCAATCTTTGTGTTGTATAATGATATTTTTGATGATATGGATCAATATTGGGTTGCAAAATTAACATATCAACAGAATTTTTATACTTTTTTACTCCATATTGTATATATAAAATACTTGAAAGACATATCATTAAAAAAATCTTTGCAAGATTGATCAAAATGTTATTATATAAAATAAAATGATTTTTTTCTTTTTGATATTTCAATATAGTTTTTAAAAACCCTATGTTCACTAACCATATCCATAAAGTTCCTCCTAAAGTACCTGTATATTCATACCATTGAATCCATTCTACTCGATTAGAAAATCCATTACCTAAATTTAACCATGGCCAAGATAATTCCCATTCTAAATGAAGTTTTTCAAATAAAATCCATAAACACACTAAACAGATATATCCTATATTTCTATTTTTTGCCATTCTTTTTATACATGAAAACAAAGTAAAAACAAATGACATCATAAAAGAATTTAAACATACAGGAAATAAATATGCTATTAAAACAATAGATCCATTACGTTTTTTTGCATAATGTAACCACCATGTCGTTACTGAGTTCCATATTGAAAAAGAAACTAAAGAAAGTATAAAAACGAACAATAAAGAATTTTTATTCAATTTTTCCTCTATATAAAGTAAAGGAAGAAATGCAATAAACAAATAAATAGGATTTCCTTCTGTAGGCCATCCAATAGATAATAAAATTCCTGAAAAGATACTATATAATAAAAAATGAATTTTTTTTATTTTGTGTATAATATTTGAATAGTCAAAAAAAAATGGAGTTGGCGGGATTTGAACCCGCGTCCAAACAATTAATGTAAAAAATTTCTACATATTTATTCAAGATCTATTATTTCCATTTTTATTCAAATCTTGAATTCCGAATAAAAAGTAAGATTCCAAAAAAAAATATCAGAAAATTTAAGAATCATTCATTTTCCTATCCTTATAAATTATCCAGTATTTCTATTTCAGAAATCATAAGGAAAAACTTCTGAGAAATACTTTGCTTCTACTTTATTTGTAGATAAAGCTTAAAAATAAAAATCCTAAGCAGCAAAAGCGTATTGTTCTTTTTCGCCGTTTATTATATAATGTTGTAACGTTGGATTTTCGTGTAAAACCTTACGTAACACGATATGCTTATTTCTACATTTATTTTTGTCTGTCAAATCCAAATCAACCCCAAATCAATAATTTACAAAATTAAATATTTTTTTCTAAATCAGAAAATTTTTTAGAAAATACCATTTTTTAAACAAAATTTATCCGATTAGATAAATCCAATCTTAAAAATAAAAAAATTAAAATAGTAAAAGACCATAATGAAGAACCTCCATAACTGAAAAATGGAAGAACAATTCCTATTGTTGGAAAAATTCCCATAGCCATTCCTAAATTTATAATTAAATGAATTAAAAAAATATTTCCTACAGAATATCCAAATATTCTTCCAAAAGAATCATTTTGTTTTTCAGATAAAAAATAAATACGACTAATAAATAGTAAATAAAATATGATTAATAAAGTACTACCCAAAAAACCCCATTCTTCTCCTACAGTGCAAAAAATATAATCAGTATGTTGTTCAGGAACAAATCTTCCTTTTGTAATAGTACCTCTACGAAATCCTTTTCCTATCAATTTACCAGATCCAATAGCTGTTTTAGAATATAATAAATTATATCCTATATTGTCTCGATATTTTTTATTGGATTCATCGCGAAATAATATATTAATTCTATCTCTATGATGTTTTTTTAAAAAATTATGAAACAATATGGGAGAAGTTATAGAAAAAATAGAAAAAATTATAAACAAAAAAGTATAGAAACACATTTTAAAATAGATATTTTTTTTTTTTTTTAAAAGAAAAAAAACGAAAAATATAACAAATAAAATAGGAATAACAATCCATTGTGATATATTTATAGATATTAAAAATAAAAATATAAAACATAATAAATAAAATATGAAAGAAATAGATATAAAATTTTCTCTATATAAAGTTAAAATAAAAGATGAAAAAATTATAGAAGATCCTGGATCAGGTTGCATAAGTATTAAAATCAAAGGAAAGATTAATATTATATAGACATATATGTATATATATCTCATTTGTTTTACCTTATGTTTATTAAGAATATAAGATATCATAAGAGACGTTGTAATTTTTGCAAATTCGGAAGGTTGAAAACTAATAGGACCTAATACATACCATGATTTTGATCCATTAATACTCTTACCAAAAAAGAAAATACTAATTAATAAAACTAATGTATATATAAATAAAAATGGAGATAATTTTTTATATTGAATTGGTTTCAATAAAAAGATAAAAAATATAAAAATAAAACTAAATAAAATCCATAAAATTTGTTTTTCATATTTTTCTTGAGATACAGAATATAAATTAATACATCCAAAAAACACGATAAAAGTATAAAAAATAACAATAATATAATCTATATTTTTAAATAATAGACTAATATTTCTTTTTATCAAAGGATTGTTTTCCATATAAATTATTCATTCTTTTTATTTTCGCTATAGTAGAATAAACATTATGTAATCCCGAATTCATTATTCTATTTTCTAAACTTTTTCTATTTATATTATTATTTATATATTTCTCTGCAACTAAACTAGCTATAGGACCTGCCCATTTTGATCCAAAACCACCATTCTCTATAATAACTGATATCGCAATTTGAGGATGATTTACAGGAGCAAATAATATAAAAATAGAATGATCAGGTAACGATACAATTTTATGATTTTTTTTAATAAAATTTTGAGAAGTTCCTGTTTTTCCTGCCATTTTAAGATTTGAAGACCTAAAATTTTTTCCGGTTCCAATTAAAAATACTTTTTCCATTCCGTGAATAATAAAATCAAAATACTTTTTATTTACTTTAGTAAATTTAGCTTGAATAAAATGAGAATTATATACTTTTTTATGATTAATTTTTTTTACAAGATGTGGTGTATAAAAAAAACCTTTATTTGCTATTGCACAAACCATATTAGCTAATTGAACAGGTGTTACGTTTATTTCACCTTGTCCAATACTATTGGATATAATAGTAATAGCATTCCATTTTTTTTTACCATATTTTTTATTGTAATAATCCCCAGAAGGAATCATTCCTTTTTCTCCAGTTGCTAAATCATTATAAAAATAACTTCCAAATCCAAAACTTTTCATAATATGATACCATTCATTGACACCTTTTGCTAAATCTTTAGGATATTTTTCCACAATACGTTTATATACTTGTGCAAAATAATTATTACAAGAAATTGCTGTAGCAGTTTCAATACCTATAGGAACTCCATGAATACCAGAATGACAATGAATTATTTTATTTCCATATCGAAACCCTTTATAACATATAAAAGTGGTATTATTTTTTACTACACCCATTTGAAGTCCAGCTAATTCTATTAATAATTTAAATGGAGATGCAGGAGGATAACGAACTTGTGTTGTTCGATCTAAAAATGGATTATCAATCGTATCTTGTATTAATCTTCTAAATTCTCTATTTCTATTTATGCCTACAAATAAATTAGGATTATTAATAGGGCTAGAAACTAATGAAAGTATTTCTCCATTTTTAGGATTGATAGCTACTATACTTCCTTTTTTTTGGAACATCAGTTTTTCTGCATAGTTTTGTAAACTTTGGTCTATAGTTAATGAAATGTCATAGCCACTTATAGATTTTATATTATTTTTTTTATTATTATAACTTCCTATGATACGTCCATTTCTATCTTTCATCCAATATTTAATTCCTTTTTTTCCTCTTAGAACTTTTTCATAAGATTTTTCGACACCAGTCCATCCAATCATATCTCCTATCTGATAATAATTAGATTCATTTTGAATATTTTTTGGAGAAACTTCTCCAATATATCCTAAAATATTAGTAGATCCTTTTACTTTATAATCTCTCAAGAATCTTTTTGTACAATCAAATCCTCTATATTTATAGAGTTTTTCTTGAATAGTAGCAAATTGTTCTTTTGAAATAAATGGAATTAAAACGGAAGGTAGATATTTTGAATAGGATTTAGCCTTGTTCAAATTTTGAAAAAAAATATTTTTTTTAATTCCTATCAAATTGCAAAATTCTATTACATTAAAATTATCCTCTATAAGAACTGGTATAACAATTAATTCATAAATTGATTTATTAAATACTAATAATTTTTCGTTTCTATCAAAAATTAAACCTCTTTCAGGTATAATCGTTTCTTGTTTAATAGAAGTATTAAAAGCATTCAAAATATATTTATCAGTATAGATTTGCAAATAATACAATCTTCCTATAAAAACTATTCCTATAAAAATTAGAAGAGTATAAAATTTATGTAATTTTTTCAATGTTAAATTCTTCTAAAGAAGAAATATATAATACATAAAATAGTTGTAAAAATACTTATAAATATTTTTCTTAAAAAAAAAATACTATGAAAATTATGAATATTTTTGAATGATTCTAATGTCCATAATGTTATATTATGTAATATAACTATTGAAAATATATAACAAATTTTTTTTAGAAAAGATAAATGATAAACCGATAAATATTTTTTATTTGTAAAATGATTACCATTAAATAATTGAATAACATATGATCTTAAAAATGCACATAATGTAATAGAAAAAGCATGAAACCCTATTGTATTCATGCAATGATCCATAATCCATCCCAATAAACATGAAATACATAAAAATAGATATTTATTCCATTTATGTGGATATACCAAAATAAATAGAATATAAAAGTAACACCCTACAAAAAAAATTTTTAATACCAATATTTGAATAAATAAAAGAAAAAAAATGCAAAATGTAGAAATAAAAAAATTTTTAATAAAATTCATTCTTTATTCTCAACTATATGAACAGAATCCCATTCTTTCTTCAAAAGATTTTTAACAACGTAAGCATTTCCCACAGTATAAAAATTAGAAAATAATCTTACTTTGATAACATAAGAAGAATTTTCTTCATCAAATTTATAAGAATCTACGGTTCCAATTGGTATTCCTTCAGGAAAAGTAGAAGATTTTCCATCTGTTTCCACTAAATCTCCTTTATGAATTAAACAATATTTAGGTATGTCATATAAAATAACATGTTTATAATCTATACCATCCCAACTAAGAATTCCAAAATATTTATTTTTTTTTAATCTAGCGTTTACTTTTATTTTAGAATTTAAAATAGAAATAGCAGTGCTAAAATGTTTAGTTGTTTTAATAATAATTCCACCTATTCCATTTGGAAATATAATACCCATATCTGGATATACTCCATTAATACTACCTTTATTTATAGTTAAATAATTTTCTTTCTCATGAATACTATTATTAATAATTTTTACCGGTGTGAATACATATTCTTGTAAATAATTCACATCCTCTTTTTTAAAATCTTTAGATATTGTATCAATTTTAGATAAAATATTTTCGTTATGTAAACGGGTATTTTCTTCTATAAGTTTTTGATTTTCAATTTTCAAAAGTAAAAAATCCTGTATTTTATATATATTTTCATATATATTTCCTATTATATAATGAGAAGAACCATAATAAACATTTTGAATTAATTTTGAGTTTGAAAAGGAAATAACTAAAGCTATAGTTTCTAAAATAAAAAAAAATATAAAAAAACGGAATTTTAAAATGATAATAAAAAATTCACGCATTATTATAATTATTTCATTAAAAATGTAAACTTATCAATATTTTTTAAAGCTACTCCAGTTCCTTTTACAACAGATCTTAATGGATCTTCTACTAAAAAAACAGGTAATCCCGTTTTTTTAGAAATTCTCTGATTTAAACCTCTTAAAAGAGATCCACCTCCAGCCATGTAAATACCAGTCTTATATATGTCTGCTGCTAATTCTGGAGGAGTTCTTGATAAGGTTTCCATGACTGCATCTTCAATCCTCAAAATTGATTTGTCAAGTGCTGGAATAGTTTCTTTATAAGAAATACTCATTTCTTTCGGTTTTCCTGTTGGTAAATCTATTCCTTGTATATGAATATCCTCTGGCGGAATTTCTATATCTTCTATTGCAGCTCCTATATCTATTTTTATTTTTTCTGCAGTTCTTTCTCCAATATAAAAATTGTATTTAGAACGAAGAAAATAAGCAATATCATTAGTAAAAACATCTCCAGCTATTTTTATAGATTTTTGACAAACAATTCCACCTAAAGCAATTACGCCACATTCTGTAGTTCCTCCTCCTATATCTATAATCATATTACCTTCCGCTTTAGTTACAGAAATACCAGAACCTATAGCTGCAGCCATAGGTTCTTCAATAAGATATACATCTTTTGCATTCAAATGTTGAGCAGAATCTTTCACTGCTCTTTTTTCTACTTCAGTTATTCCTGATGGAATACATATAACCATTGTTAATGATGGATTAAATATTTTATTATTTATTCCTGGAATTTTTTTAATAAACTCTCTTATCATAAGTTCTGCAACTTGATAATCCGCAATTACTCCATCTTTTAATGGTTTGTATATTTTAATATTTTCATGTGTTTTTCCTTGCATTTTTTTTGCTTTATCTCCTACTGCTAAAACTTTTTTAGTTCTTACATCTATAGCAATGATAGATGGTAAATCAACTATAATTTTATCATTATGCATAATAAGCGTATTGGCAGTACCTAAATCAATAGCTATTCCTTGATTAAATAAACCTTTCATAAAATTTACGACTAATCCCATGAATATATTTTTTATGAAAATATTTCTTTCTAATTTAAATAAAAAATACAGTTTTTCAGTATATTAATATTTTATATAAGTTATTTTAATTTTTTTTTATGAAGAAAAAACATTATGTCTTTTTAATGCAGGGAAGTAATAATGGCGATAGAAAAAAATATTTAGAGGATTCTTTCATTTTGATACAAAAAAATATTGGAAATATCATTCAAAAATCATCTTATTTTGAAAGTGAAGCATGGAATATGAAAAAAAATACTCCTTTATTTTATAATAGAGTTTTACATGTGGAAACAATATATTCTCCTATTTTCATTTTGAAAACTATTTTTAGTATCGAAAAAATGATAGGAAAAGAAACCCATATTCAATCTATGAAAAAAACAGTTTATAAGAATAGAAAAATAGATATAGATATTTTATTGTATGATTCGATTATCATGAATAGTAATTTATTAACAATACCACATCCTATGCTTCATTTGCGAAAATTTGTTTTATTACCTATGTCTAATATAATTCCAGAAAAAATTCATCCTATATTGAATAAAAGTATTGTAGAAATTTTAGGATTATGTTCAGATAGTTTAATAGTAAAAAAAATAAATATTTAAAATAATTTTTTTTTGAATAAACTAGTTTTAGTGTCAAATTATAATCCTAATTTTTAATTCAATGTTAATAAATTTAATTTAAAAAAATATTATTATTATTACTATTTTAAATGCTAGAATTATGAACAATGTAAAATTTTTAATTTATTTTCTATCATTCTTTTTACCAAAAAAAAATATTTTAAATATCAATAATTTATTTTCATCGTTTAATACAAATTGAAGTATTATAACAAAATCATATTATATTATTTATATGTTTCATATCCTGATAAAAAAAAGGATACTATTCTTAAAAAAAAAAAAACAAGTATTTTTAAAAAAAATTATAAGTTATAATCAAAAAAAAATATGAGTTTAAAGAAAATATCGATCAATAAAATTCCTTCTTATGGAGCGTATAGCACATGTGTACTTGTCCATAATTTTTTGTTTATTTCCGGACAAATAGGTATAAATATGAATGAAAATTTTAAAAAAAAAAATTCAAATTCTATAGAAATCGAAACAAAAAAAATAATGAATAATTTAAAAATCATTCTTTTAGAAAATCGAATGAATTTTCAAAACATAGTAAAAACAACGATATTTTTAATTGATATTCAACAGATTCAAAAGGTGAATCAAATATATTCTAACTTTTTTAAAAATAAAGAATATCCTTCTAGAGAAATAATAGAAGCATCAGCACTCCCAAAAAATGCTAACATAGAAATATCTATGATCGCATATAAATCCAAGTTATAAAATTGAATATTATTTTATTTTCTTGAAAAAAAAATTCTTTGAATTAAAAAATATGAATGAATTAGAGAAAAAATTGATTCCATATCAAATTCAATTCAATCTTATTTTGATGAAAATCATAGTAGATCTTTTGAGAAGAAATTATATATATCCTCTTGATGAATCTCATTGCAAAATGATAGAAAAAAAATATCGAACCATTTCATTCCTATTTATTTAGTCTCAATTAGCAATTGATTTTATACAAAGTATTTAAAAATTATCTAGATGTTATACTGGAATCTAACAATAGATATATTGCAAAAATGTTTATTATGATAATAAATATATTTTTATGAATAGAATGAAAAATAAAAAAATGAATAATCGTTTAAAATCCTTTTTTCCTTGTATTAAACTTAATTAAATCAATTATTTATATAATACTTTAACAGTAAAATCATTTTGTATTAAATTAAAATCTATTTAATATCCTTATGTAATTATATGACAAAATATACATTTTTTAGAAAAAAATGTACCCAAAAAAAGTATGAATAATTTTATATGAAACACCAATGAAATTGGAACAAAAATAAAAAATTCTTTCATTTGAATATTATAAATTATTTTCTCTATTTTGATAATAGAAAAAAAAATCAAATATGAAAATCCTATTATAGTGAATTTATATTCTATAATAGAATTATGAATTTTTTTTGGAAAAATGATGAAATAATTGTATTATAAATGGGGATATTTTATTGTTTATTCTGTATAAATTCTTTTCGTATTTTACCTTCTGTTAAATATTTCTAAAAAAAAAATACAAAAAGTATATTCGCTTATTCTTAATAGTTTTAATTAAAAATAAATAACATCATTGAGATTTTTTATTGAATTGTCCTATAATGGAAAAAATTTTCATGGATGGCAAATACAAAAAAGGGTAAAAACAATAGAGGATACTGTTGAATATTGTTTATCTAAATTATTAAAAGAATCAATTAATATAATTGGTGCTGGAAGAACAGATAAAGGAGTACATGCAAAACAAATGTTTGCTCATTTTGATTATGAAAAAAATATAAAAAATAATTTTGTAAAAAGAATCAATATATTTTTACCTAAACATATTAAAATTATCAAAATTATTCCAGTGAAGAAAAATATACATGCTAGATTTCATGCTATAAGTAGAACATATAAATACTACATTGAAAATGTAAAAAATCCATTTAATCAAGATTTTTCTTGGTATTGTGCTTATTCATTAGATTATGAAAAAATGAATAAAGCATCTAAAATATTATTATCTTATAAAGACTTTAGCACTTTCCGAAAAGGAGAAAAAAAAAAGATAATTGGACAAAATAACATATGTCATATATATTATGTTTCTTGGAAAAAAATATATGATACTTTATGTTTTACTATTGAATCTAATAGATTTTTAAGGTCTATGGTTAGATCTATTATTGGAACACTTATTGATGTTGGAAGAAATAAAATTACTATAAATGAATTTATAAAAATTATCGAATTAAAAAATTCTGATTATTGCAGTTCAATAGTTCCAGCTTGTGGTTTATTTTTATATAAAATATCTTATCCAGACAATATATTTTTATGAAATAAAAATAGATATATTATGATTGAACCAATACATAATAAATATTGATTGTTATTGAAAATAAAATGAATTCTTTATTAAGAATAATATATTTATTTTGTTCAACGTTTTATACGTACAAAAAATATTTGTAATTATTATAATTCATGGGTTTTGATTATGTAATATAAATAATTAAATCAAGATATGAAAATATATATGAATTTTTATAAAAAATAAATAATGAAACAAATATTATACAATAAACTAATTTATACTTGAATACTTATATATGTTTTTTTGATCATTTTATGAAACCAATTTTCCATTACATTTTGTATTTTTACTTCTTTAATAATAGATTCTATTTTTTTAAAATCCTGATCTGATAAGCTCGAATCTGATTTAATTCGATCTATTAGTTGAATAATAAAAAAAGCTTTTTTTCCATCAAAATTTCCAAGAAAAGGTCTTGTAATTTCACCTTTTTTTATAGTATGAAGCATTTCTTTGATATCTTTTGGAAGTTGTTTTTCATTAATCCAATTTTTATATTGAAAATAATTCTTCACACATTTATTTTTTATTCCTATATCTTCTAATTTTATCCAATTTCTTAAAACCATTTTTCTAGACAATTCTAAAAATGATTTTGTTTTGAAATAATCATTATTAGAATATTTTTTTTGAATAGAAATACAATCTATATCAATAAAATTTTTTTCTTTCTTAATTAATTTTATCAAATAGAACTTATCCCCATGTTTGAATGGTCCAAATACTTGATTTTTTTTTGAATGAAAAAATAATTTTTTATATGAATACGGTATTATATTTATATTTATTTTTTTAAATGACATATTTTTACAAATAAAAAAACGTAAAAATGGATGTTTAAATAAAATAGACGGATCAACTCCTTTCACCATTTTTGTTTTGATCTGTGTTAAAAAATTTAAAATTTTTTTTTGTTTTATTTTATTTTTTTTTATAAAAAAAATGGAAGAATTTATATACATTTTTTCTTGATCATCAAAAATTTTGTTTTTGTGTTTGATGATAAAATATTTAATTTCATCTGGAGATACTTCTATATTACTTGTTATTTTATAATATAATTCTTCTATATACATATTATTTCTTACTACATCCCTGATTGTATTGAATAAATCTTTTTCATTGTTCTTATTATTGAAATAATATTCTTTATTTTCACATTGATTAATTTTGTCTAAAAAAATTAAATTAATTCTGAATTTCAATTCTTTTTCATTAATTTCAATATTTGGATCTCTTTTTGCATGATACATCATTAATTTTTGCAGTAATAAATCATTAAATATTTTAAAAAAATCTTTATTTTTACTGATTTTTCTCATTTCAGATTCTAAAATGATTTCATCACCTACTATAGCGTATATTCCATCTACTTTTTCCATAGAAAAAGATATTTGAAACAATCCAATGGTTATTATTAAAAATAACAATATCATGAAAATACGTTTCATAAAATATTTATTAAAAATAATATAGACTTTCATTCGAAAATTAAATAAAAATAAAAATTATGATACTAAAAACAAAAAATTTATACAAAAAATACAATAAAAAATATATAATAAAAAATATTTCTTTACAATTAAAACAGGGTGAAATAGTAGGTTTAATTGGACCTAATGGTGCAGGAAAAACTACTATTTTTTACACTTTAATAGGATTAATCCATCCAGAAAAGGGCTCTCTATTTCTTGATACAGAGGATATAACAAATCTTCCTTTATATAAACGTTCTCGAAAAGGTCTTGGATATTTATCTCAAGATCCATCTATTTTCAGAAGATTATCTGTAGAAGATAATATTTTATCCATATTAGAAATGCATAAAAAATATTTTAAAAATAAAAAAGAAATAACGGAAAAACTTTTAAAAGAATTAGGAATACAAAAAATTAGAAAAAATCAAGGCTATTCTCTTTCTGGAGGAGAAAGAAAAAAAACTGAAATTGCTCGATGTCTAGCTATAAATCCTAAATTAATTTTATTAGATGAACCTTTTTCTGGGATAGATCCTATGACAATAGAAGAATTACAAAAAATTTTTATTACATTGAAAAAAAAAAATATAGGAATTTTAATTACAGATCATAATATCAAAGAACTGTTTTCTATAACAGATCGTATGTATTTAATATATAAAGGAAAAATTTTAAAAGAAGGTACTTCAAAAGAAGTAATGAAAGATCCATTTGTAATAAAAATTTATTTAGGAAGTTATTTTAAAAAATGGAAAATTTAAATGTATCATCGTTTTAAAGGCCCAGAAATAGAATTATTCCTTAATGGAACTCCACCTCCTTTTAATAAAGATTTTTGTGGAAAAAAAATATTTTCTGTGAATGGTTCATTTTATTATTTAAAAAAATATGGAATACCAATTGATTATATTATTGGAGATTTTGATTCTCTATTAAAAAAAGATATTCATATGAAAAAAATTACACAATATAACACTTATAATCAAAAATATACAGATTTTGATAAAGCTTTGAATATTATCCAAAAAAAGGGTTTTTTAAACGTCAACGTTTGGGGTGCTAGTGGAAAAGAACAAGATCATTTTTTAGGAAATTTATCTACGGCTTTAAAATATAAAAAACAATTATCTATCATTTTTCATGATGAATATCATGTATATTTTTTTTCTGAAAAAATAAATTATTTTTATATAAAACAAAACAAAAAAGTATCGTTATTTCCATTTCCAAAAGTAAATGGATTAAAAACGACGGGTCTCCAATATTGTATTCAAAATGAAATACTAGAAATAGGTAGAAATATAGGAATAAGAAACATATCTATCGATAAAAAAATTCAAATTAAATATAAAAAAGGAGAATTATTAATTTTTATAGAAAAATAACAAATTCATTTTTTTTGATAAAAACTGAGATTAGGTACGCAACCTATATATTATTTTCTGTATTTGTTTTTCAGATTGTTTTAAAAGATATTTTTCTTTTTCATTTAATTTTAATTCTATAATTCGATCGATTCCACTTTTTCCTATAACAACAGGAACTCCTAAACATATATTATGTATATTATATTCTCCTTTTAATAATATAGAACAAGGAAATATTCGTTTACTATCTTTTATAATAGCTTCAATTATTTCCACAATCGATATACTGGGAGCCATCCAAGCAGAATTTCCTATATAATTAATAATTTCTTCTCCTCCTTTTTTTGTCTTATTTATAAGAATATCATTTTCTATTTCTGATATGAATTCGGTAATTGGAATACCAGATATAGATGTATATCTATATAAAGGGACCATTGTATCACCATGACTTCCTAAGAATAAAGATTGTATATCATAAGATGATACATTTAATTTCTTAGATAAAAAATATTTATATCTTGCACAATCTAAAATTCCAGCCATACCTATGATGCGAAAACGACTAATTTTTGCATTTATATAACATATGTATGTCATAATATCTAATGGATTGGATACAACTATAAATTTAGCATTTGGAGATAAATGTTGAGATTTTTTAGTAACAGAAGCAATAATATTCATATTACATTGAACTAAATCATCACGACTCATATTTGCTTTCCTTGTGATTCCACAAGTAATAATGATTATTTCAGAATTTCTCGATTTAGAAAAATCACAGTGAAATCCCCATACTTTTGTATTTGATCTTGTAATTGGAGTCATTTGTGATATATCTAAACTTTTACCTTCAGATAGTTTTTCTTTAGAATCTAATAAAATAATTTCATCGACTATGTCCTTTTGAGCTAAAATACTAGCACAAGTAGCACCTACATTTCCAGAACCAATAATAGTAACTTTCATTTACTTTTTTAATTATTACAAATATAATAAAATACCATATCAAATCGATCAAATTTGAATGAAATAATAACATAAAATTTACAATATTTATTTTTTTAAATTTGTATTTCCTGATTAAATGTAACATAATTTTTGTATATGAAAGAACATAATAAAAGAAAATTTCTTTCTAGACATATAGGTCCATCTCGTAAGGAGATAAATGAAATGTTAAAAGAATTAAAAAGCTCCTCTATAAAGAATTTTATTGAAAAAACTGTTCCTAATGATATATATATTAAAAAAAAATTAAATATTCCAAATTCTATTTCAGAATATGAATATTTAAATCACATTAATAAAATTAGTAAAAAGAATAAAAATTACCGTTCTTACATTGGATTAGGATACAAAAATACTATCACACCAAGCGTCATTCAACGGAATATATTAGAAAATCCAGGATGGTATACCCCATATACACCATATCAATCAGAGATATCTCAAGGTCGTTTAGAAGCTCTTCTAAATTTTCAAACAATGATATCCGATCTTACTGGTATGGAAATTAGCAATGCATCTATGTTAGATGAATCTTCATCTGCTGCAGATGCTATGTTTATGATATATCAAGAAAAAATTAAAAAAAAAAAAATAGATAATAGTTATTGTTTTTATATTTCTGAAGAAGTACTTCCTCAAACTTTTTTTGTTATCAAAACAAGATGTTTTGGATTAGGAATTCAGTTAATACAAGATTCTCATGAAAATTTATTCCGAAAAAAATATAAAAAAATATTTGGATTAATGTTATCTTATCCTACTTCTTTAGGAGAAATATATAATTATGAAGAAACTATTGAATATGCAAAACAAAATAATATATCAATTATTATATCAACAGATCTTCTTGCTTTATCTCTATTAAAACCTCCTGGAGAATGGGGAGCAGATGTAGTTATAGGATCTAGTCAATCTTTTGGAATTCCGATGGGATATGGAGGTCCACATGCTGCATTTTTTTCTACTCATGAACAATATAAAAGGTTTCTTCCTGGAAGAATTATTGGCATATCTAAAGACAAAAATAACAATCAAGCGTATCGCATGTCTTTACAAACAAGAGAACAACATATCAGAAGAGAAAAAGCGACTTCTAACATTTGTACATCTCAAGTTCTTCCTGCTATAATGGCTTCCATGTATGGAATATATCATGGGAAAAAAGGACTAATTAATATAGCAAATTTGATTCATAAATTATCTAAAAAATTAGAATCGATGTTATTAAATAATATTAATAATATTGATCAAGTCAATAAATTTTATTTTGATACTCTTAGAATTAAAAATCATCATTCGAATGGATATATCCAAAATATAGCAAAACAAAAAAAAATTAATTTTAGATATATAAATAACAATTACTTAACTATTACTCTTGATGAAACAACTTCTCAAAAAGATATAAATGACATTTTTTCTATATTTGATAAATATCAAAAAAAGAATAAACAATATATTTCGTATAAAAAAAAAAATTATAATAAAATTCCTAACTGTTTAATCAGATCCTCTAATTTTCTAGAAAATAAAATATTTAAAGAATATCAATCTGAAACAAATCTTATCCGTTATATCAAACAATTAGAAAGAAAAGATATTTCATTAAATCATTCCATGATTCCATTAGGATCTTGTACGATGAAATTAAATTCTTCTACAGAATTATTATCTATAAGTCAAAAACAATGGAATAATATTCATCCTTTTGTTCCTGATGAACAAGCAAAAGGATATCAATTTCTCATTAAAATGTTAACAAAATATTTTCAAGAAATTACTGGTTTTTCTGGAGTTTCTTTTCAACCAAATTCGGGGGCACAAGGGGAATATGCTGGATTAATGGTTATTAAACATT
Source organism: Blattabacterium cuenoti (assembly GCF_014252435.1). Lineage (GTDB taxonomy): Bacteria > Bacteroidota > Bacteroidia > Flavobacteriales > Blattabacteriaceae > Blattabacterium > Blattabacterium cuenoti_X. Next base: position 25,289 of record NZ_CP059220.1, read on the forward strand.
ACCATCATTCATTAGGACAAAATCAAAGAAATATAGCGTTAATTCCTTCATCTTCTCATGGAACTAATCCAGCTTCAGCTACAATGGCAGGGTTAAATATTATATCAATTAATACAAAAAAAAATGGATCCATTGATGAAATGGATTTAAATACAAAAATTAAAAAATATCAAAAATCAATATCTGTATTAATGATTACTTATCCATCCACTTACGGTGTATATGAAACAAATATTAGGGAGATTATCCATGTTATTCATAAAAATGGAGGACAAGTATATATGGATGGAGCGAACATGAATGCTCAAATAGGATTAATGAACCCATATGATTTAGGAGCTGATATTTGTCATCTCAATTTACATAAAACTTTTTCTATTCCTCATGGTGGAGGTGGTCCTGGTATGGGTCCTATTTGTGTTGGACCACATTTAGTTCCTTTTTTACCAAAAAATCCATTTTATAACGAATATAAAAAATATAAAAACAAACAAATATTATCCGTTTCTTCTTCTCCGTATGGATCATCAATGATTTTGACAATACCATACGCTTATATACGTTTGTTAGGTTCATATGGATTAAAAAAATGTACAGAAATAGCTATATTGAATGCTAATTATATCAGAGAAAAAATAAAAAACTATTATAAAATATTATATATTGGAAAAAATAAAACCGTAGCACATGAATTAGTTATAGATTGTAACCCTTTTAAAAGGTTTAATATAGAAGTTACAGATATAGCAAAAAGAATGATGGATTATGGATTCCATGCTCCTACTATTTCTTTTCCTATAGATGGATGTATGATGATTGAACCAACAGAAAGTGAATCAAAAAAAGAAATAGACTTTTTTATAGATACATTAATTAATATAAGAAAAGAAATTCAAGAAATTGAAGATGGAATTTATTCTACTAAAGATAATGTTTTAAAAAACGCGCCACATAGTGTTGAAACATTAACACATGATAATTGGATTTATCCATACAGTAGAAAAAAAGCATCATATCCACTAACTTGGATCAAAAAAAGAAAGTTTTGGATTCCAATAGATCGTGTGAATGATGTATATGGAGATAGAAATTTTATATGTAGATGTATTTGATTTTTCAAAATTTTTTTAATTTTGAAAATGGAGATGTGTCTAATGATTCAAACATTTTTCTTTCATATTTAAAAATACCTGAAATTCCAATCATTGCTGCATTATCCGTTGCATATTCTATTTTAGGAAGGAATAATTCCCATTTTTTTGTTTTTTTTTTAAAAAAAGATAAAAAAGTATTTTGAATTTCATGATTAGCAGAAACACCACCTGATAAAGATACTCTAAAGATATTAGTTTGTAAAATAGCTTGATAGACTTTTTCTAAAAGAATTTCCGATATAATTTTTTGCATTGAAGCACATATATCATGAATATGTTTTTTTATAAAAAAAGGATCGTTTTTGATATTATTTTCGATAAATTTTCTAATTTGAGATTTTAACCCACTAAAACTAAAATTTAGACCATTAACTAATGGTTTTGAGAAATGAAATTTGTTTTTATTTCCATATTTTGAAAAAAAATCTATCATAGGACCTCCTGGATAATGAATTCCTAAAATGCGAGCAATTTGATCAAAAACATTTCCAACAGAATCATCTAGAGTAGATCCTAATATTTTCATATGAAAAAAATGATTAACCTCTATTATTAGAGTATGACCTCCACTAATGACTAAACTTAAAAATGGAAATTTAGGATAAGAATTATTATTAATATTTGCATTTTCTATAAAATGAGTAAAAATATGAGATTGAATATGATTTGCAGATAATAAAGGTACTCCTAATCCCATAGAAAAAGACTTTGCAAAAGAAGATCCTACTAACAAAGGACCTATTAATCCAGGTCCAAAAGTGACTGATACTCCATCAATTTGATTTTGATCTATTTTTGATAAAAAAATTGCTTTTTTAGTAGCTAACGGTAGTTTTTTTTCATGTAATCTTGAAGCTAATTCTGGTACAACACCTCCATATTTTTTGTGAATATTTTGATGAAAAATAATATTAGATAAAACTTTTCTACCTTTGATTATAGATACAGCTGTATCATCACATGATGATTCAATTCCAATAATAATTAATTCTTTTTGCATACAAAAAATAACAATATATTTGAAAAAAAATAAATCATTTTTTCTTCAACCATAAAAAATTCATAATTATATAATTTACAGAATAGATATCCTAGTGAAAAAAATTTATTTTATCATAAAAAATAATATTTTTATTAACTTATCATCTTTTTACAAAAAAATATATATGTTTTTAATATGAAATCATTGATGAATATTCAAATTTATAATTCTAATTTTATAGAAGTAGAAATTTCGATTTTTCATTTAATTTTTAAAATTCTGAATAAAAATACAATCAAAAATCGTAAATAATTCATATATGTTTTGTATTAAAAAGAATTCATAAATGTATATCATCCTAAAATTAAATTATTCTCGATATAAATAAATAATAACAAATTCATTTATTTGTTTATTTAATATATCTATTTTAGATTTGTATTTCTCTTGGAGAATTGCCGGAGTGGTTAACGGAACAGTTTGCTAAACTGTCGGTATATAAAAAATACTTCGTGGGTTCGAATCCCACATTCTCCGCATGAATTGATTGTTTCAATACGGGGTATAGCGTAGTTTGGTCATCGCGCCTGGTTTGGGACCAGGAGATCGTAGGTTCAAATCCTGCTACCCCGATACTGATCACGTAGCTCAAATGGATAGAGCTACTGCCTTCTAAGCAGTAGGTTACAGGTTCGAATCCTGTCGTGATCATCTTTTTTTAGAATGTTTTTTTTCTAAAACTTCATCAATCATTCCATATTTTTTTGCATCATAAGATGTCATCCAATAATCTCTATTTGAATCTTTTTCAATTTTTTCAATTGGCAATCCAGTATGATGTGATATAATTTCATAAAGTTCTTCTCTTAACTTTAATAGTTCTCGAACTGTAATTTCGATATCTGAAGTTTGTCCTTCCGTTTTTCCTATAGGTTGATGAATCATAATCCTAGAATGTTTTAATGAAGATCTCTTATTTTTCATACCTGAACATAATAAAATTGCAGCCATAGATGCAGCCATACCAGTACAAATAGTAGAGACATCTGGTTCTATGATTTGTATCGTATCATATATTCCTAAACCTGCGTAAACATTTCCTCCTGGTGAGTTTATATATATTTGTATATCTTTTTTAGGATCAGTAGATTGCAAAAAAAGTAATTGAGCTTGTATAATATTAGCTATGTTATCTTCAATTACAGTACCTAGAAATATAATTCGATCCATCATCAAACGCGAAAAAACATCCATTTGAGCTATATTCAATTTTCTTTCTTCGACAATATAAGGTGTCATTAATTTGACATATTCATGAATCCTTAAACTATTAATATTTTGATGTTTTACTGCATATTTTATAAATTCTTTAGATTCTTTATGGTAATTCATTTTGTTATTTATAAATATTTTAATTATTTCATATATAAAATTACTTTTTTTAATTTTTTGAAAAAAAACTGAATTTGTATAAAAAATTAGCAAAACAAACCATTATTTATTCGATAGGATCTATTTTTCCAAAAATTATCAATTATATTTTTCTAAAATTTTTTACTTTTTCTTTAAGAAGAGGAGAGTTTTCTCTTTATACGGATATGTATTCTTTATCTTTTCTAGCTATAGGATTTGTTTCTTTTGGATTAGAAAGTGCATATTTTCGATTTTTATATGAAAAAAAATATGATAAAAAAACTGTTTTTTCAACTGGATTAATCCTACAATTTTTCATTTCTACTATATTTTTTATTATATCTACAAATTGTAAAAATTATTTAATTCACATATCAGGATATTCAAATCATTCGGAATATTTTATCATGTTTTTTTTAATTGTTTTTTTTGATACCATATCCATTATTCCTATGGCTTGGTTACGTGTAAATGAAAAACCACTTTATTATATAACTATCAATATTATTGTTGTATTCATACAGTCTATTTTGGTTTTTTACATGTTTTTTGTATATAAAAATTTTAGAATGTCTCATAATCACTATTTACTTATTATATACAAAATAGTCAATTCTTTTACAGATAGAACTGGTTATATATTTTTTTCAAATGTAATTTCTTCTATTATAAATTTTTTATTGGTAATTCCTATTCTTTTTTATGAGTTTTTTCTCTATAAATTCAATAAAGTTCTTGCAAGAAAGATGTTATACTATGGTATGTCTATTATGTTTGGAACAATCATTTATTCTATCAATGAAAATTTAGATAAAATTTTGATTAAAAGATTCATTTCAGATGAAATTAACGGAGCCTATTCTGCTTGTTACAAAATTTCATCTTTTATAAGTTTATATCAAAAAGTATTTCGATTAGGCATTGAACCTTTTTTTTTTAAAAAATCTAATGATTCTGATGCAATATATTATTATGAAGAAATTACTTATTTTTTTATGTTATTTGGATTGATATTTTATGTTTTATTATGTAGTAATATTCCCATTTTTATTCAAAATATTATTAGTAAAAAATATCATTCAGCTATTTCTATTATTCCTATTATAATGATGGGATATTTATTGTTAGGAATTTACACTAACTTATCAATTTTGTATAAAACAATCAATAAACCCTTTGTTGGTACTTTTTGTTCTTTAATTGGATTGTTTATCACGCTATTTTTTAATACTATTTTCATATTAATTTCAAAAAAAAATTTTATGATTCCTGCTTGGGGAACTTTTTTCTCATATGGAAGTATGCTATTTGCATTATATATTTGGATTTTAAAAAAATTTAGGAATTTTTTCACTAAAAAAATAAAAAATATCCTATTTCATTTATTTTTAGCAATATTTACCATATTTTCTACAAAAAAAAATGAAGTAGAAATAAATTTTATTTATCAATTTTTATATTTATTCATTATTTTCATCTTTGAAAAAAAAAGATTGTTAAATCTATTTAAATAAAATGAAGTTTTTGATACCGTGAAAACAAATAATCAGTCGAAATTAGTTTATTCTAATAATAAAAAATCTATTTTTATTAATTTTCTAGAAAGAAAATTAATACCTACAGGATTAATCCTATGCAATTTAGATAAAAAAATATTTTTATTTTTAAAAAAAACTTTTATAAAATCTATTTGCATAATTCATATTGAAAGTAATAAGGAAATAAAAATTATTGTAATTAATACTTTTTGGAAAAAAAAACCTTTAATAATTAAACCTAATGAAAAACTAGCCATCATCTCCATTATCTACAATATAAAAAATGTTTATTGGAATAATACTTTCATTTTAAAAAAAAGTATAAGAGGGAATAAATCTTTTGGAAGTACCGGAATATAAAAAAATAATCAAAAAATTAGATAATGAAAATTATAATTCCTATGGCTGGTAAAGGAGTACGTCTTTATCCACATACTATAAATACACTTAAACCATTTTTAATTATTTCTGGAAAAACTATTTTAAATAGATTTTTATATAACTTTCAAAGGTTAATTAAATTTTTTTCAATAAAAGAAATCATTTTTATTATTCCATATTCTAAAAAAAAAATAGAAGAAAAAATATTAAATATAACTCATAGTATTATTGGAATGAATCCAATTGTTTATTATCAAACATATCCAATCGGTACAGCAGATGCTTTACTAAAAGCAAAAAAAAATTTATCAGGTCCATTGTTTATTGCATATCCTGATTCTTTGTTTTATAATAATTCTTTTGAAAAAGAAATATATCATAAAAAAAATGTTATATGGACAAAACAGGTAAAAGATCCTCATTTATTTGGAGTTATTCAATGTGATTCTTATGGAAAAATTATTCATTTTATAGAAAAACCAAGAAAATATCAATCTAATTTAGCTATGGTAGGTTGTTATTATTTTCATGACGGTTTTTTATTGATGAAAGAACTTGAATATTTATTAAAAAATAAAATAAAAAATAAAGAAGAATATCAACTAACATCTGTTTTAGAAAATATGAGAAAAAAAGGTGAAATATTTATAAATAAAAATACGAATATATGGATAGATTTTGGAAATAAAAACAAAATTATTGATTCTCATTCTAAATTACTTTCTATTGAATCTAAAGAGTTAGATTTAATTAGTAAAAAGGCTATACTAAAAAATAGTTTGATTATAAAACCTTGTTATATTGGGGATCATACTTTCATAGAAAATTCTATTATCGGTCCATTTGTTTCGATAGAACAACATGCTATAATAAAAAATAGCAATATTAAAAAATCTATTATTCAAAAATATACTAATATATCATCTGCTAATTTAACCAAAAGTATTTTTGGAAAGTTTTCTTATTATAAAAATACTGAAAAAGAAATCAATATTGGAGATTACTCCATTTTCAACTAAAAAAATTCGTAATTTTTTTTTATATTTGATAAAAAATTCCATTTGATGGATTTTATTTCTATTGTATTTTTAATATTTTTAGGTACTTTTGGAACAACAGAAATTGTTGTGATTGTTGTTCTTGCTCTTTTACTTTTTGGTGGTAAAAAAATACCAGAATTAATGAAAGGTTTAGGTACGGGATTAAAAGAATTTAAAAAAGCTTCAGAAGAAAAAAATTCTGAATCTGAAGAAAAAAAATAAATCTTTTTTTTTACGTATTATTCCGTTTGTTCATTCACATTTATTTATAAAAAAAAAATTTTCAAAAATTAATAGTGGAAACGATAACGACTAAAAATATTATGTTTTTTATATTTATTATAAAAAGCTTGATTGTCCAATCATTTTCCAAACCGTTTTCGGAACAAAATCGTATTTTAATCCATCCTAAAAATTTATTTATTCAAAGAGCTTATATTCGAAATATAGAAAAACTTTGTATGATAGTTATAGGATGCCAATCACAATTTTCATATTGTAAAAAAAACAATAAAAAAAAACAGTTTACCATAATTAATATCAATTCGGATAAATTAAAATTCAGAATTAATAGTATTAATAAAAAATCCCAAATGAGGATATTAAAATATAATACGATGGTACATGCATCCGTAGAAAAATATTTACGTATGGGAAAATATATGGGAAAAATTATATCATTATCCGATTTTTACCTTCCTATGTTTGAAGAAAAACTGAATGAATATAAACTTCCAAAAGAATTAAAATATCTACCTATTGTAGAATCTAATCTAAATCCCACTATTACATCAAAATCTGGAGCAAAAGGAATTTGGCAATTTATGCCAAAAACTGGAAAAATTTATAATTTAAATATTTTTAGAAATATAGATGATCGAAATGATCCCGTGAAATCTACAATAGCCGCTTGTCGATATTTAAAATTTTTATACAAAAAAATAAAGAATTGGGAATTAGTCTTAGCAGCTTATAATTCTGGTATTAAAAATATATACAAAATTTTAAAGAATCACAATAAAAAAGATTTTTGGATTTTATTAAATTTTTTTTCAAAAGAAACTCAAAATTATATTCCTAATTTTATTGCCATCAATTATATAATGAACTATTATAAAGAACATAAAATACCCGTATTCAATTATTATTGTCATAAATATAAATATAAAGAAACCATTTTAATTCCCATAAAAGAGCAAATATCTATGAGATTTTTTTCTTATAGTTTAAATATATCTCATCAAGATTTATTTTTTTTAAATCCAAAATATATTATTTTTAAATTAATACCTTATAAAAAAAGATTGTTTCTAAGATTACCAAAACAAAAAAAAAACTATATGATTAAAAAAAAATTTAATTGGAATAATAAAAAACACTAATTATTATAAAAATTATTTTTTATATAGATAAAAAAATTGTAATAAGGGTCTATGAAGGAAAAAACTGAACAAAAAAAAAAATCTCTAAAGTTTGTATTGGATAAAATGGATAAGATTTATGGAAAAGGAACTGTTATGCAAATGGGAGATTCAAAAATTAATCATATAGAGGTTATATCTTCAGGATCCATCAGTTTAGATATAGCATTGGGAATTAAGGGTTTTCCAAAAGGTAGAATTATTGAAATATTTGGACCAGAATCTTCTGGAAAAACAACATTAGCATTACATGCAATCAAACAATCGCAACAATTAGGAGGTTTTGCAAGTTTTATAGATGCAGAACATGCTTTTGATTGTTTTTATGCTAAAAAAATTGGTGTAAATATAAACGAATTAATAATATCTCAACCAGATAATGGAGAACAAGCTTTAGATATAGTAGATAATTTGGTTAGATCTAATATTATTGATCTTATAGTTGTAGATTCTGTTGCTGCTTTAACTCCTAAAAGTGAAATAGAAGGATATATAGGAGATACTAAAATTGGATTACAAGCAAGATTAATGTCGCAAGCTTTAAGGAGGCTAACTTCTAGTATAGGAAAATCTAAAAGTATATTAATATTTATTAATCAATTAAGAGAAAAAATAGGAGTTTATGGTAATCCAGAAGTAACAACTGGAGGAAATGCTTTAAAATTTTATTCATCAATACGATTAGATATTCGAAAAGGATTTCAAATCCGAAATGGAGAACAAATATTAGGAAATAGAACAAAAGTAAAGGTCGTAAAAAATAAATTATCTCCTCCTTTTAAAATTGCTGAATTTGATATTTTATACGGAGAAGGAATTTCTAAAATGGGAGAAATCATCGATATGGGGGTAGAATTAGGTCTTATTAAAAAAAATGGGTCATGGTTTAGTTATGAAAATTTTCGATTAGGACAAGGACGTGAATCTGTTAAGGATTTTTTAAAAAAGAAAGAAAATATTACCATTAAAATAGAAAATAATATAATGAACCAATATTTCAAAATGTTATTATAAGTATAAAATGAAAATTACGTTTTTAGGAACTGGAACATCTCAAGGTATTCCTATTATTGGATCTAATCATCCAGTATGTTTATCAAACAATTCAAAAGATCAAAGATTAAGAAGTTCTATATTAATTGAAAAAAATACAAAAATATTGTTAATAGATTGTAGTCCTGATTTTCGTTATCAAATGATTCAAAATAATCAAAAAAATATAGATGCAGTCCTTATCACACATGAACACTATGATCATATTGGTGGATTAGAAGATTTAAGACCTATGAATTATTTTTATGATAAAAATGGAACTTTGATGATGAAATTTATACCTATTTATGGATTAGTTCGAGTTTTAGATAACTTAAAAAAAAGATATTCTTATATTTTTTCATCGGATCAAAAAAAAACTAACATAATAAAAATTTCACTAAATAAATTAACAGAAAACAATTATCCTTTTTCCATATTAAATATTAATATTTATCCATTAATTATATATCATGACCATATTCCTATTTTAGGATTTCGCATAAATAATTTTGCATATATAACCGATGCTAGTTATATCCCATCTTATACTATTAATCAATTACAAGGATTAGATATTTTAGTCATAAATATATTAAGACAAAAAATTCATTCATATTCTTTTGCTATAAAAGAAACATTAAATATCATTCAAATGATATCTTCTAAAAAAACATTTTTAACACATATTAGTCATTTAGTTGGATTTCATGATAAAATACAAAAAAAATTACCAAGAAATGTGTATTTAGCTTATGATGGTTTAAAAATTACAATAAAATAATGAAAATATTAAAATATGTATTTTTTTCATCAAAAATCCCCCCTTTTTTATTTTTAATATTTGCATGTTCCATGTCTATTGCTACTTTCTTAGAAAAAATATATTCTACAGATGTAGCTCACGTTTTTATTTATAATTCGTTGTGGTTTGAAGTTTTAATGTTTTGTATTTTATTAAGTTTAATAGGAAATATATGGAAATATAAATTATGGAATTTTAAGAAAATTCCTATTTTTATTTTTCATATATCATTTATATTTATTTTTATTGGAGGTTTTTTTTCTAGATATTATAATTCGGAAGGGATTCTTTCAATAAGAGAAGGGTTTGCTAGTCGAAAAATCATTTCGCAAAAAAGTTATGTAAAATTGGAAATAAAACATAATAATTTCAAAAAAAATTATAATGTACCTTATATTTTAACTCAATTTCATGATAGATTTGAAAAAAAATTTTTATTTCAAAGTCATCCTATAAAAATAAAAATTATTAAATATATTCCATATGCAAAAGAATTTTTATCAAGGATCAAACCAATCAATCAATTTATTAGAATTGTTTCAACAAATAATAGTGGAGAAAGAATAGAATTATTTATTAAAAGTGGAGAAAAAAAAAATATAAATGGTGTTGATTGTTCATTTAATCATGAAATACCTTTTGGTATAAATATTTTTGAAAAAAATAATAAACTATATATAAAATCATCTTTCGATGGAAAATGTTTTAATATGATAAATCAAAAACATTTTCATATCTTAAAAAAGAACGTAAATAGTATTTTAGAATTAAAAAAATTATATCAAATTTATAATAAAAATCATTCGATTATTCATTTAGTCCTTCCAGAAGGAATTATAAAAGGAGAAATCACATATATAGAGGATAAAAAAAAACAAGATGGGAATGAAAATACTTTAAGTGCTATTACTACATTAGTTTCTTTTAAGAAACAAAATAGGTTGATTACTTTTTTAGGAGGTAAAAATTTTGTCAAAATGAGTACTCCTTTATATATTGACAATCATCAAATATCAATTGGATATGGATCAATAGAATTAGATCTCCCGTTTTATTTAAAATTGAACAAATTTTACATAAAAAATTATCCAGGATCTAACTTACCTTCTTTTTTTAGAAGTTATATTACATTAATAGATAAAAATAAAAAAAGAAATTATTCCATTTATATGAACAATATCCTAAAATATAAAGGATACCGATTTTTTCAATCTGGATACGATCCAGACCAAAAAGGAACACATCTTTTTGTAAATAATGACTATTTAGGTACTTTTTTTTCTTATACAGGTTATATTTTTATGTTTTTTGGAATGTTATTTACTTTATTTTGGAAAGGAACAAGATTTTCTTTATTAAAAAAAAAATTAAAAAAAATAACATATAAAAAACATATATTTTTTTTCATCATATTTATGATGCATAACCAATTGTATTCAAATAATCCTCATCAATTGGAAAATAACATTGATTTAAACGATCTATCTGATGTTATTCATATACCTAAAAAACATTCAGAAGATTTTGGTAAATTATTAGTACAAGATTATAAAGGAAGAATTAAACCAATAAATACTTTAGCAATAGATTTACTTAGAAAAATATATAAAAAAGATTCTATAGGAGATATTGATGCAAATCAATGGTTTATATCTATACATCAAGATAATATATTTTGGACTAAAATACCTTTTATAAAAGTTGATAAAAAAGGTAGGAATAAACTTTCCGAAAAAATAAAAATGAATAAACATTATTATGTTTCAATGATTGATTTATATCAAATAGATCCTGTTACATTAAAATTAAAATTTATTCTCGAAGAAGATTATAAAAAAGCTTTTTCAAAAGATCCAATTCAAAGAAATGAATATGATAAAACAATCATTAACCTTATAGAACGTATTGGTATTATTCATGAAATTTTTCAAGGTAAATATATCCGAATATTTCCTATTCCATATGATAAAAATCATACATGGTCTAGTTGGATTGTATTAGATTCTAATCATCTAAATCTTGATGGTTTTTCTATGTTTAATCATTATCTTCAATCTTTATCAGATTCTTATAATGCAAAAAATTGGAAAATTGCAGATCATGAAATAGATAAAATAAGAACGTATCAAAAAAAATATGCAAAATATATTTTACCTGTAGATAAAAAAATATCTTTAGAAATATTTTACAACAAATTCAATATATTGTATTATCTATCTTTTTTATACGTTATTATAGGATCTATCATTCTCATTCTTTCTTTTGTAAATATTTTTCTTGATAAAAAATATTTATTAAATTTTTCTAAATTTTTAGTTTTCATATTATGTATTTTTTTTATTTTTCAATCAGTAAGTTTAATCATAAGATGGTATATATCTGGACATGCTCCATGGACTAATGGATATGAATCTTCTGTTTTTATAAGCTGGGTTACTATTATTATAGGTCTTTTTTTCTATAAAAATCAATTTGTTACCGGAATATCATCTATTATTTCTTCTCTATTACTAATGATTGCACATGGAAGTTCTATGGATCCAGAAATAACTAATTTAATACCAGTGTTAAAATCTAACTGGCTTATTATCCACGTTTCTACTATTACAATGAGTTATGCATTTTTTTTTATAGGATCTTATTTAGGTTTTTTAGTTTTAATTTTATGTATAGTAAAAAAAATTTTTCCTTTATTTTATAAAAAAATCCAAATATATATAGAAAAATTAACTATAATTAATGAAATGTGTTTAACTGTAGGTTTGTTTCTTTTAACTATAGGTACTTTTTTAGGATCTATTTGGGCGAATAACAGTTGGGGCCGTTATTGGAGTTGGGACCCAAAAGAAACATGGGCTCTTATTAGTATTATGATTTATGCATTTGTATTGCATGTTCGGTTAATACCATATATAAATAAAAATATATTATATTTTAATTCTTTGAGTGTTTTTTCAATAAGTTCTATAATCATGACTTATTTTGGAGTAAATTATTATTTATCTGGACTTCATTCTTATGCAAAAGGCGATCCTATTTTAATATCAAATTGGATTTATTATATATTAATTCTATTATCCATTATAACAATATTAGCATTTTATTTTGAAAAACAAGAAAAAAATATTAAACATCATATATTAAAATGAAAATATTTTATTTAAATATGAATTAGTATATTTATTTTATAAAATATTTAAAATTTTTTTTATTTTTATTTATATATTTTATTACTAATAAATTCATTATAACAATTCTTTTTAATATTATCTATTTTTTGAACCAATCTCTGTATATGAAAGAAAAAGATGAATAATATACGTTTGATTGTGTTCAAAAAATTATAAAAGCGTTTTTTTCATGAAAAGAATAATACAATTTTATTATAATCTTTATTTTAATACATGCATTTTAAAAATTTTATAATTACAAAAAGTGTCACAAAAAAACAATACATCTTATAAAGATAACATATAATTATAAAATAACCAGTTATTTACAAAATAAGTGTATGATAATATGAAATATACAACGATAAAAAATAGATTTCTTGATTTTTTTCAGAAAAAACAACATAAAATTATTTCTTCTTATCCAATTTTTTCAGAAAATGACCCTTCTCTATTTTTTGTTAATGCTGGGATGAATCCTTTTAAAGATTATTTTTTAGGAAATCGAATTCCTAAATATTCTAGAATAGCAAATATTCAAAAATGTCTTAGAATTGATGGAAAACATAATGATCTAAAACATGTTGGATATGATAGTTATCATCATACTCTTTTTGAAATGTTAGGTAATTGGTCTTTTGGAGATTATTCAAGAGAAAAAGCGATTAAATGGGCATGGGATTTATTAATTAATGTATACAATATTCCTAAAAAAAATATGTATATCTCTATTTTTGTAGGAGATAAAAAAGATAATTTATCTTTAGATAAAGAAACTCTAACATATTGGAGTCTTTTAGTAGACAAAGATCATATACTTTTTTTTGGAAAACAAGATAATTTTTGGGAAATGGGAGAAACAGGTCCATGTGGACCATGTACTGAAATACATGTAGATATTCGTAGTGAAAAAGAAAAAAAAATGATTTCTGGAAAAAATTTGATTAATCAAAATAATCCAGGTGTAATAGAAATATGGAATATTGTTTTTATAGAATTTTTTCGAAAATTAGATGGGACCCTAGAATACCTTTCTAAAAAACATGTAGATACAGGAATGGGATTAGAAAGAATATGTATGGTTTTACAAGAAAAATCATCTAGTTATGACACTGATCTTTTTCTTCCAATTATTCAAGATATAAAAAAATATGTTCATGAAAAAACCTCTAATGAATTATATCAAAAAATAACTATACAAATGATTTCAGATCATTTAAGAGCTATTATTTGTTCTATCCTTGATGGACAATTACCATCAAATAATGGAGCCGGATACGTAATAAGAAAAATTTTAAGAAGATCAATTATTTATATGAATCGTTTTTTAGGTAAAGAAAATCCTTTTATATATCAATTTGTCGATTCTTTTTCAAAAAAAATGAAGGATTATTTTCCACTACTAGAACATAAAAAAAATTATATAAAACAAGTAATCGAAGAAGAGGAAATATCTTTTCTTAATGTAATTAAAAGAGGAAATAAAAAAATTCAACATGTTATTAAAAAATATAAAGAACAAAATGAAAATATTATTAGTGGAAAAATTATTTTTCAATTATATGATACATATGGATATCCTTTTGAATTATCCAAAATAATTGCTCATAAAAACAATTTATTAATCGATGAAAAATTATTTCAAAAAAAATTGTTAGAACAAAAAAAAAGATCTAGAAAAAAAGATAAAATTATAAAAAAAGATTGGATTCGTATAAATCATCATATATCTATTTCTGATGAAAATCATTTTGTAGGATATGATTGCATAAGATGTAATATTTTTATTATAAAATATAGAAAAGTAATAAATAATCTGGAAAATAATCATTACTATGAATTAGTTTTTTCTCACACACCTTTTTATCCTATAGGTGGAGGACAATTGTGTGATATTGGATATATAAAAAATCAATTTAATAAAGTTGTTATTTTTGATGTTAAAAAAGAAAATTCTATTATTATTCATTTAGCTCGAGTATTGCCAATAAATATAAAAAATTCTTTTCAAGCAGTAGTCAATCAGAATAGAAGAAGTAAAATAGAAAAAAATCATACATCTACTCATTTATTATATTTTGCATTAAAAAAAATTTTAGGAAAACATGTTCAACAAAAAGGATCTTATATAGGAGAAAATTATTTACGTTTTGATTTTTATCATTTTAAAAAAATAACTTTAATCGAGTTACAAAATATAGAAATTCTTGTTCAGGATATGATTATTCAAAATATTCCAATGAAAGAAAAAAAATTTAATACCTTGAAAGAAGCTAAAAAATATATGGATTTGTACCAAGGATCATTTGAAAACAAATATCCAAATCAACAAATACGTATTGTAAATTTTGGAGATTCTCATGAATTTTGTATAGGTACTCATGTAAAAAATACGGGATTAATTCATTTGTTTAAAATTTTATCAGATCGTTCTATCTCCTATGGAATTCGAAGAATAAAAGCAATAACTTCCGATAAGGCTATTCAATATATACGAAATATTTGTAATGAATATCAATCATTAATGATAACAATGAACAATCCTAAATCTATTGAAAATAGTATTTCATATTTAAAAAATCAAAATAAAAATTTTAAAAAAGAAATATCCAAACTTCATGTACAATTTATAAAAATTCTGAAAAAAAAATATATTTCAAAAATTGTTTCTTTAAAAAATATGAAATATATTCTTGATTTCAATTTTTATAAAGAAAGTAATAATAATTTTGATTTGAATATGATTAGAAAAACTATTCTTCTTTTAAAAAAAGATATTCAAAATTTATTTATGGTAGTGGGTTTTGTAAAAGATAAAAAATCCATAGTTTTCATTTCTATATCAGATTCTGTAATTAAAATGAAAAATATACATGCTTGTAAAATAATGAAAAAAATTCAACATCATATTTGTGGAAAATGTTGGGGAGATTCTGCATTTTCTACTGCTATAGGAACAAAAATAGATGGATTATCTCTATTACATGATGATATCATGATATATTTAAAAAAAAATGTTTTACACTAAAAAAATATTGATTATTAACATATTTTGAAAATATTTAAATTAAAAAAAATGATATATGACCGATAATTATTCTTTTCTAAATGCAATTTATATTGAACATATAGAATTTTTGTATAAAAAATATATGAAAAATCCTCAATCTGTAGAATCAAGTTGGATGTATTTTTTTCATGGATTTAATTTTGGAAAAGAAAATTATAATACGTTGTATAACAAAAAAAATTATTCTTTTTTAAAAAATGTTAAAATTGATGATCACGTAAAAAAAGAACTTTTAGTTTATCATTTAATTCAATTTTTTAGATATAAAGGACATTTTTTTGCTAAGAATAACCCTATAGAAAATCAGAATAGAAATTTTCCAGACTTGAATAATTTTAATTTATCTCATCAAGATCTTGATAGATTTTTTGAATCTGGAAAATCTATAGGAATTAAAAAAAATTCCTTAAAAAATATAATTTTTTATCTAAAAAATATATATTGTGGCACTATAGGAATAGAATATCCTAATATTTTATGTTTTGAAAACATTCAGTGGATTGAAAAGTGGTTTCAGAATAAAAAACAATTTTCTACAAAAGAAAAAAAAAATTTTTTAAAAAAATTAAATCATTCTATTTTATTTGAAAATTTTATTCATAATAAATTTATAGGACAAAAAAGATTTTCGATAGAAGGAAATGAATCAATATTACCTGCATTATCTGATATGATTGAATATGCCTCTATTGAATATAATACTGAAATTTTTGTAGTAGGAATGTCACATAGAGGACGGTTAAATGTTCTATTTAATTTATTTCAAAAAGATTGTTCTCATATATTTAATGAATTTCAAGGAAAAGAATATAAAGAACAAAATATTTCCGGAGATGTCAAATATCACTTAGGTTATTCCAAAATTATAGAGAATATAAATCGAAAAAGTGTAACGATTCACTTAGTTCCTAATCCATCTCATTTAGAATCAGTGAATCCTATTGTAGAAGGTATAGTTCGAGCAAAAATTGATATACATTATTATAATAATAAAAATAAGTATCAAAAAGTTATACCTATTATTATTCATGGAGATGCAGCTATATCTGGACAAGGAATTGTATATGAAGTATTACAGTTATCACAATTAAATGGATATAAAACAGGAGGAACTATTCATATAGTTATTAATAATCAAATAGGATTTACTACTTCTTGTATTGAAGGACGTTCTAGTTTATATTGTACAGATGTAGCTAAAGTAACTTCTTCTCCAGTCTTACATGTTAATGCAAATGATGTTGAATCCGTAGTAAGATCGATACGTTTTGCTATAGATTTTAGAATGCGGTATAATAAGGATATTTTTATAGATCTTATAGGATATAGAAAATATGGTCATAATGAAGGTGATGAACCAAAATTTTCTCATCCCATTTTATATAAAATTATATCCAAATTTTCCAATTCATATGAATTATATAAAAAAAAATTACAAGAAAATGGAGATATTAATGAAAAAGAAATTCACAATATAGAAAATGAATATCAACATATTCTCAATAAAGGATATCAAAAATCACAATATACGAAATGGAATATATTGAATTCGTTTTTAGAAAAAAACTGGACAAATTTTCCTATAGTATCTAATGATGAAAATATTTTCCAAAAAGTTAATACAAAATTTTCAAAATCCGATATAATCAAAATATCTAACAAGATTTTTAGACTTCCTGAAAAAAAAAAATTCTTCAAAAAAATAACATCTATTTTTCAAAACAGATTAAGGATGATTGAAAATAATTTAGTTGATTGGAGTATGGCCGAGCTTTTAGCCTATGGTACTTTGTTATTTGAAGGATTTCATATTCGTTTATCAGGAGAAGATGTATCTAGAGGAACTTTTTCTCAACGTCATATTATTGTGAAAACAGAAAATGAAGAAAAAATCCTTCTATTAAACAAAATAGGAAAAGGAAAAATACAAGTTTTTAATTCTCCACTTTCCGAATATGGTGTTTTAGGATTTGATTATGGATACGCAATGGTATCTCCTAATGTTTTAACATTATGGGAAGCCCAATTTGGAGATTTTGTTAATGGAGGACAAATTATTATAGATCAATATATTTCTTCTGGAGAAGATAAATGGAAAATTAGAAATGGAATTGTTTTATTATTACCACATGGATACGAAGGGCAAGGACCAGAACATTCTTCTGCACGTATAGAAAGATATTTACAACTTTGTGCAAAAAATAATCAATTTTTAGCAAATTGTACTTCTCCTTCCAACTTTTATCATTTATTAAGAAGACATATGAAACTAAATTTTCGAAAACCTCTTATTATTTTTACTCCAAAAAGTTTATTACGAAATAAAAAATGTTTATCTACTATAGATGATTTATCCAAAGGGTTTTTTCAAGAAATCATAGATGATCCTAATATTACATATAAAGATGAAATAAAAAAATTAATTTTCTGTTCTGGTAAGATTTATTATGATTTATTAGATAAAAGACGTCATATTCAAGATAAACAAACAGCCATTATTCGAATAGAACAAATATATCCATTAAAAATAAAAGAAATTCATGATATCATTTTACGATATAAAAATAAAAAAAAAATTTTATGGATTCAAGAAGAACCAGAGAATATGGGTTTGTGGAGTTATATTTTAAGAAAAATAGGTAGATCTCTTCCAATAGATTTAGTTTCTCCTTGTGAAAACTCTAGTCCATCTACAGGTTCTTATATAAATTTTTTAAAAATACAAAATCAAATTTTACAAAAGGCTTTCATTTAATTTTTTAGAATATATTCAATTAACAAAATATGATAATACAAATAAAAGTGCCATCTCCTGGTGAATCAGTTACAGAAGTGGAAATTTCTTCATGGTTTGTTCAAAATGGAGATTATGTTCAGAAAGGACAAATTCTAGCCGAAATAGAATCAGATAAAGCTACATTAGAAATTCCTTCGGAATATGATGGATTAATCAAATTTTCCAAAAAAGTTGGAGATAAAATCAAAGTTGGAGATATTTTATGCTATATTGATATTTTAAAAAAAAAAAATAAAGAAAAAATAACAAATAATTATATAGAAAAAAAAATTTCTCCAGCATCGAGAAAAATGTTACAAGAAAAAAAAATATCTTTAGATCTTATAAAAGGAACAGGAAAACATGGAGCTATAACAAAACAAGATTGTATCAATTATGAATTGGAACAAAATTCTTTTCTATCTAACAAAAATCATCAAATAAAAAAAAAAAACATTCGTTTAGAACGAACCACTCCATTATCTTCTCTTAGAAAAAAAATATCTGATCGATTAGTATCGATAAAAAATAAAACAGCATCTCTTACAACTTTTAATGAGGTAGATATGAATGAAATATTTATAATCAGAAAAAGATATAAAGATATTTTTAAAAAAAAACATGGATTAAGCTTAGGTTTTATGTCTTTTTTTACTATTTCTTGTGTTAGATCATTAAAAATGTATCCAGATATAAATGCTATGATTGAAGGTTCTAATAAAGTGAATTTTGAATACTATGATATTAGTATTGCTATATCTGGACCTAAAGGGTTATTTGTACCTGTAATAAAAAATGTAGAATATATGTCTTTTAAGGAAATAGAAAAGGAAATAGATAGATTATCTAAACGAGTGAAAAATGGAAAAATATCCATTAACGAAATGACAGGTGGAACTTTTACTATTACTAATGGAGGAATATTTGGATCTATGTTATCTACTCCAATAATTAATCCACCTCAAAGTGCTATTTTAGGTATGCATCAAATCAAAAATAGAGTTGTCGTAATTAACGGATCTATTCAGATACGTCCTATTATGTATTTAGCTTTAACGTATGATCATAGAATTATTGATGGAAAAGAAGCCGTTGGATTTTTATCATCTATTAAAGAATCAATAGAGAATCCAATTAAATTTCTTATGGGAGGAAAAGTATCAAATATAAATCAAACATTAGATTTATAAAAAAAATGATTTAATATTTATTTCGAATGAAAGGATTTTGCATATTGTTAATTCCCAAATTTATTTTTTTCATTTGCATTTTTATTATTTGTATTTGATTTTGAAACAATTTATTTTTATCCATTTTTTTAACTTCCATTAATAAAATTTTAGCATTTCTTTTGTCCCCTTTTGATAAAGAAGCTATAACCAAATTTAGTTTAGCTATAATAATATTTTGATTAAATTTTAATCCACTATCTAATGCTTTATTCATATAATTTTCTGATTGAAATATATTTTTATTTGAATAAAATATTCCATTTAAAAAATAATAATAAGCTATCTGATTTTTAGTAAGTTGTAATTTAGGATTTTTAATATGTTCTAACCATATTTTTAATCCTTTCATATCACTTTTCGTAATTCTAAAAAATGCCAATATCAAAAATTCATTTCTAAAAATAAAAAAAATTGGAATCATACTTATAAAAAATAAAATAGATCCTAATATGTAATTTTTTTGAAAAAAAAATAAAATAGAAATTAAAAATATTATAAAAAAAAATATGATTTTTGTAATTATTCTCATGTTATATTCTAATTTTGGTTATTTATCCAATTAATAATATCTTTATAATTTGTTTCACACAAAGTATGTTCTGAATTATATTCATTATAACATAAATTATTGGAAGAAACTCCTATTTTATTTAGGATTTTTATACTCTGTCTTGCTAAATTTATAGGAATGATATTATCATATTTTCCGTGAGAAATGAAGAAATCCAAATTATCATAACAATTTGAATTTTTATGTAATTTAGAAAATATGTTATTTTCTACATATCCACTTAATGCAATAATTTTTTTTACTTTTTTGAAATTTTTTAAAGCAATAGCATAACTTAATATAGCTCCTTGACTAAATCCACATAACCAAACATTATGATTATTTAATTGATATTTTTGGATTATATCATTTATCAACATGGATATTTTATCAATAGATACTTTAGCTTGTTCAATATTAATAAATTTTTTTTTATCCGAAAAATCAATATCATACCAATGATATGCATTTTGTTCTTTTTTAAAAAGACCTCTTATACTCACAACAAATAAATTTTTAGGTATATCTTTTGTCATAAAAAAGAGATTATTTTCATTACTTCCGTATCCATGAATCATAAGAAAAAGAGAAGAATCCTTTATAATATTAGATTTTCTCATAATATATTTAATAGAACAATTTTTTTTAGAAAACATTTTATATAATTTTATTTTGTATTTTTAATTTGATATTATAAATATTTAATTTTTTTAAAAGAAACTTCAATTATTGAAAAATATTTATAATATTTTTATGTATTATATATTCGTATACATTGTATATTGAATAAAATATATATTTTAAAAATAAACGATTTTTAATTTAAATTTACTATTTAAAAACTTTATTTAATGAATTTATATGAATATCAGGGAAAAGAAATATTAAAATATTTTTCAATCCATGTTCCTAATGGAATAATGGTAAAAACACCGGAAAAAGCTGTTCAAGCTGCTAAAATTTTATTTCAAAAAACAAATAAAACATCTTTAGTAATTAAAGCTCAAATTCATGCAGGTGGACGAGGTAAGGCAGGTGGAATTAAAATAGTAAAATCATTAGATGACGTATATAAAGAATCTACCAATATGTTAGGAAAATATTTATCTACTCATCAAACTTCTAAAAAAGGAATTCAAGTAAAAAAAATTTTATTATCTGAAGATGTATATAATTCAGAACCTACTCCTCCAATAGAATTATATTTATCAAT
Source organism: Blattabacterium cuenoti (assembly GCF_014252435.1). Lineage (GTDB taxonomy): Bacteria > Bacteroidota > Bacteroidia > Flavobacteriales > Blattabacteriaceae > Blattabacterium > Blattabacterium cuenoti_X. The sequence goes on from NZ_CP059220.1 coordinate 47,066, forward strand.
TTTATTAAATCGTGAAATAGAAAAAAATATTATTCTTTATTCCAAAAAAGGAGGAGTTAATATTGAAGATTTATCAAAAAAAAAACCTAATGAAATATATAAAGAAGAAATTGATCCATTATTAGGATTACAATATTTTCAAATTAGAAAAATAGCTTTTCATTTAGGTATGGATAATAATGATTCATTAAAAAATTTTCAAAATTTTTTAATGAATCTCGTCAAGGCATATCAATATTATAATGCTTTATTAATAGAAATCAATCCATTAATTAAAACATTTGATAATCATATTACACCAATAGATGTAAAAATCATATTAGATGATAATGCGTTATCTCGTCATAAAATGTATAAAAAAAAATATCATTTCTTTAATAAAATCACAGAATCAAGATCAAAACTTAATTTCGTAAAACTTACAGGAGGAAATGTAGGATGTATGGTAAATGGAGCTGGATTAGCCATGGCTACTATGGATATGATCAAATCTTGCGGAGGAATCCCTGCTAATTTTTTGGATATAGGAGGAAATGCTGATAAAAAAAGAGTGGAAAATGCTTTTTCTCTTATAATAAGTGATAAAACGGTGAAAATTGTATTAATTAATATATTTGGAGGTATTGTAAGATGTGATATTGTTGCAAAAGGAATTATTGATTCTTATTCAAAAAAACATAAAAGTTATATAAATCAAATTCCTTTAATTATTCGATTGCAAGGAACAAATGAAAAATTGGCTAAATCAATACTTCAAAATCATTTACTATTAATTTATTATGTTTCTTCTCTAAAAGAAGCTTCGGATAAAATTAAAAATATTTTATTTAATAAGTAAAATATTGATTTTAATATAAATGAAAACATTTTTAATCAACTAATTATTGCATAATAAATATCAATATAAAAAATTGAGGAAAATAATTGATTAAAAAAAATCTTATATATTAAGTTATGTAATGAAAATAATTTGTTTTGAAATATTATTTTTTCATGACCCATATAAAGTTGAAAACAATATATGTACTTATCTATTTTGTTATACATAAGATAGAATAATTTATATCAATTAAAAAATATTTTAATATTCTGATTATTCAATCAGTCTTTAAACAATTATGAAAATTATAATATTACACAATATATATTTGTAATAATGAAATTTTTTACATTATTATTTTTAATAAAATAAATGAACGTCATTAATTTATGAAAATTACATAAAAAATATATTTATATATTATTACTATAATAGATTTGTATCTATCCGAAAAATATTGATATATGATATTTTTTTATGGTTTTTGTTTAAAAATAAAATATAAAAGTAGAAAATTTATTATGATTGATATTTTTTCAAATATGTATATAAATATATTGTGTAATAAATAAATATATATAAAAATTTTATGTTTTATTATATTAATTTGAATAATATTTAAACTAAACATATAATAATAAACGTGTTACAATCTTTTGATTCCTATTTTTTTTTAAAATTAATCAATTCATTATTAGAAGATAATGTAGATAAAATCTTTATTCTTTTAAACCATATTTCTCATAAAGAAATCAACTTTAAAAATTTTTTACATGGACTCATTCATCATTTTAAATGTATTTTTCTATCAAAAAAAAATAAAATAACTTCATTTATCAAATATGATAAAAAAATAATACAACTTTATATTGATCAATCAAAAAAATTATCTTATTTAATGTTGAATCAAGCTATAGAAACTTGTATTCATATAATACATAAAAACGATAATTCTAAATTAATGATAGATATATGCATTATTCAATTATCATATATATTTTCTATACAACATAATAAAGATATAAATGACTTGAATTTAAATGATAAAACTTATTTAGTCCAAATAATTTGGAAAAAATTTATCAATAAAATTCGAGAAAAAATGAATCCTATTTATTTAAATATTTTTGAACGAAGAATTGATTTTCAAATTTTTAATGAAAAAACTTTCTTAGTTTTATCTTCCAAATTAGAAAAAGATGTTGTTATTTTAATTCATCATGAATTTAGAAAATTTGTTCAATACGAATTAAAAAGTTCTTTTTTAAAATTTGGAATAATAAGAAAAAGTATTATGGATAAATATCATTTTTTATATCAAGAAAACAAATTTTTGGAAAATTTAATAAAAAAATTAAATTTAAGAATATTTTGTTCTTTTTCATCATGAAAAAATATATCATTTTTATTTTTTAATAATTATTTGAAATAGTAATTCATTATTTATTAAAGAATATTTTCATATTATTATTTATATAATAATATCGAAAATGATCATAATTTTTTATGGATCTTACGGTATAAAAACAACTAGTAACTTTAGTTCTGATATGAGATCTTCAATTCGTAGTAAAACTCCTATTTTAGATAAATTTGGTAAAGATTTAAATATTATGGGTCTAAATCAAAAGTTAGATCCTGTAATAGGGAGAAATTTAGAATTAGAACGATTAGCTCAAATATTGAGTAGAAGAAAAAAAAATAATCCATTGTTAATAGGAGAACCGGGAGTAGGTAAGTCTGCAATTGTTGAAGGTTTAGCTTTACGAATCGTTCAAAAAAAAATATCTAGAGTACTTTATAATAAACGAATTATAGTTCTAGATTTATCAAATTTAGTAGCAGGAACAAAATATCGAGGTCAATTTGAAGAAAGAATGAAGTCTATTATCAATGAATCGGAAAAAAATCCAGAATTAATTTTATTCATTGATGAAATTCATACTTTAGTTGGAGCAGGAAGTACTACAGGATCATTAGATGCTTCTAATATATTTAAACCAGCATTAGCAAGAGGTGAAATACAATGTATAGGAGCTACGACATTGAATGAATATAGACAATATCTTGAAAAAGATGGAGCATTAGAAAGAAGATTTCAAAAAGTCATGATACATCCATCTTCAGAAAATGAAACTATTGAAATTTTAAAACAAATAAAAGGAAAATACGAAAGCCATCATAATGTTATATATACAGAAAATGCAATCAATACATGTGTTTATCTTACTCAAAGATATATTGTAGATCGATTTTTACCAGATAAAGCAATTGATGCATTAGATGAATCAGGGGCTCGTATTCATATAACAAATATAAAAGTACCTCAAGAAATTATTTCTTTAGAAAAAAAATTAGAAAATGTTCGAAAAGAAAAATCAAAAGTAGTAAAAAATCAAAAATATGAAGAAGCAGCTAAATTACGAGATTCCGAAAAAAATATAGAAAAAGAATTAATTCGTGCTCAAAAAAAATGGGATGAATCTTCTAAAAAGAAAAAAGAAATTGTATATAGCGAGAATGTTGAAAAAGTTGTATCCATGATGAGTGAAATTCCAATTAGTAGAATTGATCAAAATGAAATGAAAAGATTAAAAGAAATGAAAAATAAATTAAAAAAACAAATAATTGGACAAGATGAAGCAGTAGAAAAAATCGTTAAATCTATACAAAGAAATAGAACTGGATTAAGAAATTATAATTCACCTATAGGTTCTTTCATTTTTTTAGGTAAAACTGGAGTAGGAAAAACTTATCTAGCAAAAATATTTTCTCAAGAATTATTTGGTTCAGATGAGTCATTAGTTCGTATTGATATGAGTGAATATCAAGAACGTCACTCAATCAGTAGATTAATAGGAGCACCTCCAGGATATGTAGGACATGAAGAAGGTGGACAACTAACAGAAACTATACGTCGTAGACCTTATGCTATCATATTATTAGATGAAATAGAAAAAGCTCATCATGATATTTTCAACTTATTATTACAAATATTAGATAATGGATTTATTACAGATAGTATAGGAAGAAAAGTAAATTTTAAAAATACCGTATTTATTCTTACATCCAATATTGGAATACAACAATTGAGAGAATTTGGTACTGGCATTGGATTTAATACTAAAGCTAAAAAACATGATGATTCTACAAAATATATATTAAAACGTTCTTTAAAACAACAATTTTCTTATGAGTTTTTAAATAGAATAGATGATATTATTATTTTTAATTCTTTAAAAGAACAAGATATATATAATATAACTATTATAGAATTAAAAAAAATAATTGATTATATGATGTCATTTATGCAATGTCAACTTATTATATCTAATAATGTTCAATATTTTATACAAAAAAAAGGATTTCATCATGAATATGGAGTCCGTCCTTTAAAAAGAGCAATAGAAGAATTTATAAAAAATCCTATATCGGAATGTATTATAAATGGAAAATTAAAAATAGGACATAAAATTTCTATAGAAATGAATCATACAAAAAATGATACAATTGCTATTATTCAGAAAATATGAATGTAAAAAATAAAATTAATATTATTGAAAAAACATTAGATCTTTTATATCCTAATCCAACTATTAGTTTATACTATACTAATGAGTATACATTATTACTTGCAATTATACTAACTGCAAAAAGCAAAGAAAAAAGAGTAAATCATATTACAAAAGAATTATTTAAAATAATAAGTTCTCCATTAGATTTTATCAATTTAGATAGCAAAATAATCAAACATCATATACGACATATAGGTTTATACAATAAAAAATATAAAAGTATATATAATTTGTCCATTATTTTAATAAAAAAATATAAAAAATGTATTCCTAAAAACATAATAGATCTTGAAAAATTACCTGGAGTTGGACACAAAACTGCTTCTGTTTTTTTATCTTATATATCTGATAATAACTTTTTTTTTCCTATTGATACTCATATACACAGACTAATGAAACGTTGGAAATTAAGTTGTGGTAGCAATGTAAAAAAAACTGAAAAAGATGCAAAATATTTTTTTGCCAAAAAAAATTGGAAAAAACTACATATTCAAATGATTCTTTATGGTCGAACTTATTCTCCTTCAAGAAAATGGATCATTAAGAATGATATCATTTATCAAAAATTACTGCATTATAATTTATTGTAATTTGTTTTCAAAATGGAAGATCATCAAAATCATCAGATGACAAAGGAGAAGAAGGAACGGATGAAGATTTTTTTGCAAGGTCTTTTTTCTCTATTTTCCATCCTTGAATAGAATTAAAATATTTTTTGATTCCTTCAGAATTAGTCCACTCTCTACCTCTAATATTAATAAATACTTTTATTTTTTCACATAATTTTATATGAGTTAATAAGTCAGTTTTATCTTGTATAAATTCGATTAATATATTCTGAGAATAAGGACCTTCTGTTTGAATTACCATTTCTCTTTTTTTAAATCCACTATCAAATTTTTGAAGATCAAAAATTTTTTTAACTTCTCCTATTATTTCCATAAATAATTATTTTTTTTGAATTTTTTTATTATTTTTTTTTCTAAATGCTTCACCAATTTTGTTGGATATATTAAATGAAGTTATCATATTATTTAACATATCATTAGCAGATCCTGGATTATTAGGCAATAAAATCATATTTGTATTTCCTTTTTCTCCCATAGATTGCAATGTATCATAGTGTTGGGTCACGACAATTAATGCTGATGCTTCTTGGGAATTAATTCCTACATTATTCAATACTTCTACAGATTCTAAAATTCCTCTAGCAATTTCTCTTCTTTGATCTGCAGTTCCTTTTCCTTGTAATTTTTTACTTTCAGCTTCAGCTTTGGCTTTTGCTACAATTTTTATTCTTTCAGCTTCAGCCTTATATTCAGCTGCTACTTTTTCTCTTTCAGCAGTGTTAATCCGATTCATAGCTTGTTTTACTTGATCATCAGGATCTAGATCTGTTACTAATGCTTTGATAATAGAATATCCATAATCTAACATAGCTTCTTTTAATTCACCTTTAACAGCAGAAGCTATATGATCTTTACGTTCAAAAACATCATCTAAACGCATTTTAGGAACCTCAGCTCGAACTACATCAAATATATAAGAAGTAATTTGAGAATGAGGATTATCTAATTTATAAAAAGCATCAAATACTTTATGTTGAATTACCTTAAATTGAACAGATACTTTCACTTTTACAAAAACATTATCTTTAGTTTTTGTATCTACTAAAACATCCAGTTGTTGTATTTTTAATGTTAATTTTCCTTCTATATTATCTAAGAAAGGAATTTTAAAATTTAAACCAGCATGTCTAATACTGTGAAATTTTCCCATTCTTTCAACAATAGCAGATGTTTGTTGGTTAACTATAAAAACAAAATTTGAGAAAAAAGATAGAAATAAAAGAATAACTAATATACTATAAAATAATAAACTAAAAATACTCATATTTAAATAATTTTATAATAAACCTAATTCTAAACGTGCCTCTTCACTCATAAATTCTTTAGACCAAGGTGGATCAAACGTTAAAATAACATCTACTTTTTTTACTGTTTTTATACATTCAATTTTTTGTTTTACTTCCATAGGCAAATTATCTATAACTGGACAATTAGGAGAAGTTAATGTCATAATTATTTTTACATTATTTTTACTGGAAATTTGAATATCATAAATTAATCCAAGTTCATAAATATCTATAGATATTTCTGGATCATATATATTTTTTAATGTAGATATAATTTTATCCTCTAAAGAACAACTGTTTTGATTTTTTTCCATTATTTATTTTTCTTTTTTTAACAAAGTTCCATTTCGATCAAAATATCGAATAGGATATCCTAATTTTTTTATGAAATGAAGGATTTTTTTCATATTTCCTAAAATAAACATTCTTCCATTTTTCATATCAAAAAATTTTTTACATGATCGATGAATGTCTTTTTCAGTTACGGATTCAACTTTATTTAAATAATTTTTAAAAAATCCAGATGGAAGATTATTTTTTAATTCACAAATAAATAAATCTTGTATTCTTTCAGGATATTCTAAATTTAGAATAAATTGTCCAATAATTTCTTTCTTTTTAATATCTAATTCTTCTTTTGAAACTTGTTTATCTACCAATTTCTTGATTTCAGATATAATTGTTTTGACCGCTTCATATGTCACATCGTATCCAACAGTAGTTATAACTGAAAACTTACCAATATATTGATCAGATTCTAAGCTAGAATGAATATCATAAGTGAATCCTTTTTCTTCTCTGATTATTGAAAATAATCTACTTTGAGGTCCTTCACCTAATATTCCATTTGCTAAAATAGAAGGAATATAATCAGAGTCACTTTTTTCTAGATTCACAGGTTTTCCTATACAAATATAAGATTGATTTACAAAAGGAAAATCAATTACATTGACTTCAAATTGACTAGGTTTATTATTCAAAGAAAATTTAGGTATAGGTTCATATTGATAAATCTTTTTTTTCCATTCAGAAAAAAATTCATTACAAAGATTTTGTGCTTCTTTTTTAGAAATATCTCCAACAAAAGAAAGATAAAAATTATTTGGAACGTAATATTTCTCATGCAATTTTTTTAAATCATGAATAGTAATATTTTTGATAGTATCTATAGTTTCACTTTCTCCATAAGGATGATTTTTTCCATAAAAACATAGATTACTAATCTTTTGTAAAATACAATTTGGTTCTTTATCGGAAAGACGAATTGTTGCATTTCTTTGTTTTACTATTTTATTAAATTCTTTATAATTATCAAATTTTGAATGGATTAAAATATCACTTAAAATATGTAAAGATTTTTGTAGATATTTTTTCATAGTAAAAATTGAACTTTCATGAAAATATGTATATAAATCTATACCTAGATAATCTACTATGTTTTCTAATTGTTCTTTTGAATAGTGCAAACTACCTGCACGAAGCATAGTCCCAAATATATTTTTTATACCTGTTTTTTCTTGTTCTAAAAATGGAATATATTCTAATTCTGCTGATACCCTTACTAATGGTAATTTAGTATGTTCAATGACTAATATTTTTAATCCATTTTTCATGGAAAAAAAATCAGGATCTTTCCAATTGATAGAAATATTTTTTTGATTATTATGTTTAATATTAGATTGTATTTGCATTCTATGAATTTTATTTTTCTTTTCTAACATAGTTTGAAAAATGAATCCAATAAAATTGGATGTAAAATAAGTTTATTTGTAAAATTTTGGAACATTATATAAACGAACTCTACTATTTTTATCTAAATATTGATTAGCTATTCTTTTTATATCATCTACTGAAATTTTTTTGTAGTTTTCAATATCCGTATTAATTAAATTTATATCATCAAAATAAACGTGATAATGAAGTAATTTAGAATTTATTTTATTCATAGAATTATTTTCAGAAATTAAATTTTTTTCAATAATATTTTTATATTTTTCTAATTCATATTCAGTTAATTCTTGATTTTTTAATTTTTCAATTTCTTGATCAAATTCACTTGTTAACTCATCTAAACTTACTCTAGGATTGGGTAGTCCATATATAGTAAAAATTCCATATTCTTCCATGGTTTCTGATAATGGTCCAACATAAGAAGCTAGTTGTTTGGAATTGACTACATTTTGAACGATTCTAGAACTTTCTCCTAAAAGAAGGATATAATGGATCATTTCTAATACATATGAATCATAATGATTCATTTCAGGAACTCTATATGATAAAAATACAGCGGGTATTTGCACATTTTCATCTTTAATCAAAGAATATATTTCTTCTTTTATTGGTTGTTCAATAATTTTCTTTTTTATATCCATATTTTTCATTTCTTTTGGAATAAAATCAAAATATTTATGAACAAGGTTGATTGCCTCATTTATATTTAAATCACCAGATATTGCTATTGTAGCATTATTTGGAACATAATATGTGTCATAAAAATCTAAAAAATCTTTTTCTGTCGAAGAATTAATATCTTTTTCAAATCCAATAATTGGATATCTATATGGATGTTTTTTAAAAAGTAAAGAAGGTATTATTTCTGAAATGGTTTTTGCATACGGAATATTTTTCACACGCATACTATTTTCTTCTTTTACCACTTTTTTTTGTGTTTCAATACTTATTTGATTTACTTGAGCATGAAACATTCTTTCAGATTCTAACCATAATGCTAAATCTAATTTATTTGATGGTAATAATTCATAATAATAAGTTTGGTCATGATTAGTATATGCATTATTTTGACCTCCATTAGATGCAATATATTTGAAAAATTCTCCTCTTTTTACATTTTTTGTACCTTCAAACATAAGATGTTCAAAAAAATGAGCAAATCCTTTTTTTCCTTTATCTTCATCTTTACTTCCTACATGATATAGAACCGCTACAGAAATGATAGGATGAGTACAATCTTGATGGATGAGTAGATTCATTCCATTTTGAAATGTTTCTTTTGTGAATTTAATTTTTTTCAATTTATTATATTTCAGATTTTTTAATCATATAATCATTCATAAAAAAATAAAAATGATTTTTTAAACGATACATATTTAAAAAAATCAATTTGGGAATTTACAATTTTTTTATCCAAAAAATGGTATTTTTTTATTTTATTTTGTACATACTATAAAACATATGGAAATATGAATTCATTCTTACTATGAATAAAAAACAAATACTCATCCTTTTTATTTTTTTTCAATGTTTATTTTTTTCAAACATAAAATCTGAAAATGTTTTCAATGGAAATGCTGAAAATGGAAAAGATTTATTTAAAAAAAATTGTACATCATGTCATTCGATAGAATTAGAAAAAAAAATGATTGGTCCTGCTTTATCAGGAATAACAACCAAAAGAAGTCGTGAATGGTTACATAAATGGATAAAAAATAATAAATCTTTAAGAGAAAGTGGTGATAAAGAAGCTCAATCAATTTATAAAGAATATGGTAATATAGAGATGAATTCATTCCCCAAATTATCCGAACAAGAAATAGATGATATTCTTTTTTTCACTAAAAAACCACTTCCTATAAAAGAGGAAAAAAAAATTACCAATCAAAACAACTTTCATCCAAAATTCGAAGAAATAGAAGAAAAGAACTTTTTAACAAAATTATTTATATTTTGTTTCGGAATTTTATTTGTTATATTAACTTGGACTTTGTATAAAGTTCAAATATTAATCAGATTAATTAATGAAAAAAAAGAGAAATCTTTTATAGAACATACTAATTTTTTCGTACATATTTTATACAAAAAAATTTTAGGTCGAAAAAAAATAAGTTGGTATCTTTTTTCTTCTTTATTGATTGTTTTTATAATATTAAGTATTTATGGAATGTGGAGTTTTGCAATGAAAATTGATGTAAATAAAGGATATGAGCCAAGTCAACCTATTTATTTTTCTCATAAAATTCATTCCGGAATTAATAAAATTGATTGTCAATATTGTCATTCTTCTGCTAAATATGGAAAAGTTGCTGGAATTCCATCTACAAATATTTGTATGAATTGTCATATTACTATTGATCAATACAAAGGTAATTATATAGAAGTCGGAAAAACTCGAGATGAATACAATAAAGAAATTCATAAAATTTATCATTCAATAGGATGGAATTCAGAAACAAGAAAATATATTAACAAAAAATATCCTATAAAATGGATAAGAATTCATAATATGCCTGATTTTGTATATTTCGATCATTCACAACATATTATTTCTGGCAATAAATCAATTAAAAATTTCAAAAAAGTAGATTTAATTTGTAATGCTTGTCATGGAAAAGTTCAAGAAATGGATCAAATAAAAATGACAGAAGATTTTACCATGGAATGGTGTATTACTTGTCATAGGAATGTATCGATTGATCAAAACAATCAATACTATAAAAAATATTTTTTAAATAAAAAAACAAATCCTGAAAAAATAACGGTAGATATGATTGGCGGGACTGAATGTGCTAAATGTCATTATTAATTCATTATTTTAATTAAATATTTATGAAATCAAATAAAAAAAAAGATATTGAAAACATAAAAAAATTTTTTAATATAAAAAGTTCTCGAAGAGATTTCCTAAAATGGATAGGATTTAGTACTGCATCAGTTACATTGGCAGCTTGCAAAGGTCCCGTTATTAAATCCATTCCTTATGTGACGAAACCAGAGCAAATAACTCCAGGTGTACCTAATTATTACGCTTCAACGATGGTTGATTCTTTTGATATGGGATGTGTTTTAGTAAAAACAAGAGAAGGTCGTCCTATAAAAATAGAACCAAATAAAAATTCAAGATATTTTAATACCACTTCAGTGAGAAAACAATCTTCTTTATTATCTATTTACGATGAAGAAAGATTAAAACATCCATATTTGAAAAATAAAAAATGTTCTTGGAACAAATTAGATAATTATGTTATTTCACATTTAAAAAATATTGATCAAAAAAATCAAGATATTTTTATTTTATCTTCTTCTTTTTCAAGTTTTTCTACAAAAAAAATATTTCAAGAATTTCAAAAAAAGTATAAAAAATCTCAATGGATTACGTATGATGCAATTTCATATTCTAAAGTTTTAAATGCTGCAAACAATATTTTTGGAACTCGCGCTATTCCTTTTTTCAATTTAGAACGAACAAATTTAATTATATCATTTGATGCTGACTTTTTATCAGATTGGAGTCCAGAAAATATAGAAAAATATTATACAAAAAATAGAAATCCAGAAAAATCGATGTCTCAACATATCCAAATAGAAAGTAATATGACTATTACTGGAGCTAATGCAGATATACGGATTCCAAAAAAACCTTCTGAGATTAAAAAAATATTAATTGAAGTTTATCAAAAAATTTTGTTTGGTTCCAAACCAAAAAATGATCATGCACAACAAATATCCAATTTAATAATTCAAAAAGGATCAAAAAGTGTTATTTTTGCAGATGGAGATCAAGAAACTTATGAATTATCTTTTTTAATTAACCAAAAAATTAATAGTAATTCTTTAAAAGAAAAAATTTTTATTTTTTTAAAAGAAAGCAATGATGAAAAATTTTATGAATTTCTAAACAAATTAGAAATGAATAATGTAGGAGCTTTATTTATTCATGATACAGATCCTATTTATAGTCTTCCTAAGAATATTCGAGATATATTCAAAAATAATATTAAAAAAATTCCATTAAAAGTTTTATTTTCAATGAAAAGAAATGAAACAAGTAATTTTGTAGATATTTTAGCATCAACACCTCATTGGCTGGAATCTTGGGGAGATGTCAACCCATGTTCAGATTATTATACATTAATTCAACCTACAATATCATCTATTTTCGATACTAGACAATTTCAAGATTCTTTAATGATTTGGTCAGATATCAAAGAAAAAAATTATTATGAATATCTCAAAAAAACTTGGGAAAAATATATTATACCCAAATCATTAGATCAATATTCTTTTAATAAAGCTTTATATTATGGTTTTCTAAAAACGTTTTCAAATAAAAAAAAAATCAATAATACAAAAGAAATAGTTTACAATAAATACAGAAAAAAAATAAATTATCCAAAAATTAAAAATCATAATAAATTTGAACTAAAATTATATACAAAAATAGGAATTGGAGATGGATATCAATATAATAATCCATGGCTACATGAATTTCCAGATCCTATTACACGTACAACTTGGGATAATTATTTAACAATATCGTATTTTGATGCAAAAAAAATAAAATTAAATAACTGGAAATCAATGGATGGATCTTTAAATGGAAATTGTGTAAATATCATCCAAGATGATGAAATTTTCATTCAAGATCTTCCTATTTTTATTCAGCCTGGACAGACTATAGGTACTCTGGGTTTAGCATTTGGATATGGAAAAAAAATGGGTAAATTTTATATTGGAAAAAATTCATATACAATTTATAAAAATTTTAATTCAATTCAAAAAAATATCAAAATTCAAAAAACATTGAAAATTCATAAATTTGCATGTGTTCAATTACAAAATACAACAGTAGGAAGAGATATTATTAAAGAAACAAACATAAATACTTTTCATACCAAAGAAGCAGATATATGGAATAAAAAAGAAAAAATATATACCCATGAAGGATTTGTTCCATTGGATAAAATTAGTTCATATTTAAATAAGAAAAAAAAAGAATATAAAGGACATCATTTTAACTTATCAATAGATCTTAATGCATGCATTGGTTGTGGATCTTGTGTTATAGCATGTCATTCGGAAAATAATGTTCCTATTGTAGGAAAAGATGAAGTATCTAAATTTCGAGATATGCATTGGATTCGTATTGATAGATATTATTCTCATAATAAAATGAAAAATAAAAAAAATTCTAGCTATGTAAAAGAAGATTCAGAAAATGAAATAATTCAATATCCAAAAGTATCTTTTCAACCTGTAATGTGTCAACATTGCGAAAATGCTCCTTGTGAACCTGTATGTCCTGTAGGAGCTACTACTCATGGAAAACAAGGACAAAATATGATGACTTATAACCGTTGTATTGGAACACGATATTGTGCTAATAATTGTCCATATAAAGTAAGACGTTTTAATTGGTTTAATTATTCGAATAATTCAAAATTTGATTTTTACATGAATAATAATTTAGGAAAAATGATTCTTAATCCTGATGTAGTTGTTAGAACTAGAGGGGTTATGGAAAAATGTTCTTTATGTATACAAAGAACACAATTCACGATAAATAATGCAAAAAAAGAAAATAAAATAATAAAAGATGAAGAATTTGAAACAGCTTGTAGTATATCTTGTCCAACTAAAGCCATTACTTTTGGAGATATTAATGATAAAACAAGTGTAATTTCTAATAAAATTAAAGATAAAAGATCTTATAAACTTCTTGAATTTATAGGAATTAATCCTAATGTAACCTATCTTATGAAGATAAGAAATAATAAAGAATAAAATAAATTCAATATGTTAGAAAATCGTCAAAATATAGTTATAAGAAAACGATTAATATTAGGAAATAAAACCATAAAAGAGATTACTAATGATATTCTATCTCCTATAGAAAAAAAACCTGGTACATTATGGTGGATTTCCTTATTATTTTCATTTTTTGCCTTTTTTTGGGGATTGTGTTGTATTATTTATACAATTTCTACAGGAATTGGAGTATGGGGTCTAAATAAAACAATTAATTGGGCTTGGGATATTACAAATTTTGTATGGTGGGTTGGGATTGGACATGCAGGGACCTTAATTTCAGCTGTTTTATTATTATTTCGTCAAAAATGGAGATTATCAATTAATCGATCTGCAGAAGCTATGACGATTTTTGCTGTAATACAAGCTGGGTTATTCCCTATAATTCATATGGGAAGACCATGGAATGCTCACTGGGTTTTACCTATTCCTAACCAGTTTGGATCATTATGGCCTAATTTTAATTCTCCATTATTATGGGATGTTTTTGCTATTAGTACATACTTTTCTGTATCAACAGTTTTTTGGTACATGGGGTTAATTCCAGATTTTGCTATGGTACGTGATAGAATAACAAACCCTTTTCAAAAGAAAATATATACTATTTTAAGTTTTGGTTGGAGTGGAAGTGCAAAAGAATGGCAAAGATTTGAAGAAATATCTTTAGTATTAGCAGGATTGTGTACTCCATTAGTTTTTTCTGTTCATACTATAGTTTCTTTTGATTTTTCTACTTCTGTTATTAAAGGATGGCATAGTACTATATTTCCACCTTACTTTGTAGCAGGTGCAATCTTTTCAGGATTTGCGATGGTACAAACATTATTAGGTGTTGCAAGAAAAGTTCTACATCTAGAAGATTATATAACGAGGGATCATATTGAATATATGAATATGATTATTCTTTTCACAGGAGGAATAGTTATTTTAGCGTATATTTCCGAATATATTCTTGCATGGTATTCTAGTAATATTTTTGAAAAATTTATTTATTTTTCTAAAAAAGCGTCTCAAGGACCATTTTGGTGGGCTTTTTGGGCTTTAATTATTTGCAATGTTATTATTCCTCAATTGTTATGGATAAAAACTATACGTAGAAGTTTTTTCTGTTCTTATTTAATAGCTTTTATTATAAATATTGGTATGTGGTTTGAAAGATTTGATATTATTGTGTTAAATCTCAGTCATGACTACCTACCTTCATCTTGGACTGGTTTTATTCCTTCATTTGTAGATGTAGGTATTTTTATAGGAACAATTGGTTTATTTTTTGTATTATATTTGCTTTATATACGTACTTTCCCAGTAATTTCTCAATCAGAGTTAAAAACAATATTAAAAGAACCTGAAAATTGTTCTAGTAAATGAATCATTATATGTTTTATATACAAATATTATATGATAACGAAAATTTACTTGTAAATAGTATTCAAAATTTATTAAATAAAAAGAAAAAAAATGTAAAAATACATAATGTTTATTCTCCATATCCTATTCATCATATGGAAAAATTAATCCATTTAAAAGAAACAAAATTATCATTTTTATCCTTTTTATATGGATTATTAGGTTTTTCCATTGCAAGTATTTTAACTTGGTACACTATGATTTTTGATTGGCCTCAAAATATAGGTGGAAAACCTTCTTACTCATGGATTCAAAATGTTCCCTCTTTTATTCCTGTAATATTTGAAGTATCAATATTTTTTTCTGCACATTTCATGTGTATCACATATTTAATTCAATGTAAATTATTTCCTGGTTCTATTTCAAAAAATCCAGATAAAAGAACTACTGATAATATGTTTCTTATAGAAATATATAGTGAACAAGAACAAAAAGTAAAAGAGTTAACATATTTTTTTAAACAAAACGGAGCAAAAGAAATAAATATAAAAAAAATACAAAATGTATGAAAAATTTATTTTTTATTTTTATAAAAATATGGATGTTTTCTTTTTTATTCATTTCTTGTAGTTCTTATAAAAAAAAAGTGACTCCTAGTAGAGTATATATGCCTGATATGTATTATTCAGATGCATATGAACCATATTCTGATCCAAATTTCGAATACAATAAAAAAAATAAAAAAATAGAAATTCCTATCTTTTCTAAAGAAAAAACATCTGCACTTATACCTGTACCACATACTATTTCTAGAGAAAATGAATATGAAAAAATTTCATATTTTATTTCAGAAAAAGGATTGAATTATTCTAAAAAAATCAATCACTCTCCTATTATAAATTCCAAAAATAATCAAAAAATAATTAATGAAGGAAAGCTTTTATACAAAATCAATTGTTCTATATGTCATGGTGATAAAGGAAATGGACAAGGTATATTAGTGAAAAATGAAAAAATTTTTGGAATACCAGATTATAAAGATAGGGATCTTACGGTTGGTAGTGTATATTATGTAATTACATATGGAAAAAATAATATGAATTCTTATGCATCTCAATTAAATAAAATTGATCGATGGAAAACATCTGAATATGTCATGTATTTAAAAAATAAATAAAAAAATGCGTCTATTTTTTCAAAAAGAAAAAAAAATAATCCGTTGTATTATTATATTGGGGCTATTATTGATTTTATTTCATAAATGTTATCGACTATTTTTTGATAGTGAAAAAAATTTTATTACTTTCTTGAAAGAAGAAAGTATTTGGTATGGATTTTACATTTCTATTTTTTATTTTATTTCTATATCTATAGGATCATTTTTATTTCTCACAATACAAAATGTTTCAAAATCAGGATGGTCTACTATCATTCATCCTATTATGGAGGAAATTTCTCATTTTATTCCCTATGGATTTACCATGATTTTTTTCATACATATGTTGTGTATTACCAATAATATTCATATGTTCCATTGGATGGATCCATTTGTATATGATATTACTTCATCGAAATATGATGAAATGATTGCGAGTAAAAGAATATTTCTAAATAAACCATTTTTTATCATCAGAAACATTATTTATATAATAATTATTAATTTTTTTTATTTCCAAATAACTAGATTATCTAAGAAAATGAATATATCGTTTTCTATAAAAAAATATAACAAAATATTTTTTATGTCCGTTTTGTTTATCATACTATTTTCTGTAATATCTATTTTTATGTCGTGGGATTGGATCATGTCATTAAACCCACATTGGTTTAGTTCATTATTTGAATGGTATGTATTATCCCATTTTTTAACTACTGGCATAGGAATGATTATTATAGTATCCTTATATCTAAATAAAAAAGGTTTTTTTCCACTATTTAATAATAATCACTTACATGATTTAAGTAAATATTTATTTTCAAGTAATTTATTATGGACTTATTTATGGTTTTCTCAATTTGTTTTATATTGGTATGGTAATATACCAGAAGAAATTTATTATTTCATCAAGAGAGAAAAATTATATTATTTTATTCATTTTTGGATTCTAATACCTAATTTTATCATTCCATTTTTTCTGTTGATGAGCAAAAAAAATAAAATTAATTCAAAAATTGTATTCACTGTATCTTTTATCACACTTATTGGCCATTATATCGATATTTATCATCTAATAGCTCCAGATATAAATCATAAAATAAATTTTTGGATACAAGATATAGGTTTCTTTTTATTGATAGGAGGAATATTTATTTATATATTGGTTCTCAATTTAGAAAAAAAAAGATATTGTCAATATCCTATAGGAAATCCTTTTTTTAAAGAAAGTAAAAATTATAAAAATCCTCATATATAAAAATAGTTTGCATTAAATTTATTTTATTTTTTTAACAAAATTCATGATTGACTTATTTGATCCAAAAATTGTTAAAACATCATTTTTTTCTATAGTTGTATCACCTGTTACTAACCCAATCACTTTTCTTGTTAAACTATTTTTTTTATATTCAGTTTTATTGATATCTCGTATGATTGTTATGAGAGATACAGAATAATTTTTTGTTAATTTTAAACTTTTTACTTTTTCTCCATTAAAAGAAGAAGGAGAAAATACTTCTGCAATAGAATGCTCATTATCTACTCTAAAATAGTCTAATGCATAATTAAAGGATATTTGTTTAGTCAATCTATAAGCAGCATCTTGTTCTGGATGTATTACGTCGTTAATACCCATAGCTTCCAATATAGTATCATGTATTCTTGATAATGATCGACTAATAATACGAAGATGTTTATATTTATTTTTTAAAATAGCAGTTGTAACAATAGATGAACCTTCATTTTCACCTATAGCTATAATACCTAAATTGGCTTGTTGTATTGGTAAAACGTCATAAGCTTCTTCATTATTTGCATCCATGCATACAACATCAGCAATGTGATCTCTTAATAAATTAACTTTCTCCATTTTATGATCTATTCCAAAAACTTCATGACCATTATCAGTTAAATTAATAGCTAAAGATCTTCCAAAATTTCCTAATCCAATAATTACAATTTTCATATTTTATGTTATGTGATCATCAATTAATAATAATATTTCCTTTTGGAAATTTATAATAATGATGATAATGAATTCTATTTTTTCTTAATAAACTAATCATAACATTAAAAATTCCTATTCTTCCCAATAACATAAGAAAAATTAATACAAATTTACTACCATTAGACAAATAAGGGGTTATACCTAAAGATAATCCAGTTGTTGAAAAAGCAGAAAATACTTCAAATGAAATTGATAAAATATCTTTTTTAGGATCTAAAAATAGAATAATCAAAATACTAATATAATTGACAATGAGAGATAACATAATAATTGAGAAAGATAAACGAATATCTTCATAAGATATTTCTCTTTTTTTTATTTCTAAACGATATTTTCCTTTAGATAAAGAAAAAATATTCATTAATGATAAAGCAAAAGTACTTGTTTTGATCCCTCCACCTGTCGATGCAGGTGATGCACCTACCCACATGAAAAAAATAGTAACTAGAATAGTTATTGGATTCATTGTATTCATATCCATAACATGAAATCCAGCTGTTCTTGATGCAGCTGAAGAAAAAAAAGAAATAACTAACTTTCCAAAAAATGAAGAATGTTCTGATATAGCATTACTATATTCACTGATATAATAAAAAATAGTTCCAAAAAAAAGAAAAAAAAAAGTTGTAATCACAACGATTTGAGTATTTAAAGTTACTATATGAACAGGATTTCGTATATTTTGATTTCTAAAAATTTTATAAAAATATTTTTTCAATATTAACCATATATATGTAAAAAAATTAAATAATATATTAAATCCTATTCCTCCTAATATCAATAATAAAGCAATAATCAAATGGAATAAATAATTAAATCTCACAGAATAAGAATAAAGCCCTTTACTCATAGTTGAAAAACCTCCATTACAAAAGGCAGATATAGAATGAAAAATAGAAAAAAATATAGGATTATTGATTTCTATTTTTAGATTATTACTATTTTTAATAGAAAAATATATTAATACTGTACCTAATCCTTCTAATAAAATGGTTAATAATACGACCTTTACTGCGAAAGAAAGAACATTATTTGTTGTTTTCATATTTAAAAAATTACTAATAAAAACAGATTCTTTAAAAGAAAATCCATTTCGAAAAAAATAACTAATAAAAGATGTGATAGTTAAGATACCTAACCCTCCTAATTCTATTAATATTAAAATAATTATTTTACCTAAATGAGTAAAATCTTTAGAAGTATCTAAGACTACTAAACCTGTTACACATACGGCACTAGTAGATGTAAATAATGCATCTATAAATGATATGTTTTTTTCAGTAGTAGATGCTGGAAGCATTAATAATATAGAACCTAAAAAAATAAGAAAAATAAAACTAGTAATAAATATGAAAATAGGATTATGTATTTTTATATATATTATTCGTACAAAATACGTAATACGAACTAACATATGTAAAATTAAACTTATGAATAAGTAAATTTTTTCGTCATAAAAATGATTTTCTTTTTTACAAAAAAAAGATAGAAAAATATGAAATAAAATAGGAATACATAGCATTATAAATGATAAAAAAGTCATAGATTTATAACTACTTGTATTTTGTTTTCCAAAAAAAATAATAATATGTAAAATACTTAAAAAGGATATAATTCCTATTAAAAATTCTATTGTAAAAATTTTATAATGTAATTTACTCCATCCTAAATAAATGATTATATAAATAAATATAATCGGAGTTGTAAAATCAAAAATATCTTTTATTCTAATTTTTCTCATTATAAATATATAGGAATATATTTTTCTAAATCAATAAATTCTTTTTTACAAAATTTAATGTAAGAAATAGCTGCCATATTTTTTGCAGATGGAAAATTACTAAAAAAGTATTTTTTTTGAAGTAATGAAACATTGTTTTCTGGAAAATTTATGTTTCCTATGTAATAAATGTTTTCATGATTTTTAGTTATTTGAAAAAAACTTTTTTCATATTTATTTATAGAAATCGAATTTATTCTTTTTTTAAAATTATTATATAAAGAAGTATAAAAAAATCCTTTTTTAGCATATATCATTGGAATAATAAATCCATTTTTTATATTTATTTCTTGAACTAAAATAGTTAATGAATTCATTGTCAACATAGGAATACCTAAAGAAATACAAAAACCCTTTGCAGAAGATGATCCTATTCTTAAAGAAGAATAAGAACCTGGTCCTTTACTGACACATACAGAATCTAATTTTTTAATATTAATATTAGAAATATCCAAAATATATTGAATAAAATTATGCAATTTTTCTGAATGTAAATATTGCTCTGAATGTTCTTCTATATAAGCTAAACATTTTCCATTTTTAGCAATACTTACAGAACAATTATTTGTAGAAGTTTCTAAATTTAGAATTAAAGACATAAAAAACAGTTTTGTTCAAGAAAACAAAATAAAACATTAATTGAAAAAATGATCAAAGAAAAAAAAATAATAAAACATATTGTATCCTGGTTAAAAAAATACATTAAAAAATCCAAATTAAATGGATTTATTGTTGGAATATCTGGTGGAATAGATTCTTCAGTCACCTCATATTTAACAGCTATGACTCAATATCCAACAATAGTATTAGAAATAATTATAGGGAAAAAAAAATACAAAACATTATCTCAAAAACATGCTGAATTTTTAATATCAAAATTTTCTAATGTTCGTTTTTTACAAAAAGATATAGATTCATTATTTGATTTTTTTTGTGAAAATATTATTTCTAATATTAGTCAAAACAAAAAAAACAAAAAAAATATGTTAGCATTGGCTAATTTAAAATCTCGTATATACATGTTAATTTTATACTATTACGCTAATATAAATAACTTTTTAGTAGTTGGAACTGGAAATAAAATAGAAGACTTTGGAATTGGATTTTTTACAAAATATGGAGATGGAGCTGTAGATATTCATCCAATAGCTGATCTTTATAAAAGTGAAATTAATATTCTTGCAAAAGAACTCAATATTATAAGGGAAATTCAAGAAGCTAAACCAACTGATGGATTATGGGAGGACCAACGTTCAGATGAAGATCAATTGGGAGCAAATTATAAAGATTTAGAATGGGCTATGATAAATGAAAATAAACAAAATAATTTTGTTTCTAAAAAAGAACATCGAATAATAAAATTATATAAAAAACTACATAAAAAAAATCAACATAAAATGATATCCATTCCTGTATGTAAAATACCATTTTGTTTGAAACAAGAAAAAATAAAAATAACATAAAATTTCTATAATAGAATATGGTTTTCGTAACTTTATTTTGGATCATGATTGTATGATCATAGAAAAAAAATCAAAAAAAGAATAGTGAAAATGTTTTTTAAAAAAAAAAAGATATCCTAATAGATGACGATGAAAAAAAAATTCATAAAATAGAAAAACATTTTTTTCAAATTATGAAAACATTAGGTTTAAATATGAATAATAATAGTCTTAAAAAAACTCCAAATAGAGTAGCAAAAATGTTTGTAAAAGAAATGTTTAGTGGATTAAACATCCAATCTTTATCTAATTTATCCGTATTTGAAAATGAATACAAATATAAACATATGTTAATAGAAAAGAATATTACAGTTTATTCTACTTGCGAACATCATTTTCTTCCTATCATTGGAAAAGCTCATGTTGGATACATTTCAAATGGAAAATTAATAGGATTATCTAAAATAAATAGAATTGTCAATTTTTATGCAAAAAGACCCCAAATACAAGAGCGTTTGACAATTCAAATTGTTAATTACCTCAAAAAAATATTAAAAACAGAAGATGTAGCTTGTGTTATAAATGCAAAACACTTATGTGTAAATTCCAGAGGGATAAGTGATATCGATAGTATAACTGTAACTACTGAATTATCAGGCTCTTTTCAAAAGAATATAAAAAAACAAGAAGAATTTTTCTATCACATTCGAATATCTTGAAAAAAGCAACGTACTATGTATCATAATGATTTAATCATATATAATTCTATAAATAAAAAAAAAGAAATTTTTCATCCTATTCATAAAAAATATGTAGGAATTTATGTTTGTGGTCCGACAGTATATAATCATATTCATTTAGGTAATTGTCGTACTTTTGTTTTTTTTGATGTTGTTTATCGGTATTTGAAACATTTAGGTTATCAAGTTCGTTATGTAAGAAACATCACTGATGTTGGTCATTTAGAAAATGATAGACAATCCTATCAAGATGATAAAATTATTAAAAGATCACGAATAGAAGGTCTTGAACCTATGGAGATTGTTCAAAAATATACTATTTCTTTTCATAATTTTTTGAGAAAATTAAATCTCCTTCCTCCTAATATAGAACCTACTGCAACAGGACATATTATAGAACAAATAGATATAATACAACAATTGATTTGTAAAAAAATAGCATATATATCAAATGGATCAATTTATTTTAGTTTAAAAAACTATACGAAATTATATACATATGGTATTCTTAGCAAGAATAAAATACAAAATCTTTTTAATAAAAAAACTCATTTCTCTAATGAAAAATACAGTTATCAAGATTTTTGTCTTTGGAAAAGATCAATTCATAATCATATTATGAATTGGAACTCTCCATGGGGTATTGGTTTTCCTGGTTGGCATATAGAATGTTCAACCATGAGCACAAAATATTTAGGAAAAATTTTCGATATTCATGGAGGAGGTTTAGATTTAAAATTTCCACATCATGAATGTGAAATTGCTCAATCAGTTGCTTTCTATAATGATGAAAATTGTTTTGCACGTTATTGGATGCATACAAATATGTTAACTTTCAATGGACAAAAAATGAGCAAATCTGTAGGTAATACAATAACATTAAAAGATCTCGTTGAAAAAAAAAATATTTCACCAAATGTAATAAAATTTTTTATTTTACAAACTCATTATAGAAATGTTTTAAATTTTTCTGAAAAAAATTTATTAAACGCAAAAAATGGATTAAATCGTATTATAGAATCTATCCAAAAACTACAAAGTTTTGATGAAAAAAACATGTTAGAAAATAATAATAATTTTAATGTATTTATATGGATTAAAAAATGTTATTATGCCATTAATGATGATTTTAATATCCCTTTATTAATTTATTACTTATTTCAAGCTACACGTGTTATTGATTCATTATCAATTGAAAATATGAACAAATATTATTTTAATTTTTTTAAAAGTTATATAATTTATTTTGTTTTTCATATTTTAGGAATTCAAAATGAAACAAAAAATAATTCAGATAAAAAATTACAAATACTTATTGAAAAAATACAACATATTCGACAATACTTCAGAATGCAAAAAAATTGGATCATTTCAGATAAAATAAGAGAAGAACTAGGTTCTATAGGAATTTTATTGAAAGATAAAAAACTATTTTAATTGTAAAAAAGAGTCTTCAAGATCTTTTATAAGATCTGAAACATTTTCTATTCCAAGAGATAAACGAATAAGTGAATCTTTGATACCTGATGAAATTCTAATTTTACTAGGTATAGATTTGTGAGTCATGGTAGCTGGATGACAAATTAAACTTTTTGTTCCTCCTAAACTTTCTGCTAATTTGAATATTTTAGTAGATTCAACTATTTTTTTTGCTGCATTAATCGAATCATTTTTGAGACTAAAAGAAACAATTCCTCCAAAATATCGTTGTTGTTTTAAAGCAACTAGATGATTTTTATGGTAAGATAATCCTGGATAATAAACAATATCTATAATAGAACTTCTTTTTTTATCTAAAAAAGTAGCAATTTGAAATGCATTGTGAGATTGTTTTTTAATACGAAGAAAAAGAGTTTGAATACCCCTGATAACTAACCAAGAATCCATAGGAGATAATACTCCTCCTGTTGCATTTTGAATATATTTTAAATTTTCGTATAATTTTTTATGTTTTACAGTAACCAATCCGGCTAATACATCTGAATGTCCAGATAAATATTTAGTAGCACTATGTATTACTATATCCGATCCTAGTTGAAGAGGATTTTGAATAACAGGAGATGCAAATGTATTATCAACAACAAGTAAAATATCTTGATTAATTTTTTTAGATTTTTTACTTATTTCTTTTATATCAGATATTTTTAAAGTTGGGTTAGTTGGTGATTCCAACCAAATCAATTTAGTTTTTACAGAAATTGATGATATGATTTTATGTATATCAGTTGTATCTACAAATTTAATTTGTATACCTAATTCTTTATATAGGTGTAACAAACGAAATGTTCCTCCATAAATATCATCTACAGCGATGATTTCATCTCCATATTTTAATATTTTGAATATAGAATCAATAGCAGCTAAACCTGAAGAAAAAGCTAAACTAGAATATCCATATTCTAAATTAGTAATCAAATCTTCTAATATTTTTCTAGTAGGATTATTCGTTCTTGTATAATCAAATCCTTTATGAACACCAGGTGATTTTTGAACAAAAGTTGAAGTTTGATATATTGGGGTTGAAATAGATCCAGTAAGAGGATCTGATAAAATATTTTGAATAATTTTTGTTTCTTCCTTCATTATAAAATAATTATCACAATATCAAATACAAATTTACTCTTTTACTATATTAACTCAAAACATGATGATAAAGTTCATATTTCTAATAATATTCACAATCCTTTATAAAAAAAATATTAAATTTGTTTAATACTTTCTTATTGTATATGTAAGTAAATGAACTTAAAAAAGTTAATTCAATTTCTATTGTTTTTATTTTTTATAAAATTTTTATTATTTGCTAATAATGAAAATCAGAAAGATAATAATATAAAGAAAGAAAAATTGAATATTTCTAATGTGATTACTGAACATCTAGGAGATTCCCATGAATGGCTTATAATCAATATAATGAATAAAAAAATATCAATACCTTTACCAATTGTATTATGGAACAATGGATTTGAATTTTTTACTTCTACTGCATTTTTTAAATCAAATGTAATAAAAGGAAAACATGGATATTATAAAATGTTTTCTGATAAAATATACAACACTAATAAAAACGGAAAATTATTGATAGATAAAAAAGGAATTCCATGTAATAGAAAACCTTTAGATTTTTCTATGACAAAAAATGTAGCATCCATATTTTTATCTTCTATTATTTTATGTTTTATTTTTTTGAAAATGAAAAAACGTTATAAATACAATCAAATAAGATGGAAATTAGGAATTTTTCTTGAAGCAATAATTTTATTTATACGTGATGAAATTGCCATTCCATATATTGGAAAAAAAAAATATAAAAAATTTTTTCCATTCTTATTAACATTTTTTTTCTTTATATTGATTAATAATATAATGGGTCTTATTCCAAATTTTCCAAATGTTACAGGAAATATTAATATTACACTTGCTTTATCTCTAATAATGTTTTTTGTGACTAATATTAATGGAAGTAAAAGTTATTGGAAACATACTTTTTTGATGCCAAATGTTCCAAAACTAATTAAGTTGATTTTAATACCTATTGAATTGATTGGCATATTCATACGTCCATTCACTTTGGCAATTCGTTTATTTGCTAATATTACAGCTGGACATATTATTATTTTAAGTTTTATTTGTCTTATTTTTATTTTTAAAAATATATTTGCAATTGGTTTTTCCATTACATTTAGTTTGTTTATATCTATATTGGAAATCATGGTTTCGTTTTTACAGTCTTTTATTTTTACAACAATATCTGCTTTACTAATTGGTATGTCTATTAAAAATTATGAAAAACAAATTCAACAAAAATAAAAAATATATATTATGATGGATATAGATTTAACTTATTCAGGAATAGCATCTATAGGAGCTGGTTTAGCTGTTTTAGGTGCTGGATTAGGAATTGGAAAAATTGGAAGTTCAGCTATGGAATCTATTGCTAGACAACCTGAATCATCCGATAAAATACAAAATGCTATGATTATTGTAGCAGCTTTGATTGAAGGAGCAGCTTTATTTGGAATAGTAACTGCATTATTAGCAGTTTTTAAATAAAAAATAAGTCATGGATTTAATATCTCCTTCTTTTGGATTGGTATTTTGGCATTTCATTATATTTTCAATATTAATATTGTTTTTATCTAAATACGCTTGGAAACCAATTATGGATTTTATTGAAAAAAGAGAAAAAAAAATCCGAATATCTATCGATAAAGCAGATAAATTAAAAGTAGAATTAGAACAAATACAAATCCAAAAAAATGAAATTTTAAAAAGTGCTTATATCGAAAAAACACATCTTTTAGAAGAAGCTATACGTATAAAAAAAAAAATGGAAAATGAAGGTTTAATCAAAAAACAAAAGATTGTTAATAGTGCAAAAAAAGTAATTGCAAAAGAAAAAAAAATAGCATTCCATCAATTGAAAAATGAAATAGGATCTATTTCTATTGAAATAGCAAAAAAAATACTGCAAAAAAAGTTAAATAAAAATAAAAAACAAGAAGAATTGATTAATTCAATTCTAGATAAATTTTATTAAAAATTTTTTTTAAAATACCATGTTTCTTGAAAAAATAATCAAACATTATGCATTCATATTATTTGAAAGTAGTATCATGTTAGATAAAAATTTTTATAAAAAAATAAAAAAAGTATATCAGATGTTTTCTCATGAAAAATTCATGAAAAAAATAATGTATAATGCATTTTTAACTTCTGATGAAAAGATATCAATTTTTAAAAACTCTAGTTTGAATCCTTTCCTTTTTCATTTTATAAAAATTTTAATTTTGCAAAAAAGAGAATTATTATTTTTAGATATTTTAAAACGATATATGATAATATATGAAGAAAATATACAAAATATAATACAATGTGTTATTATTACTTCTATTCCTATAAATGAAAAACTTCAACAAGTTATTCTAAAAAAAGTAGATTTTTATAAAAAAGTGACATTCCATGTAAAAAATAAAATTGATCAATCTATTATCGGTGGATTTTTACTAAGAATAGGATATAAAGAATTAGATTTTAGTATTAAACGTCAGTTAGTTATTTTTGAAAAAAAATTCAAGTGAAAAGTTATTAAATTAAATACATGTCAGATCTAAAATATTCCGAAATTGCGTCCATACTTAAAAAGAAATTATCTGATTTTCAATTTGAATCAAAATTATCTGAATATGGAATTGTAGTTCAAATAGGAGATGGAATAGTAAGAGCTTTTGGTCTTAATTCATCATTTTATGGAGAATTGGTTGAATTTGATTCCAATATTAAAGGAATTATTCTAAACCTAGAAGAAGATCATGTTAGCATTGTATTACTTGAATCATCGAAAAATATTAAAGAAGGTGATATAGTACAAAGAACGGAAAAAACTTTTACATCAAAAGTAGGAGAAGGAATGCTAGGACGTGTGATTAATGTTTTAGGAGACCCTATTGATGGAAAAGGACCAATATCTGGTGAATTATTTGAAATGCCTTTAGAAAGAAAAGCTCCAGGTATAATTTATAGAGAACCAGTAAATGAACCACTACAAACTGGGATAAAATTTATAGATTCTATGATTCCAATAGGTCGTGGACAACGAGAGTTAATTATTGGAGATAGACAAACTGGTAAAACTACAATAGCTATTGATACAATTATTAATCAGAAAAAATTTTTTAAAAAAAATAATTCTATATATTGTATTTACGTTGCAATTAGTCAAAAAGCTTCATCAATAGCAAGAATTCAAAAAATTCTTGAAAAAGAAGGAGCGATGTCCTATACTATTATAGTATTTTCTAGCTCATCGGATCCAGCTTCTATGCAAGTTTATGCTCCATTTTTTGGTACTTCTATTGGAGAATATTTTCGTGACACCGGAAGATCATCTTTAATTGTTTATGATGATTTATCAAAACATGCTGTTTCTTATAGAGAAATATCTTTATTATTAAGAAGACCACCTGGACGAGAAGCTTATCCAGGTGATGTTTTTTATTTACATTCTCGTCTTCTAGAACGTTCATCTAAAATAATAAAAGATAATAACATAGCTAAAAAAATGAATGATATTCCTAACTCTATAAAAGATAGAATAAATGGAGGAGGATCTTTAACTGCATTACCTATTATTGAAACCCAATCAGGGGATATATCTTCTTACATACCTACTAATGTTATTTCTATTACAGATGGACAAATTTTTTTAGAAAAAGATTTGTTCAATGCAGGAGTTCGACCTGCTATTAATGAAAGTATATCGGTTTCTCGTGTAGGAGGAGCAGCTCAAATTGATTCTATGAGAAAAATATCTAGTACTCTTAAACTAGATCAAGCTCAATTTAAAGAATTGGAATCTTTTTCCAAATTTGGATCGGATTTAGATTCATCTACTATGAAAATTTTAAAAAAAGGAAAAATCAATATGGAAATTTTAAAACAATCACCACATAATCCATATGATATAGCAGATCAAATTGCAATTATTTATGTTGGTATTAATAATTTATTAACAAGTATTCCTATTGAAAAAATTTCTTTTTTTGAAAAAGATTATCTTTTATTATTAAATGAAAAATATACAAATATTTTAGATTCTATAAGAATTGGAATATTAAATGAAAAAATCAAAAAAATACTAGAAAAAACCGCATTAGAAGCAATCAAAAAATATTTAGTAGAAAAATAATATTTATTTTATGTCAAATTCAAAAGAAATCAAAAGAAAAATTGTTTCAATGGACTCTGTTATAAAAACAACAAATGCTATGAAAATGATTTCTGTTGTAAAATTGAAAAAAATAAAAATTAAAATACGACATATTCAAATATATTGGAACCATATCAAATCTATATTTATAAATATTTTATTTTTTAAAAAATTAAATAAATCGTGGAATAATAGTAAATATTTTATAAATAAAAAGTTGAACAAAAAATTGTTCATTGTTTTTTCTTCTGAAAAAGGGTTATGTGGTTCATTTAATTCATCAATATTTGATCAAATTGATGATATCATTCAAAATAATCGTTGCATTCATTATCAATGTTCATTTA
The DNA here is from genome assembly GCF_014252435.1 of Blattabacterium cuenoti. GTDB lineage: Bacteria > Bacteroidota > Bacteroidia > Flavobacteriales > Blattabacteriaceae > Blattabacterium > Blattabacterium cuenoti_X. The sequence continues at coordinate 76,447 of NZ_CP059220.1, forward strand.
TTCCTATTGGAAATAAAGTTATAGATTTTTTATCAAAAAAATATGAAAAACATATTTTTCATTCCATTGAAAAATTTTCATTAAAAAATGATACAAATTTTATTCAATCTATTATTAATTATTTTTTTCAAAATTTTCATTCTGTATATGTAATATACAATAAATTAAAAAATTCTTTAAATCAAAATACAATTGTAGAAAAAATACTTCCAATTTCTATTAGTGATTTCTTAATAAAAAAAGAAGATCATATACCACCTATTTTAGAACCTAATCAAGAATATTTCATAGATTATATGATACCGAAATTTATACAATTAAAGTTAAAAAAAATATTTTTAGATTCTTCTTATGCAGAAAATACTTTACGAATGATTTCTATGCATAAAGCTTCAGAGAACGCTTCTAATATAAAAAAAAAATTAATATTAGATTATAATAAGGAAAGACAAAACATTATAACTAAAGAAATACTTGAAATTATAGGTGGTCTAGAATCTTTAAAAAATAAAAATTAATAAAAAATTAATTTTAATTAATATGAAAAAGATATTAACAGGAATTCGAAGTACAGGTACACCTCATTTAGGAAATATTTTAAGTGTAATTAAACCGTCAGTATCCATTGCTAATAAAAATAAAAAATATTTTTCATTTATATTCATAGCAGATTTACATTCATTAATAAAAAAAGAAAACATAAAAAATATTAAAAATAATGTTTATCAAATAATTTCTGCATGGTTAGCTTTTGGATTAAATATAGAAAATTGTATTATTTATAGACAATCTGACGTTACAGAGGTGACCGAATTAGCATGGTATCTTAGTTGTTTTTTTCCTTATCAAAGACTTACTTTAGCACATGCTTTTAAAAATGCAATTCAAGAAAAAAAAAAAAGTCAAATCAATGTTGGACTATTTACTTACCCTATATTAATGGCTTCTGATATTTTACTTTATGATGCCGAAATTATTCCTATAGGATTAGACCAATTACAACATATTGAAATTACACGTCGCATAGCTGGTTATTTTAATCAAAAAATAGGTAAAAATGTATTTTTGATCCCTAATGCTTTTTTAAAAAAAAAAACGATGTTTATTCCAGGTACAGATGGAAAAAAAATGAGTAAGTCTCAAAATAATTATATTAATATATTTTCTCCATATCATGATTTAAAAAAACAGATAATGAATATTCATACAGATAGTAAATCATTAGCAGATAAAAAAAATCCCGAAATAAATACTATTATATCAATATACCAGTTAATTGCACCTTCAAGTAAAGTACTAAAAATGAAAAAAAAGTATATCAAAGGAGGTTATGGGTATTTAGAAGCTAAAGAAGCCTTATATGAATATATCATTCAACATTTTGCAAATGAAAGAGAAAAATTTTTCAATTTTATGAAAAAAAAATCTTTTTTAGAAAAAATTTTAATTTCAGGTGCTTATAAAGCAAAAAATATAGCTCATAAAAAGTTAGATATTATTAGAAAATGTTTCAATTTTAATTCTTTATTAAAAAATTAACTCAAAAAAAAGTCATATTGATATAATAATATTTTTTGGAAAAAATCAGTAAATTTATGTGAAATATTTTTATATTATGGATACTAATAATCAAAAAAATGTTGAAAAAAAAGATAATTTTTCCGAAAACAAATTAAATAATCAATGTAATAAAAAAAAAACGGAAAGTATTGAATTTTTTCAAAAAAAATTAGAAAAAGAAAAAGAAAAATTTCTACGTTTATTTGCGGAATTTGAAAATTATAAAAAACGTATTCAAAAAGAAAAATTTGATATTTTTAATATTATTCATGAACAGATTATTGTTGATATTATTCCTGTATTAGATGATTTTGAAAGAGGAATTAAAGAATTAAAAAAATATAAAGATAAATTTTTAATAAAAGGAATTTTACTTATACAAGAAAAACTTATAAAGGTTTTAAAAGAAAAAGGATTGGAAAAAATACAAACCAAAAAAGGAGATAAATTTAATACTGATTTTCACGAAGCGGTTTCTCAAATTCCTTCTGTTACAAAAGATTTAAAAGGAAAAATAATAGAAATTATAGAAAATGGATATTTATTAAAAGAAAAAGTTATAAGACATGCTAAAGTTATTACCGGAAAATAAGAGTATAAATAACGATAATTTTTTTTATTCATGATACAAAAAGACTATTATCAAATATTAGATATTTCTAGAAATGCTTCTTCTGATGAAATTAAAAAAGCGTATCGAAAACTAGCAATCAAATATCATCCAGATAAAAATTTAGATAACAAAAAAAAAGCTGAAGAGAAATTTAAAGAAGCAGCTGAAGCTTATGAAGTATTAAGTAATCATGAAAAACGACAACTTTACGATAAATATGGTCATTCTGGAATAAAAAATAGTAGTAGCGGTTCATCAGGAATGAATATGGAAGATATATTTGCAAATTTCGGTGATATTTTTGCTGATGCATTTGGAGATAGTTTTTCAAATTTTGGATTTGGTCGTAGTAATAGCCATCAATCAATAAAAGGAAGTAATTTGAGGATTCGAGTTAAACTTTCTTTAGAAGAAATAGCGAATGGAGTAGAAAAAAAAGTAAAAGTAAAAAGATTAAAAGTTGCAAGTGGAGTAAAATTTAAAAATTGTGTTTCTTGCAATGGTTCTGGACAAATTATACGTATTACTAATACTATTCTAGGAAGAATGCAAACCTCTTCTCACTGCCATATATGTTCTGGAACTGGAAAAAATATTGAAAATAAACCAAGAGGATCAAATCAACTAGGGTTAATTAAAGAAGAAGAATTAGTCAATATAAAAATTCCTGCAGGTATTACAGAAGGAATACAATTAAAAGTTACTGGAAAAGGAAATCAAGCTCCATTTGGAGGCATTTCTGGTGATCTTATTGTTTTAATTGAAGAAAAACCTCATTCTATACTGAAAAGAGAAGGACATAATCTTCATTATGATCTATATATATCATTTCCAGATGCAATATTGGGATCATTAAAAGAAATTCCAACTATAAATGGAAAAGCAAGAATCAAAATAGATTCTGGTACACAATCAGGAAAAACGCTTAGATTAAAAAATAAAGGATTACCTAATATAGATGGATATGGAAGAGGTAGTTTGTTTATACATGTTAATGTATGGACTCCCAAAAAAATCAATGAAGAACAAAAAGAATTTTTTGAAAAAATCAAACAAGATAAAAATTTTATTCCACACCCAAAAAATTCGGAAAAGTCTTTTTTCGATCGTGTAAGAGAAATGTTTTCTTAAAAAAGAAAAGAAAAATAATAACTCAAATAGTGAAAAAAATTATCAAATTTCTCAAAAAATCGATATATGAATAAAAATAAAAAAAAATATCCATTAAATAACTGATCATCATTATTTCAGTTTTGTTAATACTTCTATTTCTGAATAAAATATGAAAAAAGTAGTTGTAGCGCTTTCAGGTGGAATAGATTCTAGTGTAGCTGCTTTAATTCTCAAAAAAAAAGGATATCAAGTAATTGGTTTATTTATGGATAATTGGGATGAAACGAATTTGATCAATTGTACATGGAAAAGCGACAGCATTGATGCTATGATAATTTCTAACCAATTAAATATTCCATTTCAAATTATAAAAATGAAGAAAGAGTATAAAAAATATGTAGTAAATTATATTTACCGAGAATATCAATTGGGAAAAACACCTAATCCAGATATTTTATGTAATAAAGAAATTAAATTTCACTTATTTTTGAAATTATCTATTGATTTAGGGGCTGATTTTATTGCTACTGGACATTATGTATATAAAAAATCAACAATAAAAAATAACAAAAAAATATATCGTCTTTTCATGGGTATAGATTCAAATAAAGATCAATCATATTTTTTATGTCAACTGAGCCAATATCAATTAAAAAGATCTTTATTTCCATTAGGAAAATTAACAAAAGAACAAGTACGAAAAATTGCAAAAAAAAATGGCCTAAATAATTATAATAAAAAAGATTCTCAAGGAATTTGTTTTATTGGAAAAATTAATTTATCTCATTTTTTATCACAAAAAATACCATTAAAAAAAGGAGAAATCATATGTATAAGTGCTCATTCTCCAATATATCATCAAAAAGTTACATTTTCTTCTTTAGAAGAAAAATTGTTTTTTTTATCCAAAAAAAAACAATACAAAAAATCAGATGGAAAATTAATTGGATACCACCAAGGTGCACATTTATTTACTAAAGGACAAAGAAAAGGAATATCTTTAGGAGGATATTCATCTCCTCAATTTGTTCTCGATACTGATATCAAACAAAATATTATTTATACAGGATTGGGAAAAAATCATCCTGGTCTTTATAGAAAAATATTATTTATTAATGAAGAAAATATTCATTGGATAAGAAATGATCTGATTTTATTTGAAGGAGAAAAAATGAATGTATTTTGTAAAATTCGTTATAGACAACCATTACAAAAATCAATTTTACATAAGATGAAAAAAGGTATGTTTATCGAATTTGACCATTTACAATGCGCAATATCAGAAGGACAATTTGTTGTATGGTACATTAATAATGAATTAATAGGATCAGGGGTTATATCTTAGATAAAAAAATTATATTAATTTTTTTATTATAAAAATTTTTGAATAAACCATTCAAATTATAAAAATATAATTTTTTTTTATATTTTTGCATATTATATAATTTTTTTATTTACAACTCAATTTTAATCAAAATAATCATTTATTTTCTTCTCACTTGATTTTTTCAAAAAGGAATTTGAATTTACAAAATATTTCATGAAAAATAAGATCAATAATTCTAGTAAAGAAATAACAGAAAATTCTCAATTACCAGCTGCTCATGCTATGTTATATGCTATAGGAATGAAAAAATCAGATTTTTGTAAAGCTCAAGTAGGAATTGTTAGTAATTGGTACGAAGGAAATCCTTGTAATATTCATCTAAATCAATTATCAAAAAAAATCAAATCTTCAGTAATTTCTAATGGATTAATAGGTATACAAATCACTACTATTGGAGTAAGTGATGGTATTACTATGGGAACATCAGGAATGAAATATTCTTTACCATCAAGAGAATTAATTGCGGATAGTATTGAAACTGCAATACAATCCCATTTTTATGATGGAGTCATAGCTATTCCTGGTTGTGATAAAAATATAACAGGAGTATTATTGGGAATACTTAGATTAAATAAACCGTCTATTATAGTATATGGAGGTTCTATTTCTTCTGGTTCCTATCAAGGAAAAAAATTAGATATAATTTCTTCTTTTGAAGCCTTAGGTAAAAAAAAATCTGGAAAAATTACTGAAAAAGAATATATAAATATAATAAAAAAATCTTGTCCTGGACCAGGAGCTTGTGGTGGAATGTATACAGCAAACACTATGTCTTCAGCATTAGAAGCTATGGGGATAATGCTTCCATATTCATCTTCTTTTCCATCTACAAGTAAAGAAAAAAAAGAAGAATGTAAAATAGTATCTTATTATATAAAAAAATTATTAAAAAAAGGAATCAAACCCAAACATATAATAACTAAAAGATCTATTGAAAATGGTATAAAGTTAGCTATTTCTTTAGGAGGATCGACTAATTTAGTATTACATATGTTAGCTATATCTAAAGCAGCAAATATTGATTTTTCTTTAACCCATTTCCAAAAAATCAGTGAAAAAACTCCAGTAATTGGAAATTTAAAACCAAGTGGAAATTTTTTAATGGAAGATATACATAATCATATTGGAGGGATGCCTGTTATTATCAAATATCTTATTCAAAAAGGTATTTTATCAGGTCATTGTTTAACAATTACTGGAAAAACATTGTATGAAAATGTAAAAAATGCTCCTGATTTAGATTTTAATAAACAAATTATTTATCCTATAGAAAATCCTATTCAAAAAAATGGACACATTAAAATTTTATATGGAAATATTGCAACAGAAGGATCAGTTGCAAAAATAACAGGAAAAGAAGGTAAATTTTTTCGTGGAAAAGCTATAGTATTTAATTCAGAAGAAGAAGCGAATCAATATATTATAAATAATCAATTATTTCCAAATACAGTAATTGTCATTAGATATGTTGGACCTATCGGTGGACCAGGAATGCCGGAAATGTTAAAACCGACATCATATATTATGGGATCTGGTTTAGGGAAGAAAATTGCTCTCATTACAGATGGTCGTTTTTCAGGTGGATCTCATGGATTTGTAGTTGGACATATCACTCCAGAAGCACAATTAGGTGGAACAATAGCTATAATTGAAAATGGTGATTCTATAGAAATAGACGCAGAAAATAACGTTATAAATCTTGAAATAGAAGAAAATGAAATAAATAGTAGAAAAAATCGATGGAAAGCACCATTATTAAAAATCAATCAAGGATATTTATATAAATATGCAAAAATGGTATCCTCTGCTTCTCAAGGATGTATTACTTAGAGGTTAAATTATTTGTAGTGATATGAAAAAGTTAATTTCTGGTTCTGAAATAGTAATAAAAACGCTATTAAATGAAAGTGTAGAATACATTTTTGGATATCCAGGAGGAGCTATCATGCCTATATATGATTCGTTACATGATTATATTAATCTAGTTTCGCATATTTTAATGCGCCATGAACAAGGTTCCATTCATGCAGCACAAGGATATGCGCGCGTTACTGGTAAAGTGGGTGTATGTTTTACCACATCAGGACCTGGAGCTACAAATTTGATTACAGGGTTAGCTGATGCTTTAATAGATAGTACTCCTATAGTGTGTATTACAGGACAAGTATTTTCTCATTTATTGGGTACCGATGCTTTTCAAGAGACAAATATTATAGACATTTCTCTTTCTGTTACAAAATGGAATGTGCAAGTATTGAGAGCTGAAGATATTTGTGCATCCATTCAAAAAGGATTTATTATAGCTAAAAAAGGACGTCCTGGACCCGTTTTAATCGATATTACTAAAGATGCTCAATTTCAAAAAACTAAATTTAGTTACAAACCTTTTGACCAAATCGAATATTTCAAACCTTATCCATGTATAAAAGAAGAAAAAATAAAAAAAGCAGCACATTTAATAAATAATGCCAAAAAACCTTTAATTATTACAGGGCAAGGAGTTGTATTATCTAATTCAGAAGATGAATTCAAAAAATTTGTTGAAAAAACTGGTATTCCGGTAGCAAGTACTCTATTAGGATTGGGTTCTTTGAATAGTACGCATCATTTATATGTTGGCATGTTAGGAATGCATGGAAATTATGCTCCTAATATATTAACAAATCAATGTGATCTTATTATTGCAATTGGAATGAGATTTGATGATCGTGTAACAGGAAATATAAATAAATATGCAAAACAAGCTAAAATTATTCATTTAGAAATAGATTCTTCTGAAATAAATAAAAATATATTATGTCATATACCAATTATAGGAGATTGTAAAAAATCTTTACAAAAACTAATCTATTACGTTTACAAATCTAATCATGAAAAATGGGTTCAAAAATTTTTTTTTCTGAAGAAAAAAGAAGAAAAAATCATAATTCAAAAAGATCTAAATCCAATAAAAGGAAACATTTCTATGGGAGAAGTTTTAAAGTGGATTAATTTATACAAAAAAAAAAATGCAATTCTTGTAACTGATGTTGGGCAACATCAGATGATCGCTTCTAGGTATTTTAATTTTACTTACAAAAAAAGTCAAATAACATCTGGAGGTTTGGGTACAATGGGTTTTGCTTTACCTGCTTCTATAGGTGCAAAAATAGGTGCAAAAAAAAGACAAGTTATTTGTATAGTTGGAGATGGAGGAATTCAAATGACAATTCAGGAAATGGGTACTATTTTACAAAATAATATTTGTATAAAAATTATTTTATTAAATAACAATTTTTTAGGAATGGTTCGTCAATGGCAACAATTATTTTTCAATAAACGTTATTCTTGTACAAAATTGATTAATCCAGATTTTGTAAAATTATCAAATGCTTATAATATTAAATCTGAAAGAGTAAAAAAAAGAGAAAACTTAAAAAAATCAGTGAAAAGAGCTTTATATAACAAAAAATCTTTTCTGTTAGAAATCGTGGTAAAAAAAGAAGATAATGTTTTTCCTATGATACCTTCCGATTCGGCTGTAGATGAAATTCGTTTAACATAAAAAAAAGAAAAAATTTCATAATCATATATCTATAATGAATAATAATTCTCAATTTAGAATAAGAATATTAGGAGAAAATAACATTAGATTATTAAGTAGAATACTGATTATTGTAAATAGAAAAAATTTAAAAATCAATTATATAAATATGGAAAAATATGAAATTATTCAAAATAAATGTAATCGATATATATTAGATTTAGAATGTAAAAAGACAGAAATCATTCAATTAAAAAAATTAACTGAAAAACTAATCGGAATAATAGATGTTTCTTTTTTAGAAAAAGAAAAAAAATAATTAATTATAAAAAATATGAAAATTAAATTTGGATCTGTAGAAGAAAATATTATTACAAGAGAAGAATTTCCAATACAAAAGGCTAAAGAAATATTAAAAAATGAAATTATATCTGTATTAGGATATGGAGTACAAGGTCCTGGACAATCTTTAAATTTAAGAGATAATGGATTTCAAGTTATTGTCGGACAAAGAAAAAATTCTTCTTCGTGGAGGAAAGCTTTACAAGATGGATGGATTGAAGGAGAAAGTCTGTTCTCTTTAGAAGAGGCTTCTAAAAGAGGATCTATAATCATGTACTTACTATCCGATGCTGGTCAAATTGATTTTTGGCCTAGATTATATCAATATCTTTTTTGTGGTAAATCTTTATATTTCTCACATGGATTTGGATTAACTTTTTTTAATCAAACAAAAATAAATCCTCCTAAAAATATAGATATTTTTTTAGTAGCTCCTAAAGGTTCGGGTACTAGTTTAAGACGTTTTTTTAAAGAACAAAAAGGAATTAATTCTAGTTATGCTATTTATCAAGATTATAGTGGAAAAAGCTTAGAAAAAGCTTTATCAATTGGTATCGGTATTGGTTCTGGATACTTATTTCAAACAAGTTTTAAAAATGAAGTTTATTCTGATTTAGTAGGAGAGAGAGGGACTTTAATGGGTGCTATACAAGGTATATTTTCAGCACAATATCAAATATTGAGGGAAAAAGGACATTCTCCTTCAGAATCTTTTAATGAAACGGTTGAAGAATTAACTCAAAGTCTAATGCCTCTTGTTTCAGAAAAAGGTATGGATTGGATGTATACTAATTGTTCTACTACTGCACAAAGAGGTGCATTAGATTGGTGGAAACAATTTAGAGATGCAACATTACCTATATTTCATAAATTATATAATGAAGTATCATCAGGAAAAGAAGCTAAAAGAATTATTAAATCTAATCTTGATGTAAATTATAGACTAAAATTAAAAAAAGAATTAGAAGAACTAAAAAATAGCGAATTATGGTCAGTAGGAGATATCATTCGAAATTTAAGACCAGAAAAAAAACATGATAAAAAATAATGTTTGAATAATACAATTTTATTACTAGTGTTCATTGGTTTTTTAACAAATTGAAAAATATATTAAAAGGATATTATCCTTCTTGTGAAAATATCATCAAAGCTAAAAATTTATTAAACAATATAATTTATGAAACTCCATTACAAAAAAACTTTTTTTTATCGGAAAAATATAAAGCTAATATTCTCTTAAAAAGAGAGGATTTACAAATTATTCGTTCTTATAAAATCAGAGGAGCGTATAATAAAATAAAAAATCTTTCTCAAAAAAAAATAAAAAATGGAATTATTTGTGCTAGTGCTGGAAATCATGCTCAAGGAGTAGCTTATTCATGTCGTGCATTAAAAATATATGGAAAAATTTATATGCCTAATACTACTCCTAAACAAAAAATTGAAAGAGTAAAAATGTTCGGAGAAAATTATGTTGAAATTATTCTTACTGGAGATACTTTTGATGCGGTACACGATGAAGCAATCAAAGATTATAAAAAAAATAACAAAGTATTTATTCATCCTTTTGATGATGTAAAAATAATTGAAGGCCAGGCTACTGTTGGATTAGAAATCATCCAACAAATAAATAAAAAATTAAATATTGATTATATTTTTATTCCTATTGGAGGAGGAGGTTTAATATCCGGAGTTGGAAGTTATTTTAAACAATTCAGTCCTAATACTAAAATTATAGGAGTAGAACCAATGGGTGCTCCTTCAATGAGTTGTTCTATCAAACAAGGAAAAATAATAGAATTACAAAAAATAGATAGATTCATAGATGGAGCATCTGTAAAAAAAGTAGGAAAACTAAATTTTAGTATTTGTAATCAAATATTATATGATATCAAAACAGTTCCTGAAGGAAAAGTATGTACTACTATATTAGATTTATATAATTTAGAAGCTATAGTAGCAGAGCCAGCAGGAGCTTTATCGATATCGGCTCTGGATTTTTATTCTAAAGAAATAATAGGAAAAACAATAGTATGTATATTGAGTGGAGGAAATAATGATATTACTAGAACAGAAGAAATAAGAGAAAGGTCATTACTTTATGAAGAAAAAAAACATTATTTTATAGTACAATTTCCACAAAGATCAGGATCATTAAAAGAATTTGTTAATAATATTTTAGGAAAAAATGATGACATAACTTATTTTACATATTCTAAAAAAACTTCCAAAGAAGAAGGTCCTGCTATAATAGGAATTGAATTAGCCAATAAAAATGAATTTTCATCTTTGATAAAAAAAATGAAACTATATAGAGTTCATTTTCAATATTTAAATAAAAATCCTGATTTATTTCGATTACTTATATAAGTATATACCCACGACTGGATTCGAACCAGCATATCTTATTTTAGATACCACTCCCTCAAAGTGGCGTGTCTTCCAGTTTCACCACGTGGGTATTCAGAACAAATATAAAAAATTATATAATTTTTTAAAATAAAAATTAATTTATATTTGAATTTATTAATAAAAATATACTAATGTATTATGAATATAGCAATTATAGGATATGGAAAAATGGGAAAAGCAGTGAAAAATATAGCAAAAATGAGGGGTCATAGTATATTATTATGTTATGATCAGTCTCCACATAATCATATATTAAAAAATATAGATGTAGTCATTGAATTTAGCCAACCAGATTCTGCTTTTAACAATGTTAAATTTTGTATAGAAAAAGGTATTCCTACTGTATGTGGAACTACAGGATGGTTAGATAAAATTGGTGATATTAAAAAAATATGTAAAGAAAAAAAGGGTTCTTTTCTTTATTCTTCGAATTTTAGTATTGGAATGAATATTGTTTATGAAATTAATAGAAAATTATCAAAACTTTTATCTTTATATTCTAATGAATATAAAATAACTATAGAAGAAATACACCATAAAAATAAATTAGATCAACCAAGTGGAACTTCTATTTCATTAGCAAATGATATTATTAATAGTCATATGAAAAAAAATTGGATTTTAGGAAAAAGTAATAATCATGATTGTATTTCGATAATTTCAAAAAGGTTTTCAGAAGAAGTAGGAACACATACTATAACCTTTCATTCTAACATAGATGATATTAAAATACAACATAAATCATTCAATAGGAATTCTTTTGCTTTAGGAGCAGTTATAGCAGCTGAATGGATTAAAAATAAAATAGGTTTTTTTTCGATGAAAGAAGTTTTAAAAATAAATGGTAATTAAATAGAACGTTATTTTTTTTATGATTCAATATCTTATTTTCAGTGGTATTTTTCTACTTATTGAAAATATAATTCATACGTTAGGTACATTCCGACTTTATAGAAAATTTGGAATTAGTTTTTGGAAGATTTGTATTCCTATTTATAATATTTTTATACATATAAAAATATATAAAAAATCTATATTTTGGTTATTTTTGTTATTTCATCCTTTAACAAGTATTATTTTATTTATCACTATTTGGATGGATTTAATTCGTTCTTTTGAAAAAAAAAAATTCAACATTTTTATTTTATGTTTGTTATCTATTAGTATATTTTATATTTACTATATTAATTTTATAAAAAATACAAATCCTATAAAAATAAAAACAGGGTCCCATTTTGGATTTTTTTTTTCTTTAATTTTATCATTTTTTACTCAAACTTATATAATTCAACCTTTTATTATTCCTACTTCTTCTATGGAAAAAACATTATTAGTAGGTGATTTAATATTAGTTAGTAAAATTCATTATGGATTAAGACTACCAATTACTCCTATTTCTATTCCATTTATTCATAATCAATTGATAAATAATATGACATCTTATTTATCTTTTTTTCAATGGCCTTATTTTCGTTTTCCTTCTATAAATCCTATTAGGCGAAATGATATGATTGTTTTTAATTTTCCAAAAGATATCAAACATAATATTATAGATAAAAAAGATCATTATGTCAAACGTTGTGTAGGTCTTCCTGGAGATTTATTGTTTATGAAAAATGGAATTTTATTCATTAATAATAAAAAAGAAAAAGAAATAGTCAATCAACAACAATCTTATACAATACAAACATTTCATAGACCTCTAAATATAAAATTTTTGAATCATAAAATGGATATTAAAGATTTGAATCTAGTATGGAATAAAGATGATATGTATTATTATCAAATAATGTTAACTAAAAATAGTGTGATTCAAATGAAAAGAATATTTAAAAATACAATTTTTATTCAAAAAAATATAATACCATGTTCTTTTCAAGAACAAAATATATTTTTTAATCCAAATTGGAATATAGATAACTATGGTCCATTGTATATTCCTAAAAAAGGAGATTTAATAGAGTTTAAATCCAAAAATTCTCATATATATAATGAAATATCTCATTATGAAAAAATTCAATATGTAAATATTAATTCAAAAAAATATTGTCGAGTACAAAAAAATTATTATTTTGTAATGGGTGATAACAGACATAATTCTTATGATTCACGCTATTGGGGTTTTGTTCCAGAAGATCATATAGTAGGAAAACCAATTTTCATATGGTTAAGTATTGATTGGAATCAAAATAACCCATTGTACTTACTAAGTTGGAAAATACGTTGGAATCGTACAATGAAAACAATAGAAGAAAAAAGTTCCTATTTACCACTATTTTTTTTATTTTCTTCTATGATTCTTTTATATTTTACATTTGTTCCTGAAAAAATAAATAAAAAATAAAAAATTTATTTTTTATAAAAAAAACATCCGATTAAATAACCAGATAAAAGACCTCCAATGTGTGCAAAATGAGCAACACCTGGTGCTAAATCAAAAATAATGGAAATTAGACTTCCAAAGATGAAAATTATAATAGCTTTTCTAATTGATATTGGAAATGGAAAAGGTATAATAAAAATTTTTTGTTCTGGAAAATATTTTGCAAAAGCTCCTACTACACCACTAACAGCACCAGATGCTCCCATCATAGGAGAGTACATATAACTATAAAAATTCATCTTTCCATTATCATATAAATAAGTTAAAATTTCTTTTGTTTTCAATAAATTTAAAATATTTATAAAATAATACATTGCTCCAGTATTAAAAAATATTTGAAAACATGCTGCGAATATACCGGATAAAAAATACAAAAATAAAAATTTTTTTACTCCTAGTACTGTTTCTATCTGTCCTCCAAACATAAATAAAGCTATCATATTAAAAAATATATGCAAAAACACACGTTTAGAATGTAAAAACATATGAGTTAATATTTGATATAATTCAAATCTATCATCAATAGGATGATATAATGAAAATATATCTTCTATTCTATAATGAGGAAAAACAATGCTAGCTGTAAACACAAGTATATTAATACTAATTAAATGTTTAACAGCATATGAATTAAAATTTGTTGTAGAACCATTCACTTTTCAAAAAGTTTTGAAAAAAAATTTTTATTAAAAATAAAATAAACTGGTTTTCCAGAAAATGTATATAATGGATTATCACAAGAGAATAATTCTTTGATTAAAGATTTTCTTACATGAGAATGACATTTTTCCTTATACTTTATCGAGGCCGATTCAGTAATAGACCGAATAATGATTTTTTTATTATTATGGTCACCTTTAATAAAATTATTTTGTAATATATTTTGAAAAATTTCATTTAACATATTTTTTTCTATTTTTTCAGGTATTGAGTATAAATAAACAGATTTATTCCAAAAATACAAACGAAAACCAAAATTTTCTAAATCATCTTTAATATTTTTTAATATAAAAATTTTATTGTATGTATTCCCTATTTCAATAGGAAAAAATAAATGTTTACTTACAATTTTTTTTTCTTTTAAAAAAAATTCAAATAATATGTTTTGACTAGCTCTATATCGATCTAATAATATCATGATGTCCTTTTCGTAAGTAAATATCATATATCTTTTATTTATTTGAAATGATCGTATTTTTGTTTCATCCAAAATAAAATTTGATATTGATTTATTTATTAAAATATTGTTAATAAAAAATTCATTTATATGAAAATGACTATTATAATTTATACAATTTTTTTCAAAAAAATTATAATGAAAAGCAATATTAGAATGATTCAATTCTAAATTATGATTTATTTTATATTGATTAAACAAATTTTTTTTTATTTCTCTATAAATTTCATCACTTATTATTTTTTCATTTTCTAATTTCACTTCTTTTTTAGAAGGATGAATGTTCCAATTTACTAAAGTTGGATTGATATAAATGAAAATAAAATAAGAAATTGTTTTAAATTTATTTAAAAATCCATCATAAGAACGAATAATGTGATTATGTATTAAAGAATAATTTACACATCGTTTATTTACAACAATAAATTGATCACCTTTTTTCTTATCATTATCCGGAATGCTGAAATATCCTTCTACAAAAAATTGATCTCTGTTGATCGAAACAAATTTCAAATTTTTATTATTATTTTTGATAATTTCTTTGATTCTTTTTTTTAAAGATTCTTTCTTAAA
The DNA here is from genome assembly GCF_014252435.1 of Blattabacterium cuenoti. Classification (GTDB taxonomy): domain Bacteria; phylum Bacteroidota; class Bacteroidia; order Flavobacteriales; family Blattabacteriaceae; genus Blattabacterium; species Blattabacterium cuenoti_X. Next base: position 91,530 of record NZ_CP059220.1, read on the forward strand.
AAGAAATAACATTTTATTGTTATGATAAAAACGATACGAAATCGTTCTATGAGATAAAACAATTTTATAAAATTCGTCTATAATATGTTTGAGTTCTATACGAGATGATTTTAAGAATTTTCTTCTGGCAGGAAATTTATAAAAAATATTTTTTACGGATATTCTTGTTCCTTTTAACATACTTATGGATATTTCTTTTTTTATAACTCCATCTTCAATAAACATATAAGAACCTATTGAGTTTCCTTTATATCTAGTTTGTATTTCTAATTGAGAAACTAATGCTATAGAAAATAAAGCTTCTCCTCTAAATCCTTTTGTCCTAATATGGTAAAGATCATTCGTTTCCTTTATTTTTGATGTTGCATATTTTTTAATACTCATCTTAGCATCAAAAAAACTCATTCCATCTCCATTATCTACTAATTGAATTAATGTTTTTCCTGAATCTTCAATAAAAATATCAATTTTACTTGCATTTGCATCTATCGAATTTTCCAATAATTCTCTTACAACGGATGATGGTCTTTCAATTACTTCCCCAGCTGCTATCTGATTAATTATTTTTAAAGGTAAAATATGTACGGATTTATTCATTAAATTTGTTCAAAATCTTTATGAAAAAAATAAATAAATAACATCATTTTTATTTGTATTCTTTTTAAAAGATGGATCAAAAAATATTTTTTATTTACATATTTTAAATAATATAAAAAATACTATTGTAATAATAAACTTATGCATCCTTACTAAATATTTGAGTATTGAAAATTTTGTTTACAAAAAAACATTAATCAATTCAATAAATATTTTAACAAAAATTTATCATCGAAAAATATATATATTTTAGTAATTTTTTGAAATTTACGTTTTTTTTATTTTTTATAGATAGAAAAAAATAAAAAACCAACAAAGAAATATATTCAAACTCGATATTTATGATTTGTTTTGGATAAATACAAGATATTTTTCCACTTCTTTTCTATATAAAAAGAATGGATATTGTTTGTATATCTTTTCCAAGAAAAATCTAGATTTTTTATATTTTTTCATATACAAATGTAATAATGCTATTTTATAATAATAAATGGGAGTAGTAATATCATTTTTTTTAATTTTTGCAGCTTGCATATAATTTTTTATAGCTTCTTTATATTTTTTAATATATATAAAAGAATCCCCTATATATCCATATTTCATAGAAGATAAAAATTCATCATTTGTAGAAAAATGGTTCATCATATTGATAGATTGTTGATATTTTCTCAGTTTATAATAACAAATCCCTGCATAAAATTTTGATATATTACTTGCTTTTGTATATGGATATTTTTTCATTATTTCCAAAAAACCACGTATTTTTTTATTCTTATTTTCATTCAAAGCTTCTTTGATTAATCCTTTAGATAAAAGCTCATTTGCATAATTCAATTCATTCATAGATTGATTTTCTAATGAATGAAATGGATGTCTTTTGATAAAGAAAAAAGAAAAATAAACTATTATTACTAAAAAAATACAAAAAAATATGTACTTTAATATAGTGTTTATTCTTTTCATTTTTTTTCAAAACTTGAATTAACTTTTGTTTTTTACTACTTCTACTGTTTTAATTTTTTAATTATCAATATTTATAATAATAAAATTATAATTGAAAAAATTAATATTTTTTTTTAGGAAAATATTGATTGATACCCATAACAACCTTCCCTAAAATATTTTCATTACATTTTTTTTTCAAAATATAATTCTTATTTAATTTTCATAATTTGATACAAATTAATTAAAAGAAATTTTTCCATAAAATAAATAATCGTTTTGATTCAATTTTGAATATGATAAATATTCTTCATCAAATTCATTTATAATATCACCTACCATTTTTTCAATAAAATCTTCAATAAAAACTAATATTCAAGTACTTATACTATTATAAACTACTATTGCTAGATGTATGTTTTTTTCTTAAAATCATTTAAAAGATCATATATTTTTTTTCTGGAACAAAAAAAGGAAGATATATTAATCGATTCCAATAAAATTTTTTTCATATGAATAAATGATGATAAATTTTTGAAAAATAAAATACTTTCTATATCATCTATATTATTTTGATAAATAGGTTTGTGAAAATATCTTAGATAACAAACTAATTTTAATACATGAAAAAATTGATTTTTTTTATATAAAGAAAACATATCTATCCTAGGAGTTCTAATACAATGAATTTTTTTTTACAAAATCAATAATTCTAGATAAAAACTGATATTATTCAATATTTTATGTATATGTTCTTTTCAAAGATTTTGAAAAATAATTAATAAATATCAAATGATTTTTTTTCATGATTTTCTTTTCTAGTAATTTTGAAATGCATATCCTTATTCTAATAATAGAATGTAATATGTTTTCAATAATAAATAATGATTTAGACATAAATATTGAAACACAAATAGTATTGTGACTATCATATATTTTAGGAATGATTTCTCCAAAAAAAAACAAAATAAAAATAATAAATATTACTTTGACAAAAAATAAATAGGAATCACAATTATGTTATACATTGTAATATATTTTTTTTTAAAAAAATCTCTTCTTCAAAAAAAAGGGAATCAAACAATATTTACATTAAAAAAAATGATTACAAATGAATATAGTATCTAATCGTTTTTCTTATTTCTAATAATTTTTAAAATATTATCTCTTTTATGAATATGATTTTTTATTTTTTTGGTAATAGTTTGTTTATCAATACAAAAAAAAATGGGATCTGATCCAGATATCATTGTAGAACATAGTATCAATATTAATATTCATAAAAAACAAGAAATCAAATATAAAATATTCATAAAATAAATTATAGAATTCTTTGATGTTTTAAAAAAGAAATGATAGGAATAGGAAATGGATAGTTTTTCATTTTATCATATGCGATAAAAAAATATTTTTTGTATAAGATATTGTTTTCAAAATTTTTTAACATTTTATAACAAAAAAAGTTGATGAATAAATTTATATGACTTAATTTATGTTTTATTTGATAAATGGATCTATTTGGTATTACTATTCGAAATTTATTCCAAACTTTGAATTTTAAATCATCAATATTTAAACAATTTTTGGATTTAATCAAAGGAAAATCATAAAGACCACCCCATATTCCTTTATAATCTCTTTTTTTGAAACATATATGATTCTTTCCTTTATTAATATATATGTAATAATAAAAATTATTAATTATATTTTTTTTTTTTGTTTTAATAGGATATTTATTTACAATATGATTGTTTCTTGAAAAACAAAATTTTTTAACTGGACATATTTCACATTTCCATTTTTTGATAGTACAAACCATAGCACCAAGATCCATAATGGATTGATTAAAAATACCCGGATTTTTTGAATCCATCATTTTAGTAACAAAAAATTGAAATTTGATTGATCTTTTAATAATATTTATACTGTGATTTATACCAAAAAACCTAGAAAATACTCTATAAGCATTGGTATCAATTGCAGGAACAATTTCTTGAAAACATATAGAAGAAATAGAAGCAGCAATATAAGGACCTATTCCCTTATATTTTATTAAATTTTTATAAGTTTTGGGAAAAATTCCTCTTTTATTATTAACAATTTCTTTAGCAAAATAATATAGATTTATTCCTCGAAAATAATAACCTAACCCCTCCCATGATTTTAATATACTTTTTTCATTTGATTGAGACAATTTTTGTATTGTAGGAAATTTTTCTATGAATTTTGAATAATAACGAATAACAGTTGAAACTTTCGTTTGTTGTAACATAAATTCCGATACTAGTATATGATAAGGATTATTGGTTTTTCTCCAAGGAAGATTTCTTTTATTTTTGTTATACCATTTTATTATTTTTTTAGAAAAATTCATGAATATTTAATTTTAAAGCAATTTTATAAAAAATTGGTATATTTAAGAAACTAAATTTTGTTATTTGATATAATGATTTAACATGACAAAAGCAGATATAATAACAGAAATCATATTAGAAACTGGTTCTGAAAGAATTGATACACAAAAAGTAGTAGAAGTATTTATGAAAAAAATTAAACAAAGTCTTACATCAGGAAAAAATGTTTACTTAAGAGGTTTTGGTTCTTTTATTATTAAACATCGAGCGAAAAAACTAGGTCGTAATATATCTAAAAACATGTCTATCGTTATTCCAGAACATAATATACCGGCTTTTAAACCATCGAAATCTTTTACTGAATTGGTAAAGAAAAATGTTCCTATTGAAAAATAACAATTTTTTACAATAATATATAAAAATGATGCCAAACGGAAAAAAAAGAAAAAGAAAAAAAATAGCTACTCATAAAAGAAAAAAAAGAAATAGAAAAAATAGGCATAAAAAAAAGTAAAATTTTTTCAAAAAAAATTATCTATTCTAATATTACAATAATTTTTTCTTTTTTTTATGTATGAATAAAGAATTGATTATAAATGTAGAAGAACAAGAAGTAAAAATAGCTCTTCTAGAAGATGGTTTACTTGTAGAACTTCATAAAGAAATTTTAAACAAAAAATTTTCTGTAGGGGATGTTTACTTAGGAATAGTAAAAAAAATTTTACATGGTTTGAATGCAGCTATTGTTGATATAGGAAATTCACAATGTGGTTTTTTACATTATAGTGATTTGGGATATCAAATAAAAAATATGTTTTATTTTATTTCTGCAGAATCAATTCCATTTTCATGTCAAAATAAAAATATTGGAAACGAACATATAAATTTTGAATGTGAAAAAGAAGAAAAAGAAATTTCAATAGACGATATATTATATTCTGGACAAAAAATATTAGTTCAAATTGCAAAAGAACCTATTTCAAATAAAAAAATAAAACTTACTTCTAAAATTTGTATTCCCGGAAGAAGTCTAGTCTTAATACCTTTTTCCGAAAAAATATCTATATCAAAAAAAATAAAGGATAATAAAGAAAAAGAACGGTTGTTCTCTTATATAGACAAAATTAAACCTAAAAATGTTGGAGTAATTATTCGTACTGCTTCAGTATATGAAAAAGAAAAAAATCTTAATCAAGAACTCACATTTTTGATACAAAAATGGGAAAATGTCATAACAAATTTAGTCAAAAAACCACCAGTACGTATATTAAGTGAAACAAATAAAACTCATATTTTTTTGAGAGATGTATTTAATGATGATTTTAAATTTATCTATTGTAATAATCGTTTTCTATGTAAAGAAATTCATTCCTATTTATCTTTAATTTCTCCAAAAAGAACTAGTATAATACAATTTGATCCAGGAAAGATTCCAATTTTTGAAAAATATGGAATAGAAAAACAAATCCAAACTTTTTTAGGAAAAAATGTTCCTCTTGAAAATGGTGCATATATCGTTATAGAACATACAGAAGCATTACATGTAATAGATGTAAACAGTGGTATGAGCAATCATATGAAAAAAAATTGTACAGAATATGAAAGAATGAACAATATTTTTAATATAAATTTATTGGCAGCAACCGAAATATCTAGACAACTTCGATTAAGAGATATGGGAGGTATTATTGTAGTAGATTTTATAGATATGGAAGATCCTGATCAAAAAAAGAAATTATATGATCATTTAAAGGAAAAAATGAAAAAAGACAGAGCAAAACATCAAATCCTACCACCTAATGAATTTGGCTTAGTAGAATTTACAAGACATCGAGTACGACCTGAATTAAAAAAATTTCAATATAACAATAAAAATTATACATTGAGTTATATTTTCTGTTTAGAATTTATCATAGAAAATATTTTAAAAAAATATGAAAATGATATAAACATTCAACTTCATATACATTCATTCGTTTCGGCTTATTTAAAAAAAGGATTTCCATCTATACAACAAAAATGGTTTGTAAAATATAAAATATGGATTAAATTAGTTTCTCAAGATTCATTTAAATATACAGAATACAAGATCATTAATAATAATCGTGAAATTTTATATTCTATATTTCCTTTGAATTAAAATAAATATACAAATATGTGGGCGTGGTGGAATAGGTATACACGTCAGACTTAGGATCTGATGCCTTTTTAGGCATAAGGGTTCAAATCCCTTCGCCCGCACTATGAATTTAATTGGATTTATCTATATTTCTTTTTTTATATCCTATATAAATTTGTCTAGGTCTTCCTATCGGATCGTTATTTTTTTTCATTTCTCTCCAATGAGCTATCCATCCTGGTAATCTTCCTAATGCAAACATAACAGTAAACATTTCTTTTGGTATTCCTATAGATTGATAAATAATACCAGAATAAAAATCAATATTTGGATAAAGTTTTTTTTCTTGAAAATAAGAATCTTGTAACGCTGTTTCTTCAAGTTTTTTTGCCAATTCTAAAATTGGATCATGAATCCCTAATTTATCTATAAGTTTTTCTGCTACTTTTTTAGCAATAACAGCTCTAGGGTCAAAATTTTTATAAATACGATGACCAAAACCCATTAAACGAAACGGATCTTTTTTATTTTTTGCTTTATTGATCCATTTATTTATGTTAGATCCATTTTGTAACATAATTTCTAACATTTCTATTACAGCTTGATTAGCACCTCCATGTCGTTTTCCCCACAAAGCATTGATACCTGAAGATATAGAAGAAAATAAACCTACATGAGCTGATCCTAATAAACGAACAGTTGTTGTAGAACAATTTTGTTCATGATCTGCATGCAATATTAAAAGTTTATCTAATGCATCTTCTATAATTGGATTATGATGATACAACTTATTTGATACTGAGAAAAACATTTTTAACAAATTAGACGTATAATAAATATTTGTATCTGATAAAATAGGTGGAATACCTATTTTTTTTCTATATATCAAAGCAACTAATAAAGGAAATTTAGATAATAAATCTATGTAAATATCGTTCCCTTCGATCAAATTACTTTTTGTAAAAGCCGTCATGATATGCGTTAAAAATGATAAAAAACCCATAGGATGATAAAAATTAGGAATTTGATTTATGATTTCATAAAATTTTGGATGAAGAAAATTAAATTTTTTTATTTTTTGAGAAAAAAATTCTAATTGTTTCGAATTAGGAATATCTCCATTTAAAATTAAATAACATGTTTCTATAAATGAACATTTTTCGATGATTTGTTCAATAGGATATCCTCTGTATAAAAGTTTTCCTTTTTCACCATCAATAAAACTAATAGAACTTTTAGTAATTCCTGTATTTTTAAAACCTGGATCAAAAGTAATAAAACCTGTATTTTCTACTAATTTTGAAATATTAATAGCTTTATTATTAGAATAAATTCCATTAACTACAGGTAGTTGATAAGTAGATCCATTGATATCAATATCAACAAAATCGCACATAATAAAATAATTTTTTAAAGATCCATAAAATTAAATAAAATATAATGATCTTTTAAATGATCATTTCTTCAAATGAAATAATAGTATGAAAACCTTTTTGAGAAAAATATTTTTTCATTCCTTTTCTAGAACTTATCAGAACAAAATCTCCACCCCAAGCTCCGAGACTTTTTACGAGTCCTAAGTAATCTGGAAAATATATTTCTTTAATAGTAGGAATATTTAATATTCTAGATATAATCATTTCATGTTTCAACAATAAATCTTCAAATTCTTTTAAAGTTTTACATAATGTAATTTTTAATGTAATAGAAGATATTAAATTAATACTATTTTTATGAATAAAACTTTTTGAAGAAAACAATCGAATGCTTTCACTAGTATTTTGTTTTTTATTAAGATATAAAAAAAATAATTTATCCTTAAATGGTGGATTGAATTCTATAGGTTTAATATATGGTTTTTTATTTACAATTTTATAAAATATTGGTTTAAAATTTGATACACAAGCTAAATCATAACCACTTCCTGTAAAAGGTGGTCCTATCAACATATAGGGATTGATTTTAGCCCATTTGGAAATATTGTTTATTAAAGTAGAACTACTACCTAAACCCCAGTCAAGAGGAAATTCTAATTTTGAATGAGCAGTTATTTCAAGTGAATTTACAAGAAAATTTTTTCGAATTTTTTTTGATTTTAATAATAAATTTTTTAACCGAACAGCAATATTTTTTTCCGTATTATAAAAAATATCTAAATAAGGAAGTTGAAAAATTCCTTCAAACCAAATATGATTTATTTTATCAAAACTGATCCAATGTAAAATAGAATTGGAAGATGAAGGTATATTTTTCTCAAAAATAGAAAGAGATTGTCCTTGAATTGTAGGTAAAGCTAAACCTAAAGCTCCATACAATATAAGATATTCTCCTGTTAATAATAATTTTCCATGACTATGAAAAAAATGTTTACATTGATACATTTTTAAATAATTTTGTATCTTTTTTCAATATTTGTTAAAATTTTTTTAACAATTCCTTTTAATATATTTCCTGGTTCTATAATTTGAAATGAAGATGCTCCATTTAAAATCATATTTTGGATAGATTGTTTCCATTTTACCGCACTTGTTAACTGATTGATGAGATTATTTTTTATTTCATTAGGTCTATATACTGCTTTTCCATTGAAATTTTGATAAATTGGACATTTTGGATTTTGAAATGAAATATTTTTAATTATACTTTCCATCTTTTTTCTTGCTGGTTCCATGATTGGAGAATGAAATGCTCCATCTACAGATAGATAGATTATTTTTTTAGCTCCTATTTTTTGTAAGATAGAACAGACTCTTTTCATCGATTGTTTATCTCCTGAAATAACTAATTGTCCATTATAATTATAATTAGAAGGTACTATGATTCCTTTATCTTTTTTACAAATTTTTTCGATCATATCATCTTCTAATCCAAAAATAGCGGCCATTATTCCATGAGAACTTTTGCAAATTTTTTGCATTATAGAAGCTCTTTTATAAACTAACATCACACCATCTTCAAAAGAAAGAACATTAATTGCAGTTAATGCAGATAATTCACCTAGGGAATGTCCAGCTACCATATCTGGTTTAAACTTTTTTGAAATTTTTATTTGTATTACGGAGTAAATATATAGTGCAAGTTGTGTATATTTTGTTTGTTCTAAAATATTATTAGGATTGTTAAACATGATATATGTTATTTGAAATCCCAAAATATCATTATAATATTGAAAAAGTTTCTTTGCCAAAGAATTACTTTCATACAAATCTTTTCCCATTCCCATAAATTGAGAACCTTGCCCAGGAAATAAATATGCTTTCATTAAAAAAAAATTTTTTAATTAAAATTAAAAATTATCAAAATTAATAATCACTTTATGAAAATAACAGATACTCATGCTCATTTATATATGAATGAATTTCAAAAAGATTATAAATTAGTAATAAAAAAATCATTGTCTCAAGGAATACATAGAATTTTACTTCCTTCTTTAAATAAGAATAGTATAATAAAAATATTAAAATTAAAAAAAAACTTTCCAACTATATGTTTTCCTATGATAGGATTACATCCTAATTATATTAATTCAGATAATCTAAAAATAGAATTGAATAATATAATGAATTGTATCGAAAAACATTATATCATTTCTATCGGAGAAATTGGAATAGATTTACATTTATCAAAAAAATTTTTTTTTGAACAAAAATATGCTTTTCAAATTCAAATAAAATGGGCTAAAGAACACAATATTCCTATAGTGATTCATTGTAGAAATGCATTTAACTATGTTTTTGATATTCTTTCAAAAGAAAACAATCCTAATTTAAAAGGGGTTTTCCATTGTTTTAACGGTACCTTGGAACAAGCAAAAAAAATTGTAGACCTAGGAATGAAATTAGGCATTGGAGGTATCGTTACTTTTAAAAAAAATAATTTAGTTCCATTTTTACATAAAATTAAACTAAATAATATTTTATTAGAAACGGATTCTCCATATCTTTCTCCTCATCCTTTACGGGGAAAAAGAAATAATCCATCTAATTTACGTATCATATTAAAAGTATTATCAAAAATTTATTCTCTCTCAGAAGAGAAAATGGCAATAACTATTGAAAAAAATGTAAATGAACTATTTTTTGATAATTCTAAAATTAAATCATCTTAGATGGATCTACTATTTTATCAAATTCTTCTGAACTTAAATATCCTAATCGAATAGATTCATCTTTTAATGAACTATTATTAGCATATGCTGATTGAACAATTTTTGTTGCTTTATCATATCCAATATGCGTATTGAGAACTGTAACCAACATTAAGGACTTATCTAAAAATTCTTTAATCCTTTGATGATTTGGTTTTATACCCTTAATACAAAGAGATGAAAAAGAAGTACATGAATCTGAAAGGAGAAGAGCAGATTCTAAAAAATTATATATTATTAATGGTTTGCATACGTTTAATTCATAATTTCCTGAAGATCCAGCTATGGATATAGCAACATCATTACCTATAATTTGTGTACAAACCATGATAAGAGATTCACATTGAGTAGGATTAATTTTTCCAGGCATAATAGAAGAACCAGTTTCATTTTTTGGTATATGAATTTCTCCAATTCCTGAACGTGGACCTGAAGCTAAAAAACGAATATCATTTGATATTTTGATTAAAGAAACAGCTATTTGTTTTAAAGAACTGTGATTTTCTACAATGGCATCATGAGATGATAAAGATTCAAATTTATTTTTTGCAACTTTAAATGGATATCCGGTTTCAGATTTTAATTTTTCAACAACTTGTAGATCATAACCATGTGGTGCATTTAATCCTGTACCAACTGCTGTACCTCCTATAGGTAAATCCAATAAACGATTTAATGAATTTTTTAAAGATGTTAATCCATTTTTGATTTGTGACACATACCCAGAAAATTCCTGTCCTAAAGTAATAGGTACGGCATCCATTAAATGAGTCCTTCCTATTTTTATAATGTGTTGAAATGAATTTTTTTTTTTTTCTAAATTATTCATTAATTCTTCTATAGATGGAATGGTTTTTTCTACTAATAATTTATATGAAGCTATATGCATAGCTGTAGAAAAAGTATCATTAGATGATTGAGACATGTTTACATCATCATTTGGATGAATAAAAGGTTTTTCATCTCCCATATTTTTTCCTATCAAAACATTTACTCTATTAGATATAACTTCATTTACATTCATATTCGTATGCGTTCCAGATCCAGTTTGCCATATAACTAAAGGAAATTGATCGTCTAATTTTCCATTTATAATTTCATCACAAACTAAAGATATGAGATCTTTCTTTTTTTTACACAAAAAACCTAATTTAAAATTAACATAAGAAATTGCTTTTTTTAAAAGTCCAAAAGCATAAATAATCTCTATTGGCATAGATGATTTTTTACCAATTTTAAAATTTCTTCTTGATCTCTCTGTTTGCGCTCCCCAATATTTATTTTTCGGAACTTGAACTTTTCCTAAAGCGTCCTTTTCTATTCTGTATGTCATATTTATATTTTTTTTTCATGGAATTGAAAAATCAAAAAAAATACTGTATTTTGATCATTTTATATTTTTATCAAAAAAACATAATGATAATTAAATTTTTGGGATTTTTAATGTTTTTATTAATATTTATATCTGGTTTTTGGTGTATCATATTTTTATCTTTATTTAGTTTTTATTGGTTTATTACCTATTTTATACATGTGTTTCAAACATATTTTGATGAAAAAAAAAATAAAAATACTTATTAAAAATAAATATTTTTGGATGAGTATCATGTTTCTTATATGGATATCTTTTTTTGATACTAACTCTTTATTATTACATTACAAATTTAGTAAAGACATCGATAATATGACAAAAAGTAAAGAATATTTAAAAAAAAAGTACATATAAAAAAAATTTTATTAAAAAAACTTCAAACGGATCTTGAGTATATTGAAAAATACGCAAGAGAGAAATTTTATATGAAAAAAAAAGATGAAGATTTATTTGTTATAACAAAAAAAAGAAATTTAGATTAATAGGTCATTTCATCTTCCCATATACAATAATAAAATACTTAAATCTGAAGGCGATATACCACTAATTCTTGAAGCTTGAGATAATGAAATTGGTCTATAATATTCTAATTTTTCTCGAGCTTCTATAGATAAAGAATGAATTTTGTTATAATTAAAATTATTTGGAATTCGAATATTCTCCAATCTCAATAATTTTTTTGCATTTTCTTTTTCTTTGTCAAGATACCCTTTATATTTGACACGAATAGAAACCTGTTCTAATATTTCGTTATTAAAATTATTTTTTATAATTTCATTCATTATAAATGGAATAGATTTCATATCTTCTATATTAATTTCAGAACGAGATAATATTGTATCTATTTTTTTATTACAATTTACTTGAGAAGAAGATTTCTTATTTAGAATAGGATTTATTATTTTTGGTTGGATATAATTTTTTTGAAAAAAATGTAAACATTGATTGATTTTATTCTTTTTTTCATTTATTATTTGCATATAACGAATAGGAACAGACCCTATTTTATATCCTATATGAGTTAATCGTTCATCTGCATTATCTTGTCTCAATAACATTCTGTATTCAGCTCTTGATGTAAACATTCTATATGGTTCATTTGTACCTTTTGTTACTAAATCGTCTATTAAAACTCCAATATATGCTTCATTTCTTTTTAAAATTAAAGGTGGTTTGTGATATACCTTTAAATAAGCATTAATTCCTGCTATTAAACCTTGACCAGCCGCTTCTTCATAACCAGTTGTTCCATTAATTTGTCCAGCAAAAAAAAGATTATCCACAATTTTACTTTCTAATGTTCCTTTTAATTGTTCTGGATGAAAGTAATCATATTCAATAGCATATCCAGGTCTTAATATTTTAATATTTTCTAATCCTTCTATTTTTCTTAAAGATTCATATTGTATGTTTTCTGAAAAAGAAGTAGAAAATCCATTAATATACATTTCTACTGTATTTAATCCTTCTGGCTCTATAAAAATAGGATGTCTATTTTGATTAGGAAATCTGTAAATTTTTTCTTCTATTGATGGACAATATCTAGGACTTATTCCTCTAATTGATTTCAAAATCAGAGATTCTTTCACTTTTTTTCGAAGAAAGTCATGTATGGTTTCATTTGTATAAGTAATAAAACATTTTTTTTGTTTTAAAAATTTATTTTTTTTATGAAAAAATGAAAATCTTTTTGGATATTTATCTCCATATTGAGTTTCCATTTTTTTGTCATTTAAAAACCGACCATCAACTCTAGGAGAAGTTCCAGTTTTCATTTTACCACATTTTAACCCAAAAGACTTATGTAATTGTTCTGTTATTCCTTTGGATTCCTTTTCGGATATTCTTCCACCATTTATTATTTTATTTCCAATGAATATTTTTCCATTTAAAAATGTTCCATTTGTCAGAATAACTGTTTTTGATTTAATTTCCAATCCTAATAAAGTTTGTACTCCTTGAATTTGATATTTATTTTCAATTAAAGAAATCACTGTATCTTGATATAAATCTAATTTGATATTTTTTTCTAAAAATTGTCTCCAATAATAAGAAAATAATCTTCGATCACATTGAGATCTAGGACTCCACATCGCAGGTCCTTTTGATTTATTTAACATTCTAAATTGAATACTACTATAATCAGTGATTACTCCAGAATATCCTCCTAAAGCATCTATTTCTCTAATAATTTGACCTTTTGCTATTCCTCCTATAGCTGGATTACAAGACATCTGTCCTATGGTTTGTAAATTACTAGTAATAAGCAACGTTTTTGCGCCCATTCTAGAAGATGCGGATGCTGCTTCTGATCCAGCATGACCTCCACCAACTACAATGACATCATATATACTAGAAAACATTTGATAATATTTTTTATTGAAATAAAATTAAGTAAAATTCTTCTTTTTTTTTCATGATATTTTTTTGTATTTCCTGATCATCATTATATCCTAATAAATGTAACAATGAATGTATCATGACTCTTTTTAATTCATTGATCAAAGTCTGATGCCATTTTTTAGAATTATCCAAAACACGATCAAAACTTATATAAATATCTCCTGATATATATTTTTTTTCAGTATAATTAAAAGTAATAACATCTGTATAAAAATTTTTTTTGAGATATTTATTATTCATTTCCAAAATAAATGGATCATCACAAATAATATAATTGATATCTCCTATAGATAAAATACTTTCATTTCTTAATAAAATAATAATTTCCTTTAAAAAAGAATATTGATTTTTCATTTTGAAATAAGAAATTTCGTAGAATATATTAATCATTATTAGATTGACTATAAAAATACATTGTGATAAAATAAAAAAAATATTTTCTTTTATTGAATTTATTTTCAATAGACTATCCACCTTTTTATAACATGAAATACTGCAACTATTTTGTAGAAACAAACTTATTTTTCTATATTATTGGATTCTTTTCATGTTTTTTTTTCTAAATTATGAAAAACAAAAATTTATATTTTATAGTATCATTCATTTTTATAACATATTTATTCCTATTTACGTAAGTAATATTTTAGAAAAAAATATTGTAATTGGTTTTATTATATAGAATATAGTTTATTGTCAATTTTTTATATTTTATTCAAAAAAAACAAAAAATTGGTATATTAATTACACCAATACATATTTTGTTTTGGATTCATATCTATAATTCAATGTTAAATATTAATGTTTTTTCTATGGTTATGATATCTATCATATTTTTATCATGTGATTTTTGGATATATAAAGTACTTATGATTTATCAAAAATTTTAAGTATTTTCTCGAAAAAAAAAGAACATTTATGATATTTTTATTAAATTTATTATCTCTTTCATATATTATAATTGAATATGTAATAACTTCTATTTATCTTCATAAAAAAATTTTATATCATTAAATAATGAAATTAAAACTTTACCGACCTATATGTTTTTTTGACATAGAAGCAACAGGAATAAACATAGGAAAAGATAGAATTATAGAAATTTCTATATTAAAAATATTTCCAAATGAAAATAAAGAAAATAAAACTTGGCTAATTCATCCTGGAATTCCGATCCCTCCACAATCAACTGCTATACATGGAATAACAGATGAAGATGTGATAGGAAAATTGCCATTTAAAGATATAGCTTATTCTGTATTTCAAATGATGGAAAATAGTGATTTAGCTGGATATAATTCTAATAGATTTGATATTCCAATTTTAGCGGAAGAAATGCTTCGTGCAGGAATATCTTTTGATATAAAGAAACACAAAACAATAGATGTCCAAGTCATTTTTCATAAAATGGAACCAAGAACACTTTCTGCTGCTTATAAATATTTTTGTCAAAAAACGATTAATAAAGCTCATAGTGCTAAAGAAGATGTTTTTGCTACATATGAAATACTTTTAGCTCAATTAGATAAATATCAAAATTTAAAAAAAGATGTGAAAAGTTTGGATCAATATTCTCACCAAAAAAATATTGCAGATCTTGCTGGATTTATCAAAATGGATGAAAATGGTCATGAAATATTTAACTTTGGAAAATATAAAGGTAAAAAGATAATAGATATATTTGATATAGATCCAAATTATTATGCATGGATACAAAATTCTGATTTTCCTTTATATACAAAAAAAATATTAACAGGAATTAAACTGAAAAAGTTTAATACAAAAAAAAAAAATTCATTTTGATCACAAAAAATAGGAAATTATTGAATTAAGTCTTTCAATTTTTCTGAAATAAAAATATCCAAATTTTTTCCCCGTAACATATTTTTATATAAAAGAGTTAAATTTAATGCTTCTTTAAGAATTTTGATTTGTTTCTTTTCATTCATTTCTTTTAATATATTTTGAATCAAAATATGATTAGTGTTTACTATCATTTGATAGTAATGATCTTTTTGTTCTTCTTCTTTTCCTAATACATTTTTCATTTCTTCCATTCTTCTTATCCATTCTGGAATGATTATCATAAACGGAGCTTCATCTTTAGATAAACGTTCTAATTTAATGGAAAAATGAAAATTGTTTATTAAATTATTTTTTATCATATTTTCCAATTTCTTTTTATTATCATCGGATAATTCAGTAACTAACTTTTCATTCATTTCATCAATGAATATTAACTCATTAATGGAACCTGAATCAATTCTTACAAAAGAAATATTTTTATCATACAATTCCAATTTTTGAATAATATGAACCAAAAGTGGACTGTCCATTAGTAATACATCATATTTTTTATTTTTTGCATTTTTAATATAACTATATTGTTCATCTTTATTTGATGAATATAGAAATACTACTTTTCCATTCTTATCTTTTTGCGATTTTTCTATTTTTTTTTTATAATCTATAAAAGAATAAAAAATATGATCTACAGTAATAAACAAATAAAAATTGATAGCTTGATCAAAAAAATTAGGTGTACTTATCATTCCATATTCCACTATAATTTTGATATTATCCCATTTTTTTTGAAAACAAGTGATATCATTTTGATACATTAAATGTAATTGATCTGATACTTTCCTTGTTATATATTTAGATATATTTTTTACTAGATTATCATTTTGTAAATGAGAACGTGATACATTGAGTGTTATATCTGAAGATTCTATTACACCTTTTAATAAACTTAAAAAATCTGGTACAATTTCATCTAAATTATCTGTTACATAGACCTGATTTTGATAAAAATGTATTTTTTCTTTTTGTAAATTCATTTTTTTCTCTATTCTAGGAAAGAATAAAATACCTGTTAAATGAAATGGATGATCTATATTTAGATGAATCCAAAATAAAGGATCATCTAATTGATTTGGATAAAGTTCTTTATAAAAATGTAAATAATCTTTGTCTTTTAATTCAATAGGTTTTCGTTTCCAAGCAGGATACGTGTTATTAATCAAAACGTTATCTTTATTTTCATCTTTCGAAGAAAGAAAAATTTTCACAGGCATGAATTTACAATATTTTTTAAGTAATTGTACAATATTTTCATATTCTAACAACTGTTCATTATTTTTATCAATAAATAAAATCACTTCGGTTCCTCTATTTTTTTTTTCAGTTTCTTTCATGAAAAATTTGGTAGAACCTTGACAAACCCAACATACAGATGGATATTTTTCTTGATAAGACTGAGTTAGTATTTTTACTTTATCTGAAACCATAAATGATGAATAAAAACCTAATCCATAATGACCAATAATATCTGAGTTTTTATATTTTTGAATAAATTCTTCCGCACCGGAAAAAGCTATTTGATTAATATATTTTTCTACTTCTTTCTCATTCATTCCGATTCCATTATCGATAATATGAAGTGTTTTGTTATTTTTATCTATTAAAACCTGAATTTTCCATTCGTTATTAATATTTTCTATATTAGAAACATTACATAATATTTTGAATTTGATAATTGCATCTGTAGCATTAGAGATCAGTTCACGTAAAAATATATCTCGTTCTGAATATAAAAATTTCTTAATAATGGGAAAGATATTTTCTGAAGAAACCCGAATTGTATTTTCTTTCATAATCTTAAATTTTTTTCAAAAAAAGAATCAACGAATTTAACTTCGTTAAATTCTTTTAAATCTTCTATTTTTTCTCCTACTCCTATATATAAAATAGGTATTTTAAATTGATCTGTTATTTTTATAATAAATCCTCCTTTAGCCGTTCCATCTGTTTTTGTTAGAATAATAGAAGATATTCCAATGAAAGAAATAAATTGTTTTACCTGTTCAAAAGCATTTTGTCCATTAGTTGCATCTAAAATTAAAGTGATTTCATGAGGAGCTTCTGGTATAACTTTTTTTATAACTCTTTTCACTTTAAATAATTCCTTCATCAAATTGGTTCGATTATGTAATCGACCAGCTGTATCAATTATTACTACATCTCTTTTTTTTGAAATAGCAGATTGTAATGTATCATAAGCTACAGAAGCGGGATCTGAATGTATACGTTGTTTCACTAAAGGAACATTTGCCATTTTTGACCATATTTCAAGTTGATCAATAGCTGCTTCACGAAAAGTATCTGAAGCTCCTATAATTGGATTGAATCCCATTTTTTTTAATAGAAATGACAATTTTCCAACAGTAGTTGTTTTACCTACTCCATTTACTCCTACTATTAGAAATACATATGGTTTTTTATTTTTGTCAATCGTATTTTTTAAAGATTCTTTTTTAACATGAATAAATGAACGAAGAATTTCATGTTTAATCACATCATGTATATGTTCATCTAATATCTTATTTTTTTCAATTTTTTTTTCTAAACTTTGAATCAACTTTATTGTCGTTTCTGTACCTATATCGGACGTTAATAATATTTTTTCAATGTTATCTATTTCATCTATTTTAATTTTTGATTTTTTGGAAAAAAATGTTTTAAGTTTGGAAAAAAAAGATGATTTATTTTCTTTATATCTTTTACATAAAAACTTTTCTTTTTTTCTGAAAAAAAACATATAATTATTTTTTGGAAAAAAATTTTTTAACTTCTTTTTCCGAAATCATTTTTTGTTCAAAACTATAAAAGTGCCTTTTATTAGATTTAATCATTTTTATGGCTAAAATCATTTTATTTTTTTTCTTTTTTATATCACTCAACTTATTTTTAGGCATATAAAAATTATTTAATTTCTTTATGTATTGTATATTTTTTTAAAATTGGGTTGAACTTTTTTAATTTCATTCTATTTGGGTTATTTTTTTTATTTTTTGTTGTAATATATCTAGAGCACCCAGATAATCCTAATTTTCTGTGCTCAATACATTCTAATATTACTTGAATTCTACTTCCTTTTTTACTCATATAAGTTATTTTTAATATTTATATTTAAAACGTTTCAATGCATTTTCTATTCCGATTTTATCGATGATCCGAATAGCATAAGCACTGATTTTTAATGTAATCCACTTATTTTTCTTTATTAAAAAAAAACGTTTTTTGCATAAATTGATATTGAAACGACGTTTATTTTTGTTATTTGCATGAGAAACACGATTCCCCATCATAACTTTTTTTCCTGTCAATTCACAAATTTTTGCCATAAAATTTTTTTAAAAAATTGAAAATACTATTTTATATTTAAATATATATAAAAAGAAACACTTTTTATGTCAGGACATAGTAAATGGGCTAATATACAACGAAGAAAAAATAATCAAGATTTTCGAAAATCAAAAATTTTTTCAAAACATATCAAAGAAATATTTATGGCTGTCAAAAAATCAGGAATTAATAATTTTCGTATCAAAAACGCTATTATAAACGCAAAATCAGTAAATATTCCAAAAAATACAATAGAAAAAACTATCCAAAAAGCATTACAAATAAAAAAAGAAAATTATACAATTCTAAATTTAGAAGGAAAAATAGATGGAATAAGTATGATTATAAAATGTAATACAAATAATAAATTAAGAACTATTTCCAGCATAAAACATATGTTTCATAAAAAAGGCGGTACTTTATGTAAAAAAAAAGAACTCATTCATTTTTTTCATAGAGTTGGATTTTTTATTATAAAAGAAAAAAATATTCACCAATCAATCGATGAATTTGAACTTACGTCTATCGATTTTGGAGCAAAAGATTTTTTAAGAAAAAAGAATAAAATTTATATTTATACAGATTTTAAATATTTTGGGAATATGAAAAATCATCTAGAAAAACTCAATATATTTTATACATGTCAAGTCAATATTATTCCTAAAGAAACCAAACATGTTTCAAAAGATCAAAAAAAAAAAATTTTTAATTTGATTGAACAAATTGAAGAACATGATGACGTAGAAAATGTATATTCAAATTTATACGAAGAAAAAAGTCATTAATTAAAAAAGAAAAATGACCTATCGCATGAAAAAATGAGGAAAGTCCGGACACCATAGAGCGTCGTAAAGGGTAACACCCTTCCATTGTAAAATGAGGAATAGTGCAACAGAAAGAATGTATAGTACTATATAAATATTTTTAGTATAGTAATCTATAGTGAAATCATGTAAACTCTACGAGGTGAAATGCCATATATACCGGTAGTAATTTGCTCGGTTGATGCCGAGGGGTAGGCAGATAAAAATTTAGGGTAACTTAAATTTTAGATAAATGATAGGAATCATATAATATATATTCATTTATGAATTATTATATCAAAACAGAATCCGGCTTATGATTTTTCTTTTTGATTAATCTTTTTTTTAGGAGAGATGGCCGAGAGGTTTAAGGCGCACGTCTGGAAAGCGTGTTCACAAATGAAAATAGTGTCAAGGGTTCGAATCCCTTTCTCTCCGTTTTGTTTATTTATTAAACACTTTGATTTAATTCTTTTCTATGTCTCGAAATTTTTTATAGATTAATTGAGTTCTTACTCCTAATAATGTTTCTATATCTCTTGATGCTCCCTGCAATTTATCTTGAACTTGATGTAGTAATACACCAAATTTTTGAAATTCTTGCTTCACTGATTCTAATACTTTCCAAATTTCAGATGTTTTTTTTTGTATGGTTAATGTACGAAATCCTATTTGTAAACTATTTAATACAGCTGCTAAAGTAGAAGGACCGGCTATAACCGTTTTATATTTTCTAAGCAATTCTTCTAATAAGCTAGAATGTCTTGTAATCTCTGCATATATTCCTTCAAATGGAAGAAACAAAATAGCAAAATCAGTAGTATTTGGCGGATCTATATATTTTTCTTTAATATCTTTAGACATTTTTTTCAATACAGATTCCATATTCTTTATAGCTATTTCTATCGATTTTTTTTCACCTTGATAATAAGCTTCTTGCAATCTTTCATACGTTTCTTTTGGAAATTTCACATCAATTGGAAGCCAAATGTTTTTATCACCAACACCTGGTAGTCTAATAGCAAATTCTACTACAAAATTTGTATTAGATTTTGTGATTACATTGGAGGAATATTGTTCTGGAGATAAAATTTGTTCTAATAACATAGATAACTGCATTTCACTAAAACTTCCACATATTTTAACATGATTCAATGTTCTTTTCAAAGAACTCACATCTTTTACTAATACTTGCATTTCTCCTAAACCATTTTGCAATGACAATAATTGTCCTCCTATTAATTTAAATGATTTCTCTAAATGAAAATTTAGAGAAGCCTGAAAATTTTCATTTAGAGAATCTCTTATTTCATTTATATTCTTTTCTATAGAATCAAAAATTTTTTGATTTTTTTCATAAAAAGAATTTAATTTTTTAGAATTATGATCAATATAAAGTTGAATATTATTTTTTATAGAACTTTGAAAATCAATAATGGATTGACCATATGTTTCTTTTATATCTTTCAATGAATTATTCATATAACGATAATTATATTGATATAATTCATTATTTTCTCTTCTTTGATTTTTGAATTCTTCGCGAATCAATAATTCAACTTTTCTTAAAAAATAGATAAATGCAATAAAAATGAACAATAGAAATAAATACAAAGACATAAATAATATTCTTATACAGAGAAATCCTAAATAAAAATAGCGGGAATAGGACTCGAACCTATGACCTTCGGGTTATGAGCCCGACGAGCTACCAACTGCTCCACCCCGCGATATATGAATCCAATATAATATTTTTCATTTACAAAATCAAATATTAATTAGAAATTAATTTTATCCATTCATAGATATTAAGAATTCTTCATTATTCTTAGTTCTAGAAATTCTAATTCTTAAAAATTCCATAGCTTCTACTGGATTCATATCCGAAAGATGTTTTCTTAAAATCCACATTCTTTGTAAAGTTTTTCTATCCAATAACAGATCGTCTTTTCTTGTACTAGAAGATACTAAATCAATAGCTGGATAAATTCGTTTATTAGCTATTTTTCTATCTAATTGAAGTTCTTTATTCCCTGTACCTTTAAATTCTTCAAAAATAACTTCATCCATTTTTGATCCTGTATCAATCATTGCAGTAGCTATAATAGATAAAGACCCCCCATTTTCTATATTTCTAGCTGCTCCAAAAAATCTTTTGGGACGATGTAAAGCATTTGCATCAACACCACCTGATAATACCTTTCCAGAAGTAGGTGCTACAGTATTATAAGCTCGTGCTAGTCGGGTAATAGAATCTAATAGTAGAACAACATCATGAGAACATTCTACCATTCTTTTCGCTTTTTGCAATACAATGTTTGCGACTTTTACATGTTTATCAGCAGGTTCATCAAAAGTAGATGCAATGACTTCTCCTTTTACATTTCTTTGCATATCTGTTACTTCTTCTGGACGTTCATCGATTAACAAAATAATTAAATATACCTCTGGATGATTTGCTGCAATAGCATTAGCTATTTCTTTTAATAAAGTAGTTTTTCCCGTTTTAGGAGGAGCTACGATCATACCTCGTTGACCTTTTCCAATAGGAGTAAAAAGATCGACAATTCTTGTAGAAATAGTTGCATTTTTTTCAGCTAATTTAAATTTTTCATTTGGGAATAGAGGTGTTAAATGTTCAAAAGAATTTCTATCTCTAACAAAAGATGGCCTACGTCCATTTACTTCAAGAATTTTAATTAAAGGAAAGTATTTTTCTCCTTCTTTAGGAGGTCTGACTTCACCTTTTATTGTATCTCCTGTTTTCATTCCAAAAAGTCTTATTTGAGATTGAGATACATAAATATCATCAGGAGATGATAAATAATTAAAATCTGAAGATCTTAAAAATCCATAATTTTCTGGCATGATTTCTAGTACTCCTTCACTAGTTACTATTCCTTCAAATTCATATTCTGGTGTTCTATATTTATTAGATGCATGATGTTTCTGCATTCCTCCTGATTGATTTCCATAATGAGACATATAATGATGTTCATGTCGATTATCTTTTTTCCAATGAAAATTAGAAAAATTTTGATTTTTTTTTTGAAATCTATCTTCTGAATTTTTATTTATTTTTAAATGTTCCTGAAATTTTTTTTTTTTCTTGTTTTCTGTAAATAAATGTTTTAATTCCACTTTTTTTCTTCGATCCTTAAATATTTTTTTTATAGAATTTTCTTTTTTTAAATTTGAAGGAGAATTCGTTGATATATTTCTATTATTAGAAATAGAAATAATTTTTTTAAGAAGTTCGTTTTTTCTTAATTGTGTACATTTTTTTAATCCTGAAGAACGAGCTATCTCCTGTAATTCAAAAAGTTTTTTACTTTTTAATTCAGTAATATCAAACATAAAGTAGTTGGATTATTTTTTTATTGTTTGGATGATAATATACCCTTTTTATTTGGTATAAAATTATAAATGACGAATACAAACAAAAAATTAAATAGAACTTAAAAATAAAATATTAAATATGTTATACAAATTATGTAAAATACAAACATTATATTTAATAATATCTATTATAATAGATATTGTTTCTTTATATATTCTGTATCCTGTAGAAAAAAAATATTTTTTTTCATTACAATCGAATATTTTTTTTATATCCTTATGTTTATTATTATCTATATCATATTTTTTCTTCTTTCATAAGAAAAAAATACAAATATTATTGAATAAAATTAATATACTTGTCAATATATCAATTAGCATAATCAAAGTATTTTATTTTTTTTATGATGATAAATATTTTCATAACATTTTAATAAAAAAAAAATGGATTTTTTTATTAATATTATTCATTTTCAATTCAATAGTATTGAATATTGCAAATAAATCTATCAAAACAGATTTGAAAATTATAGATTCTATGAATAGAATACGATAAACATTATAAATGTTCAATAATATTTTTCAAATTGATTAGAAAAAATGAAAAAAACTTTATTCATTCATAAATTAGAATATTTTCAAAAACAATTTTTTGAAATTTCTAAAAATATTGAGAATTACAATTTTTCTTATCAAAATCAAAAAAAATATAGATTATTTTTCAAAAAATATGTAGAACTGGATAAAATAATTCATTTATATAAAAAATATAATCAAAAAATCATGTTATTTCAAGAAGCTATTCATATTTCGGAAAATGATACAGATGAAGATATGAGACAATTAGCTATTTCAGAAATAAAGAAAATTTTACATCAAATAAATTATATAGAAACAAAATATTCCAACATTTTTTTTTCTAAAAAAGATAAAGAATACAATGAAAAACTAGAAGATCAAAGAAATGTAATTTTAGAATTGCGTTCTGGAACAGGTGGAAACGAAGCATGTTTATTTGTGGAAGATATTCTTAGAATGTATATGATGTATTTTAAAAAATTAAATTGGAAATATAACATTATACATGCTAAAAAAGGAAATGTAAAAGGATATAAAGAAATAATTTTAGAAGTAATTGGAAGTCAAAATGTTTATGGAAATTTAAAATTTGAATCTGGAGTACATAGAGTGCAAAGAATTCCAGAAACTGAATCTCAAGGAAGAATTCATACATCTGCTATTACAGTAGCCGTATTACCAAAAGTCAAAAAAATAGAGGTTAATATCAATTTTAATGATATTAAAAAAGAAACTTTTCGATCAAGTGGTGCTGGTGGACAACATGTTAATAAAACAGAATCAGCAGTAAGACTTACTCATATACCAAGCAAAACCAGTGTAGAATGTCAAGAAGGTCGTTCTCAACATAAAAATTTTGAAAAAGCTATGGATATTTTAAGATCTCGTATTTATCACTATAAAATGAAAAAAGTTTTAAAAAAAAGATCAATAAAAAGAAAATCATTAGTTTCTACAGGAGATCGATCTGTTAAAATACGTACTTATAATTATCCAAAAAATAGAGTGACAGATCATCGAATACAAAAATCTATTTTTGATTTAATAGGATTTATGAATGGAAATATTCAAAAAATGATAAATTTCATAAAAAAAATTGAAAGTGAAAACTAAATTTCAATCATAATCAATTTAAATCTTGATTATCTAAAAAACTTACGTTATAATCTCCTTTTATAAAATCATTATTATTCATAAGTTTTTTATAAAATGGGATAGTAGTTTGAATTCCTTCAATTACAAATTCATCTAACGAACGTTTCATTTTTTGAATCGATTCTATTCTACTTTGTGAACTTGTAATAAGTTTTGCTATCATAGAATCATAATAATGTGGGACATAGTATCCAGAATAAATATGTGTATCTACACGTACGCCTTGCCCTCCTGGTAAATGAATATGAGTAATTTTACCAGAAACAGGTCGAAAATTATGATATGGATCTTCTGCATTAATTCTACATTCTATAGCGTAACGATTATGACTAGTTTTTTTTATTTTAGAAAGTTTGTTTCCATATGCTATAGATATTTGTTCTTTTATTAAATCTAATCCAGTGATTTCTTCGGTTATAGTATGTTCTACTTGTATTCTTGGATTAATTTCCATAAAATAAAAATTTTTATTTATATCTACTAAAAATTCTATTGTTCCTAATCCTTCATAATGAAAAATTTTTGCTGTTTTTATTGCTTGTTTCTCCATTTTTTTTCTAAGAGTGAGATCTAAAAACGGAGAAGGAGTTTCTTCTACCAATTTTTGATTTCTTCTTTGAATAGAACAGTCTCTTTCATATAAATTCCATACTTTTCCATATTGATCTCCTATTATTTGAATTTCAATATGTCTTGGATTTAAAATTAATTTTTCAAGATATAATTCCTCTTTACCAAAACAAGATAAAGATTCTTTTTTTGCTTCTTCCCAAGAATTTTGCAAAAGATTTTTATTGAAAACGGGTCGAATTCCTTTTCCACCACCTCCAAAAATAGATTTTATAATAATCGGATATCCAATTTTATCTGCTTCTTTTTCTATTTCATTATAAGAATAATTGATCAAAGAATTAGTACCTGGAATACAAGGAATGCCAATTTTGGTTAATATATTTTTTGCAGTAATTTTATTTTCTATTCTAATTAAATTATTAAAATTTGATCCTATAAATTTTATTCCATGTTTATTGCAAACAGAAGAAAAATATGCATTCTCAGATAAAAATCCATATCCAGGATGAATAGCATCAACATTTGTAATTTCCGCTGCAGAAATAATATTTGGAATATTTAAATAAGATTGATATGGATTGGGTGGACCGATACAAACTGCTTCATCTGAAAAATATACATGAAGACTATATTTATCTGCTGTAGAATAGACAGATACTGTTTTTATCCCCATTTCTTTTGCTGTTCTTATTATTCGTAAGGCAATTTCTCCTCGATTTGCTATCAATATTTTGTTGAACATCCTTTTTATCCATTAGGTTCCAAAAAAAATAAGGGTTGATCATAATCAACGGGGGTCTCATTTTCTACAAGAACTTGAATTAATTTTCCTTCTATATCAGATTCAATATTATTGAATAATTTCATTGATTCTATTACACAAATTTTTGTTCCAATCTTGATAAAATCTCCTATTTCTACAAATGGTTTTTTATCTGGATGTGGACTACGATAAAAAGTTCCTATCATAGGAGATTTTATCGTTAAATATTGTTTTTTATTTTTTTTATAAAATTTGTTAGAATAATTAACGTTTGAATGAATTTTTTTCGAAAAAAATGATTTTTTTACATAATGATTTTTCTTTTTAAAAAAATTTTTTATTATATGAATTATCGTGTCTCCTTTTTGAATTTTTATCTCATTTATATCCGATTTAGAAATGATATGAATGATAGATTTTATTTTTTTTATATCTATATCCATAAATATTATAATATTGCTATTTTTCTCGATTATATACTAATTTATTTCTATAGTAAAGTTTATTATCAACCCAATGTGAATGATGATATAAATGCTTTTTTTTAGTTAGAGAACATTGGATTAATAATGGTTTTTTTATTTTTATGCGACTTCTTCTTTTATTTTTTCTAGATTTAGATTGTCTTCTTTTAGGATGTGCCATAATTAATGTTTTATATATTTCATGATTATTAATATACTAATTTAGAAATAAAATTAGATGTGTAAAATATTTTTTATATTTATTTAGGAATTTTTCTTATTATATTTTTACTGTGGAAAATAAACGTAAAGAAAATTATTCAAAATGGTATAATGAAATAATTTTAAAATCTGAATTAGCAGAGTTCTCAGGAATACGAGGTTTTATGATTATAAAACCATATGGTTATTCCTTGTGGGAAATGATAAAAAAAGAGTTAGATAAAATATTTCGACAAACAGGACATAAAAATATTTATTTTCCTTTATTAATACCTAAATCTATTCTTTCAAAAGAAAAAGAACATACTGATTTATTTTCTGAAGGATGTGCAATAGTTACTCATTCTAAAATTAAAAAAGATCAAGAAAAAATCATTATAGATCCAAAATCAAAATTAAAAGAAGAGTTAATCATACGACCTACTTCAGAAAGCATAATATGGAGTATTTATAAACGTTGGATTCAATCTTATAGAGATCTTCCTGTTTTACTTAATCAATGGGGAAATGCTATTAGATGGGAAATGCGTACAAAATTATTTCTTCGAACAACAGAATTTTTATGGCAAGAAGGTCATACTGCACATTCTACTAAAAAAGAAGCAATAGAAGAAACCTTAAATATATTGAATATTTATACTGATTTTTCTCAAAATTTCATGGCTATCCCAGTTTTACAAGGAATAAAACCACACATGGATAAGTTTCATGGATCTAAAACAACCTATTGTATTGAAGCATTAATGCAAGATGGAAAATCATTACAAATGGGAACTTCACATTTTTTAGGTCAAAATTTTTCAAAAGTATTTAATGTTCAATTTACAAATATGAATGGATATAAGGAATACATATGGTCTACTTCTTGGGGAATTTCAACTCGATTAATAGGAGGATTAATTATGTCTCATTCTGATGACCGTGGTTTAATTCTACCTCCCAAAATTGCTCCAATTCAAATAGTCATTATTCCTATATATAAAAAGAAAAATTTTTCTATTATTGATGAACATGCAAATAATATTTTGAATTTTTTAGAAAAAAAAAATATTCGTACTTTTTACGATAACAGAACTCAATTTACACCAGGATGGAAATTCCATGAATATGAAATAAAAGGAATTCCAATACGAATCAATATTGGAATAAATGAAATAAAAAATGAAAAATTGGAAATTATTCGAAGAGATACACTTGAAACCATTTGTATTCCCTTTCATTTTTCAATCAATTTGATAAAAAAATTATTATGCGATATACAAAAAAACATATACCAAAAAGCTTTACATAGAACTAAAAAATATATGATTGAATTAGATAATTATCATGATTTTAAAAATCAAATAAATGATTCAGGAGGTTTTATCTTTGCTCATTGGGATGGTACTAAAAATACGGGGAAAAAAATTCAAGAAGAAACGGAAGCCACAATTCGTTTTATCCCTTTTCCTTCTAAAGAAAAAGAAGGAAAATGTATTTTTTCAGGAAAAAAATCAAAACAAAAAGTAGTTTTTTCCAAATCCTATTAAAAAAATTATAAAATATTTTGTAATTTTCCTTTAAAATCATCTATAGATGAATATTTTTTTTTTCTTAAAAGAGAAGAAAATTCTTGATTTAATCGATCAAAAACTGAAATTCCTTCTTTGATAAGTTGTGTTCCAATTTGCACGGCTGAAGCACCACATAATATATATTCAAACATATCTTTTCCAGACTGAATACCACCACATCCTATTATTGATATTTCTTTACGAAGAAAAGAATAAAATTTAAAAACATTAGCTAATGCAAATGGTTTAATAATTGAACCACCAATTCCTCCAAATCCTTTATTTGGACGTATTACTGTAGATTCTTTATTTACATCAATAAAAATTCCATTAGGGATACTATTAATGCAAGTAATAAAAGAAATTGGAAATTTATTTAGTATTAAAGACATATTTTCTATATGGATATCTCTAAAATAGGGAGGAAGCTTCAATCCTATAGGTTTTTCATGAAATCTAAATATTTTTTCCAAAAAATGTGACACAACACAAAAATCATATCCAACGATACCTTGATTTTTATTTTCAATAAGATTTGGACAAGACAAATTTATTTCTAAGGCAGATATTTTAGAACAAAAATTAGATTTTTGAATAATAAAACTAATTTCATCAATGGATCTCCCCGCTATAGAAATAAGTACAGGTTTTGTAATTTTTTTTCTTTCTAAAAAATCTAAATAAAAATCAATTCCATAATTTGGTAATCCCATAGAATTTATACTGCCTATATTCCATTCAAAATATCTTGGATATGAATTCCCCTTCCTTGGATGTTTAGTACAACTTTTTGTTACTATTGCTCCAGAAGAACTATTTAATAAATTTGATAATTCAATGTCTGTTCTACAAATAGCTCCAGAAGCATTCATAATACATGATGAAAGTTGAATTCCATTAATATTCGTTGTAATATCTATATTTTCCATAATGAAAACAATTATAATAATAATTATTTAAAAATTTTAACTTTACTGAAATAGTTTTTTTTGATGAAAAAAAAAGAAAAATTTTTTTTAAAAATTTACAATTTAGGAATTATAAAATTTGGAAATTTTACATTAAAAAGTGGAATAAATTCTCCTTTATATATAGATTTTAGACCTATTGCTTCTAAACCCGATTTATTAATAAAACTTTCGGACTTACTTTTGTGTGAAATTTTACCATATAAATTTGATTTAATTTGTGGAGTTCCTTATGCAGCTTTACCTATCGCTACTACTCTTTCTATAAGGCATAATATTCCACTAATTATTAAAAGAAAAGAAAATAAAGGTTATGGAACTAGACGTATGATTGAAGGAGTATATAAAAAAGGCCAATATTGTCTTCTTGTTGAAGATGTCATTACAAGCGGAGATAGTTTATTAAACACAATACTAGATCTTGAAAAAGAAGGGTTAATTGTTGAGAATATTATCTCTATTTTTGATAGAGAACAAGGAGGAGTAGATCATATCAAAAAAAAGGGATATAAAATACAAACATTATTTCGAATAGGTGATATATTAAAAATACTAGAAAATCAACATTTTATAAAAAAAAGTGATCAAAAAATGATCCATTTTTTTTTAAAAAAAGAAAATAGAAAAAACATCAACAAAAGAATTTCTTATGAAGAAAAAAAAAAAATCATATCTCATCCTACAGGAAAGAAATTAATCGATATTGCATTAAAAAAAAAAACAAATCTCATAGTATCTGCAGATTTAATCTATTCTAAAAAAATATTAGATCTATCTAATTTGATTGGTGATTTGATTTGTGGATTAAAAATTCATGTAGATATTATTAATGATTTCTCGCATTCATTTATTACATGTCTCAAAAAAATATCTAGAGAGAAAAATTTTCTAATATTTGAAGATAAAAAATTTTGTGATATAGGACATACAAATTATCTTCAATTTCATTATGGAATATACAAAATTTCATCTTGGGCTGATATTATTACTGTACACACAATTTCAGGATGTTCTAGCTTAGAACAATTAAAAATACCAGATAACATAGGACTCATAACTATATCAGAAATGTCTACGAAAGGAAGAATATCTGATGATAATTACATTAGAAACGTAATCAATATTTCATTAAAAAATACAAAAGTAATAGGTACTGTAGCTCAAAGAAAAGTCGATCATCGTCTATTATTATTTACACCTGGTATTCATTTTTCTCAAAAAAAAAGTCATGATTCAGATAATCTATACATAACACCTCATCAAGCATTTGAAAAAAATAAAAGTGATTTTATTATTGTTGGAAAAGCTATATACCAAAATAACAATCCAAGAAAAATAGCAAAAAAATATAGAATTTCTGGATGGAAATCTTATCAAGATGGACTTTAGATCCATTTTATTTTTGAAAATGACGTCCATTTTTATAAAAAGTAATGACACTCATTATAATTTTATTTAATTTGTATTTATGTAAATATTTTTTGTATTCAAAAAATATTTATTTAAAAATTGAATTACTTTGTTATTTCGAAAATAAAAAGAATATAGTATGAAATGGATACATTCATTAATTAGCTGTTTTATGATCCTTTTTAGCATTATAGATATATTAGGAAATGCTCCTATTATTATGGGTTTTAAATCTAAAGGAAATATCATAGATACGAAAAAAGTTATCATAACTTCTCTGATCATTTTTTTATTTTTTTTATTTTTAGGCCAACCTATGTTAAAAATTATAGGAATCGATGTTCATTCTTTTTCCGTAGCTGGATCATTTGTTTTATTTATTATCGGGTTGGAGATGATATTAGGAATCGATATTCATAAATCCACAGAAAACACACAGACATCTATTGTTCCAATAGCATTTCCACTTATAGCAGGACCTGGATCTTTAACTACATTAATTTCATTAAGAACTACTTATGATGTCAATACTATATTAATATCTCTTTTACTCAATATGATTGTTGTTTACTTTGTCATAGATAAATGTGATGTAATTGGAAATAAAATAGGAAATAATGGGTTGGACATTTTGAAAAAAATATTTGGAATTGTATTACTTGCTTTTTCTGTTAAAATTTTTGGAGCAAATGTTATACAATTATTCCATAATTAATTGTTGAATTTTATGCAAAATTTTTTGCATCGATTGATTTATCTTACAATAATTATACAACTTATTTGTTTGATATAGAAAAATAAAAAAACAAATGATTCCTTTTCTTTTTATTATAGATCTATTGGAAAAGAAAGCAAATTTTATTCTACGTTTGATTTTATTTCTTTGGAAAGATTTTTTGATAAATTTTTTTTTTTACTAAAGATCCAATTAAAAATAATTTTGTATTGTTCTCAATATTAACATAATTTATTTTGATTATACAAAGAATCGGATATATCAAAATATATTTTCCATTTTTAATAATAATTTGAAATAACTTTTTTTTATTAAATATTTTATTCATAATTCACAATAAATTCTTCTAATTTCGATACTATTTCCGTAGGTCCACAAATAAAAGGCGTTCGTTGATGTAATTCTTTTGGTTGTATATCTAAAATTCTATTTTTTCCATCAATAGCTCTTCCACCAGCTTGTTCTGTTAAAAAGGCTATTGGATTACATTCATACAACAAACGTAATTTTCCTTTTGGAGAAAATGCCGTTTTTGGATAAATATAAATACCTCCTTGAATCATATTTCGATGAAAATCTCCAACTAATGAACCAATATATCTTGCCGTATAAGGCTGAATTTTTTTTTTATCTATATTCTGACAAAATCTTAAAAACTTTTTAATTCCTTTAGAAAATTTAGCATAATTTCCTTCATTAATGGAATACATTTTTCCGTTTTTAGGAAAACGAAGATTAGGATGAGATAAATAAAAAGTTCCAAATGAAGGATCTAATGTAAATCCATGTACACCTGATCCTGTACTATATACCAATATTGTTGAAGATCCATATATAATATATCCTGCTAGAATTTGTTCACTTCCTTTTCGTAAAAAATCATTAATAGTAATACTTTCTTGAATAGAAGATTTACGTATATATACAGAAAATATGGTTCCAATAGATACGTTTACATCTATATTAGACGATCCATCTAATGGATCTATTAAAACAATATACTGATTTTTTACAATGTTTTCTTGTTTATTTTCTATGACTATGAAATTTTTACTTTCTTCAGAAGCTATTCCACATACTACGTTTCTACTTTTAAATGATTGTATAAAAACGTTATGGGCAAAACAATCCAATTTTTGTTGGGTTTCTCCTTGAATATTAATTATTCCAGAACTTCCTATAAGTTCTTCTGTTAATCCAGCTTTATTTACTTCTTTGTGTATTGCTTTAGAAGCTAGTTTAATACAGCTAAACAATCGTAATAAAGATTCAACGGAATAAGAAAAATGATGTCTATTTTTTATAATAAATTCACCTAATGTATACATTGATATCAAAAACTAGAATAAATCGTTTTTGTAAAGATCATATTTTTTTTTTAAAATTTTGTAATAAAGTCTATAGTAATAGGATAAAATTGATCATATTTTATCTAAACAATACATTTATATTAAGAATCATTATTAATTTTTAATAAAATGTATACAAAATATTACTGATATGATAATACCGGATGTATTGTTTGTTCATTAATATTTTTTTGTTTTTTTTTGATAAAAATCTATTACTATTTTTTATGGAAAAAAAAATATTATTTCATTGTATATTGGTTTTACAAAATATAAAACAAAATTGATGTATTGCTCATGGAATGTTGATATGTTTTTAAAAAACATGATGAAAAACGATACACAAATGAACAGTATTTAATTGTGAATTATCACAATTTTATTATGGATATCATATGAATTTTGTATATAATAAGGAAATATATATTATGTTTTATAAGAAAATCGGAACTATCTAAATTTCCTTTGTGTAAATTTTTTGATCAAGAAAATACTATGATAATAAATAAAAAATATTTATATAATTTTATCAAATTTTTCAAAAAAATATAAACAAAAGTTGATTATGGGAATAAGTACTTGTCTCTTTCTATATAAAGGAAGAATAAATCCATTTATTTTTTGATATGAATTTCCAAGGACATTTTTCTGCATTTTTATTAAAAAAAAATTCTAAATTATTCTATGATAATAAGATATATATAAAAAATAAAAATGAAACAATATCATTCTAATGTAAAGAAAAACTAATCTGTCAAATATCAAAATGTATTGAAACAAAATATTTTAATATTATTAAATATCAGTTAAAAAAAATTAACTATGAACAAGTTTTTCGTGAATAAAAGGATTCATATTTATACAGATGGATCGTCAAGAGGAAATCCTGGACCAGGAGGATATGGTGTTTTCATTGAAATCTTTTCATATATTTCTAATTTTTATAAACAAATTATTATATCTGAAGGGTTTCGTTATACAACCAATAACAGAATGGAATTATTAGCTACAATAGTTGGACTAAAAAACATCAAAAAAAAAAAACAAGATATTACTATATTTACTGATTCTAAATATATAATCAATGCAGTCCAAAATAGTTGGATTTATAAATGGGAAAAAAATAATTTTTTGAAAAAAAAAAATGTAGATTTATGGAAAAAGTTTATTCAAATATTCCATCAGCATTTTGTATCTTTCCATTGGATCAAATCTCATAATTATCATTATATTAATGATTATTGCGATAGATTATCTGTAGAAGTAACTAAAAAAAAATTTCTGAAAACTGATATCATATATGAAAAACAATCTTCTTTATAAAAGAAGAAATTTTTTTTGTCGAATTATTTCATATACTATGATAGACATGGCATTACTTACATTTAATGAATCTATATTTCCAAACATAGGTATTTTTATAATTTTATCCGCTATTTTATACCAAATTTTGGATAAACCTTGGTGTTCTGATCCAAAAACGATTGCAATACTAAATAAATTTCGAAAATTATTTTCATATAAATTAATCGATTTTTTGTGAAATCCTGTAGCTACAATCTCTACTCGATTCTTTCGAATCCAAGATAATATTTTTTTTATATTATTTTCAATAATGAAACGATTGTTAAAAACAGTTCCTATACTACATCTAATAACATTAGGATTGAATATATAAGTTTTCATATTATGTAAAATAATCATGCAAAATCCAGCAGCAGTAGCAGTTCTTAACATAGATCCTAAATTACCCGGTTTTTCTATTCCATCCAATATAAGAATTAAAGAATTTCTAACTAATTTCATATTAATCAAATTATCATGAATCTTTTTTTCTCTAAATAAAGCGATAATTCCCCCTGAATTCTTTCTATAAACTAATTTATTAAATATTTTTATACTTATAAAATAAATAATGGATTGATAATTTTGAACTATATCATCTTGATAAAAAATATCTTTACAGATAAATATTTTGGTTGGAATAAACTGATTTTTTATAGCAATCTGAAATTCATGTAATCCTTCTACAATAAAAAAACCTAATTTTTTTTTTCCATATACTTTTTTTAAGTATTTAATTTTTGTATTTTGTATACTGTTTATTTTTTTCATATTACGTTAACAATGAATAAAAAAAATTGTATAAAAAGAAATGATCAATTCTATATGAAAATAGCTTTTGAAAATTCAAAATTGTCTATTTGTAAAAAAAAAAAGTAGGAGCAGTCATCGTTAAAAATAATAAAATTATTTCTTTCGGTTTTAATAAAACTCCAAATGGATTTCCTCATTCTTGTGAAGATAAAAATGGAAATACAAATTGGTATGTCATTCATGCAGAAGCTAATGCAATATTAAAAATTGCTTCAAATTTTTTATCTTGTGAAAAATCTACTATATATATCACACATTTTCCATGTAAAGAATGTTGTAAACTAATATATCTTTCTAAGATTAAAAAAGTGATTTATTTATATTATAAAAATAATCATGATGAAAATGATTTTTTAAACAAATTAGGAATAATTGCACAACAATTGATATGGTGAAAATTTAATCATACCCAAGTGGCGAAATTGGTATACGCGTTGGACTCAAAATCCAATGATTATTTTCAATCATGCGGGTTCGAATCCCGCCTTGGGTATTTCAAAATAAAAAATATCTCTGTGATAATGGAAGTACTCGAGATGGAACAGAAGTTATTTTTTTTCCATCTATATAAACATGATAATTTTTAGGATCCACTTCTACATTTGGAGTTTCTCCATTTAATATCATATTATTTTTAGATAAAGAACGACATTTTTTTATTATTTTTACTTGTTTTTTAATTTCATTTTTTTCAAAAAAACCATGATTAACAGAAATTTCTGAAATAAAAATACTACTTAATTTAGGTTCGAAAAATCCGAACATTTTCCGATACATAAATGGTTGAGGAGTAGGTATTGTAGCGTTAGGATCTCCTACACTAGCACATACGATCATTCCACTTTTTATCACTAATTCTGGTTTCACTCCAAAAAATGAAGGCTTCCATAAAACTAAATCAGCCATTTTTCCTACCTGAATAGATCCTACATATTCTGAAATACCATGAGTAATAGAAGGATTGATAGTATATTTAGATATATATCTTTTTACTCTAAAATTATCATTATATAAGTCTTGCGGTAGATATCCTCTTTGATTTTTCATATTATCAGCAGTTTGCCATGTTCTTTTTACTACTTCACCTATTCTACCCATAGCTTGAGAGTCCGAACTCATCATACTTATCGCACCCATATCATGTAAAACGCCTTCTGCACTAATAGTTTCCGATCGTATTCGCGATTTTGCAAACGCAATATCTTCTGGTAAATCAGAATCTAAATGATGACATATCATTAACATATCTAAATGCTCATCGATGGTATTACAAGTATAAGGAAGAGTAGGACTTGTAGAAGATGGCAATATATTGGAAAAAGAAATTACTTTTAATAAATCGGGTGAATGTCCACCACCTGCTCCTTCTGTATGATAAGTATGAATAGTCCGATTTTTAAATACTTTTAAAGTATCTTCTATATATCCAGACTCATTTAAAGAATCTGTATGTATATTCACTTGTACATCTAATTTATCGGATACGTATAAACATTGATCTATTACATGTGGAGTACTTCCCCAATCTTCATGTATTTTTAATCCTCCAGCACCAGCTTTGATCTGTTCAATTAAAACTTCAGGATTAGAACTATTTCCTCCAGCAAGTAGAATTAAATTGATTGGAATATGATCTGTACTTTTTAACATTTTTTTTATATTCCAAACACCTGATGTACAATTTGTTGCTATAGTTCCGGTGGCTGGACCAGATCCGCCACCTATAATAGTAGTAGTCCCATTTTCTAATGCAATTTCAAATAATTGTGGACATATATAATGAACATGACTATCCACACTTCCAGGTGTTACGATCATGTTTTCGGAAGAAATTACTTCTGTTCCAGTTCCTATATACATATTGGGTGTCACTCCATCCATAAAATATGGATTTCCAGATTTTCCTATTCCAACAATTAATCCATCTTTTATTCCAATATCTGCCTTGATAATTCCCCAATAATCGATAATAATAGCATTAGTCAAAACTAAATCCAATACTCCTTCATTTCTTGTTGCAATGGGATGTTGTCCCATCCCATCTCTAATTACTTTTCCTCCTCCAAAAACACATTCGTCTCCATACACAGTATAATCTTTTTCTATTTCAATCCACAATGATGTATCTCCTAAACGTATTTTATCTCCTTCAGTAGGACCGTACATACTTGCATAAGATTTTCTATCTATTTTTATCATATTTTCATATTTTCTTTTCCTGAAAATCCATAAATTTTTTTGCTACCTCCTATTTCTACTAGAGTAATATCTTTTATTTCTCCAGGTTCAAAACGAACAGATCTACCAGAAGGTATATCTAATCGATATCCTTTTGTTCCTTTTCTTTCAAAAGAAAGAGCAGAATTAGTTTCATAAAAATGAAAATGAGATCCTACTTGTATAGGACGATTTCCCGTATTAGACACGATTCTCTTTATTCGAGATCTATTGGGTAAAATAGAAATATCCTTATTTAAAAGATTATATTGTCCAGGTATAATTTTAGAACTTCTTTTCGTTTTTTTTTGAATAGGATTATGTATTGTGACTAATTTTGTTCCATCAGGAAAAGTTGCTTCTATTTGAACATTATTTAATAATTCATATACTCCATCCATAATTTGATACTCACTGAGAATGTGACTTGCTTCATTGATGATTTCTTTCACTGTTTTTCCATCACGTGCTCCTTCCATTACGTAATGGGTTATTAAAGCTAAAGATTCAGGATAATTTAATTTTAATCCTCTTTTCAAACGTTTTTTTGCTAATTCTCCCGCCATATGCAAAAGAATCTTTTCTTTTTCATAAGAAGTTAAATGCATACTTTCTTAGGTTCTTAAAGTTATATTAATTCAATAATATTGATGAATAAAAATGAATTTTTTATAAAAAGAATAAAGGTATGAATAATAATTTTATTCTATTTTTTAGATAAAAACAATTAAGTAATTATAAAAAATTACAAAATTACATGAAAAAATATGGATATGACCTTTACAGATATTTTAATATGCATATATATAATAAATTAAATATAAATAATACATAAAAAAATAGAGTCTCCATAAATTATCTTTATTTTTGTTATCATCTTTATAATAATGATAGGAAAATTTTAAAAAATAGTTAAAAAATGCAAGTTTTAAAATTTGGAGGAAGTTCGGTTGCTCATTCTGATTCTATAAAACGTATTTGTTATTTACTAAAAAAAAAACCTAAAGGAAAATATGCTATTGTTGTATCAGCTTTAGGAAATATTACGGATCTCCTTATACAATGTGGGATACTTGCTGCTGAAAGAAAAAATCAATATAAACATATATTAGAAGATATCGAAATTCGACATCTTAATATTATTAGAGAATTATTTCCAATAACTTATCAAAGTCACTTAATCAGTTGGATGAAAAAAAATATCAATGATCTAGAAAACTTATGTGATGGAATTTTTCAAGTTGAAGAATTATCCAAACGTTCCCTAGATAAAATCATGAGTTTTGGAGAATTGAGTTCTTCTTTTATTATTTCCGAAAAATTCAAACAATATGGATTAGATGCTATATGTAAAGATAGTCGAGATTTAATTATTACTGATTCTCAATTTGGATGTGCACAAGTAGATTTTATTACGAGTAATCATCATATCATTCAATTTTTTCGTGAAAAAATATCGGAATATGTAGTTTTACCTGGTTTTATAGGTTCTACTGTAGATAATGAAACTACTACTTTAGGTAGAGGAGGCTCTGATTATACAGCATCCATTTTAGCTTCAGCTATATCGGCAAGTTTACTTGAAATATGGACAGATGTTAGTGGAATGATGACAGCTAATCCAAATATCGTGAATCAAGCTTTTCCTATCAAAGAAATTTCATATGAAGAAGCTATGGAATTATCTCATTTTGGAGCAAAAGTAATTTATCCTCCAACTATACAACCTGCAATGAAAAGACATATACCTATACAAATTAAAAATACTTTTTCTCCATCTGATCCAGGTACTCTTATTTACATTAGTAAAAAAACTAATATTAGTCAACCAGTTACTGGAATATCAGGAATTCAAAATATGTCATTGCTCACTTTAGAAGGAAGTGGAATGATAGGAATTCCCGGATACTCTAAACGTTTGTTCGAAGCACTATCTCGTGAAAAAATAAATGTGATATTTATTACTCAAAGTTCTTCGGAACATTCCATAACAACTGGAATTCACGAAATGGATGTAATCAAAGCAAAATCTGTAATAGATACAGAATTTTCTCAAGAAATATATCAAAGACGTATAGATCCATTAAAAATAGAAAAAGACCTCTGTATTATAGCAGTCGTCGGAGACAACATGAAAAATCTTCATGGTACTAGTGGAAAAATGTTTTCTTCTTTAGGAAGAAATAGTATTAATGTTAGAGCCATAGCTCAAGGTTCTACTGAAAAAAACATATCGGCAGTAATTAAAAAAACTGATTTAAAAAAAGCACTGAATACTTTACATGAATCATTTTTTGAAAGTCCTCCAAAACAAATTAACCTATTTATATGTGGAGTAGGAAAAGTTGGAAGAAAATTACTTGAGCAATTACATCAACAACAAAGTTATTTGTTCAAAGAATTAAAATTACAAGTTCGAGTTATTGGAATAGCAAATAGCAAAAAAATGTATTTCAATAATCATGGTATTAATTTAATACAATGGGATCAATTTTTGAATGAAAATGGAGGGGAAATGAACATCTATTCTTTTATGAAAAAAGTTTGGAAATTTAATTTAAGAAATAGTTTATTTGTTGATAATACAGCTAGTGAAGAAATGGCTATGACATATGATAAATTTTTAAAAAATGGAATAGGTGTCATTACATGTAATAAAATTGCATGTTCTTCCGATTATGATCATTATAAAAAATTAAAAATACTTTCCAGACATTTTAAAGCTCCATTCTTATTTGAAACTAATGTAGGAGCTAGTCTACCAGTGATTAGTACATTAAATGATCTTATCAATAGCGGAGACAAAATTCATAAAATAGAAGCAGTACTATCAGGTAGTTTAAATTTTATATTTAATCGTTTTACAAAAAAAACATCTTTTTTAGAAGTAGTAAAAGAAGCACAAGAAAAAGGTTATACAGAACCTGATCCTAGAATAGATTTAAGTGGATTAGATGTTATGCGAAAAATTCTTATTTTAGCAAGAGAATGTGGATCTCCATTAGAATTGAAGGATATTCAAAAAAAATATTTTTTACCTAAAAAATGTTATGACTCAAATTCTGTAGAAAACTTTTATCAAGAACTAAAAAATTATAGTAATTATTTTTTTAGTATTAGAAGTGAAGCAGAAAAAAATAAAAAGCGATTACGTTTTATTGCTCGTTATGAAAAAGGTAGAGCATTTGTTGGATTAGAATCAATTGATCAGAATCATCCATTTTTTCAACTAGAAGGAAAAGATAATATGGTTTTATATAATACATATCGCTATGCAGAACAACCTCTTATTATAAAAGGAGCCGGAGCTGGAGCTGAAGTAACAGCTTCTGGTGTTTTTTCTGATATTATTAAGGCGACTAAATAAAATCATGAAAGGAATTAAAATCTATTCACCTGCTACTGTAGCAAATTTAGCATGTGGATTTGATGTAATTGGATTAGCTTTGGATTTTCCAAGAGATGAAATTTATTTATATAAATCAAATCATCCAGGTATACGAATACATGAAATTTGTGGAGTTTCTTTACCTAAAGATCCTAATAAAAATGTAGCATTTGTAGCTTTAAATTTTTTATTAAAAAAATATCAAAAAAAACAAAAATTTGAAAACGAACAAC
This sequence comes from Blattabacterium cuenoti, assembly GCF_014252435.1. GTDB lineage: Bacteria > Bacteroidota > Bacteroidia > Flavobacteriales > Blattabacteriaceae > Blattabacterium > Blattabacterium cuenoti_X. The sequence goes on from NZ_CP059220.1 coordinate 132,557, forward strand.
AAATAGGATTTGAAATGAAATTAATTAAAAATATTCATCCTGGTAGCGGTATTGGATCTAGTGCAGCTAGTGCCGCAGGTGTTGTTTTTGGAGCTAATATTTTATTAGGATATCCTTTTAATACCATTCAACTCATTCGTTTTGCTATGGAAGGAGAACGAATAGCAAGTGGATCTGCTCATGCTGATAATGTCGCTCCCGCAATAATGGGAGGATTAACTTTAGTAAGAAGTTATAAACCACTTGATATAACTAAACTACATACTCCAAATGAATTATGGGTAAGTATAATTCATCCACAAATTGAAATTAAAACATCAGATGCAAGAAATATTTTAAAACATAAAATACTCATGACAGATGCTATTCGTCAATGGGGAAATATAGGGGCATTGGTCGCTGGATTATATCAAGAAGATTATTCTCTAATTAGTAGGTCATTAGAAGATGTCATTGTAGAACCGATAAGAGCTATATTAATACCGGCATTTTATGAACTAAAAATAAGATGTAAAGAGATAGGAGCTCTAGGAGGAGGAATTTCGGGATCTGGTCCTTCTGTTTTTATGCTAAGTAAAGGAGATGAAACAGCTAAAAAAGTAACAGAAGTCATGAATCGAGTTTATTCATCTCTAAGGATTAATTATAAAACATATACTTCTCCTATTAATCAAAAAGGATTAAAATGGATTACTATTCTTTAAAAAAATTATTAAAATAATTTTTATGTTATATCACAGTCTAAAAAATCATAATAATTTAGTATCCTTTGAAGATGCTCTTTTAAATGGGTTATCTCCAGATGGAAGTTTATATGTACCTCAATTTATTCCTTTATTGGATTCTCATTTTATTCAAAACATTTCAGATGATGATATAAATCATATATCGTTTTCCGTTATAAAACCATATATACAAAAATCCATACCTACAAAATTTATATATGATATCATACATAATACTTTAAATTATCCATTTCCGTTAAAAAAAATTCATGATAATATTTATGTACTGGAACTTTTTCATGGTCCTACTTTAGCATTCAAAGATGTTGGATCTCAGTTTATGTCTGAATGTTTGAGTTTTTTTCATAAAAAAATAGGAAAAATGATAACAATATTAGTAGCCACTTCTGGTGATACTGGAGGTGCAGTCGCTAGAGGTTTTTATAAAAAAGCAGGAATAGAAGTAATAATTTTATATCCATATAATGGAATTAGTTCATTACAAAAAAAACAAATTTCTTCTCTAGGAGAGAATATTTATTCTGTCGAAGTAAATGGGAGTTTTGATGACTGTCAAAAAATGGTAAAACAATCCTTTTTAGATAAAGAAATACAGAAAAAATATACATTAACTTCTGCAAATTCTATTAATATAGCAAGATTATTACCTCAAATGTTCTATTATTTTATTTCTTATAAAAAAATTTTATATGAAAAAAATTATAAAAAATTAATTTTTTCAGTTCCAAGTGGAAATTTTGGAAATGTATGCGCAGGAATAATAGCTAAAAAAATGGGGTTACCTATAAATACTTTTATTGCTTCGACTAATATTAATAATACGATACCAATATTTATGCAATCTGGAAAATATAATCCAACTTCGGTAAAAAAAACAATATCAAATGCAATGGATATTTCAGATCCCAGTAATTTTCCAAGAATATGGAATTTTTTATATCAAAAAAATATGATGAAATTGAAAAGTAATTTTTATTCTTATCAATTTACAGATAAAGAAACTTTAGATATTATTGAATCAATATGGAATAAGTACCAATATATGTTAGATCCACATGGTGCTATTGGATATCTAGGTATTCAAAAACATATGAAAAAAGAAAAAAAAATAGATTATACTTATGTTTTTTTAGAAACAGCTCATCCCATTAAATTTTATCATTGTATGCCTTCTTCTTTGAAAAATAGTATTGTTATATCCAAAAAATTAAAAAAATTCACCCTAAAAAATAGAAAACCAAAAAATATATTCTCCATTTCAAATACATTTAATTCATTGAAATATTGGTTATTAAATAGGTAAAACCAACTTATATCATATTATATCGCAACATCTCCTTTGAGATGAGGAAAAGGATTGTAATTTTTTAAATAAAAATCTTCAAAAGAAAATTTGAAAATATTTTTCACATTTGGATTAATCACCATTTCTGGAAGAGGTCTAGGTTTTCTTTTTATTTGAATTTTTACTTGTTTCATATGATTATTATAAATATGAGCATCTCCTATAGTATGAATAAATTCTTTTTCATATAAATTCAAAGTTCTAGCTATCATAAGAAGTAATAAAGAATAAGATGCTATATTAAAGGGTAATCCAAGAAATATATCTGCGCTTCTTTGATATAATAACAACGATAACTGTTTATTCCTTACATAAAATTGAAACAATAAATGACATGGAGGTAGTGCCATATTTTGAATCATACTAACATTCCAAGAAGAAACAATTAAACGTCGTGAATTTGGATTAGATTTTATTTCTTTTATAAGATTGACAATTTGATCAATAGGATTACCTCCATTATAAGTAGGCCATTTTCTCCATTGATATCCGTATATAGGACCTAGATTTCCATTTTCATCAGCCCATTCATTCCAAATAGTTACTTTATTTTTTTGTAAATATTGGATATTAGTATCTCCTTTAATAAACCATAATAATTCATATATAATCGATCGTATATTTAATTTCTTCGTAGTTAAAAGTGGAAATCCTTTTTTTAGATCAAATCTCATTTGATATCCAAATATACTAACCGTACCTATTCCAGTTCTATCTTTTTCTCTATATCCATTATTCAATACATTTTGTAATAAATCTATATATTGTTTCATAATATTTTAATATATAAAAAATTAATTTTTAATTATTTATTTTTTAATTTAAAGAGTATTTTTGCATAAAAAATATAAATTAGCTATGAATCAAAAAGTTCTCTTCTTTTCAACAAGAAGTGGATTAAAATTATCAAAAAAAATAGTTCATTATTATGGAACTTTACTAGGTAAAATTAAATTTTTAGAATTTAACGATGGCGAATATACTCCTCGATTTGAAGAATCAGTTCGAGGATGTAGAGTGTTTTTAATCGGATCAACATTTCCTCCAGTAGATAACCTAATGGAATTATTACTCATGTGTGATGCAGCTCGTCGAGCTTCTGCTTATAAAATTACTCTGGTTATTCCATATTTTGGATGGGCAAGACAAGATCACAAAGATCAACCAAGGACCCCTATAGCAGCAAAACTTATAGCAAACTTAATGGTAGCATCTGGTGCGAATAGAGTCATGACTATGGATTTGCACGCAGATCAAATACAAGGATTTTTTGATATCCCCGTAGATCATGTATATGCTTCTAGAATATTTATTCATTATATTAATAAATTGAAAATAAATCAATTAACTATAGCTTCTCCTGACATGGGTGGAGCAAAAAGAGCTAGGAGCTACGCAGGTTATCTGGGAACGGATGTAGTCATTTGTTATAAAGAAAGAAAAAAAGCAAATGAAATAGAGTTTATGAATTTAATAGGAGAAGTAAAAAACAAAAATATTATACTCATCGATGATATGGTAGATACAGCTGGAACATTAACAGAAGCAGCTAATTTAATTAAACAAGAAGGAGCTAAAAGTGTAAGAGCAATAGCTACACATCCAGTTTTATCAGGAGATGCTTATCAAAGAATAGTTAATTCATCTATAGAAGAACTAGTAGTTACGGATACGATTCCAATCAAACATCATCAATACAATATGAATAAAATAAAAGTTTTATCCTGTTCATCGCTTTTTGCAGAAGTAATGCATTCAGTACAAAAAGACGAATCAATTAGTAATAAATTCTTTATTTAATGAAATACATTAATATATATGGAAACAAAAGAAATACTGGAAAAAAAGAATTACGTATCATTCGATCTTCTGGTAGAATACCATGTATTTTATATGGAAAAAATATGAATATTCCATTTTCGATTTCTTTAGATACTTTGAAAAAAGTGATATATAGATCCGAACTATGTGGATTTATTATTCAATTAGAAAAATTCAACGAAAATATTAAAGCGATTCGTAAAGAAGTACAAATGCATCCCATTAACGATCAAATTTTGCATATAGATTTTTATAAAATTGATCCATTGAAATCAATTATCATAGAAATTCCTATTAAATTTGTTGGAAGACCTATAGGAGTTTCGAAAGGTGGCACATTCTATTCCCCTTTAAAAAAAATAAAAGTAAAAGCAAAAATACAAGATTTACCAGATGCCATTCATATAGACATTGGTAATCTAAATATCGGAGGTAAAATAACAGTAGAAAATATTCATAATAAAACATATCAAATATTATTACCTATGAAAACTTTAATTGCTAGCGTGAAAATATCTCGAACTATTATTAAAAACACAACAGAAGAACAAGATAAAGAATCAAATAAGTAATGAATCATGATATTCAATTTATGAAAGTTGCTATTAATGAAGCTATAGTAGCCTTATATAAAAATGAAGTTCCTATTGGAGCCGCTATTACTTATCAAAATGTAGTAATCGCGAAAACTCATAATTTAACTCAAACCTTCCAAAATATTACAGCACATGCTGAAATGTTAGCAATCAATTTAGCTTCTAGTCACTTAGGAGTAAAGTATATAAAAAAATGTACATTGTATGTAACAATAGTACCATGTATAATGTGTGCTGGAGCATTGTTTTGGTCCAAAATAGGAAAAGTGGTTTGTGGAGCAAATAACCATTCTAAAATCGGTTTTTTAAATTATGGTATCAAATTACATCCAAAAACAAAATTTATTTTTGGTATAATGGAAGAACAATGTCAATACTTAATACAAAAATTTTTTTTTATTCGTAGAATTCAAAAAAAAATGTTTAAATAATTATTTTTTTTTTATTCATTTTAAAAATAATAGGAAAAGATGTTATTAATACAATGGATAATATAATCCATTCAAGATGATTTTTCAACTGAGGAAAACTTTTATCTAAATAATGTCCTGATAACATGATAGAAAAAGTCCATGCTAAAGCACCAATCACATTATATATCATAAATTTTTTAAAATTGATTCGAATTGCTCCAGCTACAATAGGAGCAAAAGAACGAAATACAGGGATAAATCTACTCATAATTAATGCTGTAGTTTTATACTTATTATAAAATATTCTAGCTAAAATGAGATATTTTTTTCTAAAGAAAAAAGTATCTTTTTTTTTATACAGCAATTTTCCAGATTTATATCCTAACCAATAACCTTGTATATTTCCAAGAATAGCAACAGAAGCTACGATCAAAATAATAACAAAAAAAGGTACATTATAAAAATTTTTACATAAATCATTTCCAAAAATTCCAGCAGTAAATAATAGAGAATCACCTGGTAAAAAAAATCCTATAAAAAAACCAGTTTCTGCAAAAACAATAGCTAGTATAATAAATAAAGCTGTATTTCCAAAATACAAAAAAATCCATCTAGGATTAAATAGATGTTGAAAAAAATCCCAAACATCTAAGATAATGTAGAAAAAATTGAATGTTTCCATTTTTTTATATATTATAATATTTTTTACTATCAAAATTTTTTTTTATTAAAATATATTTTTTTTATGGAGTATATGACTAAATTGATGAATATTTTAGAATGGATTCCTAATATCCTATTTTTAATAATAGGTATTATATATATCATATATTGGTTATACCAAATATTTAATTGTATTGATTAATAAAAAATTAATAATTTGATGTATCATGCAAATGCATATAATATGCAAATGAAAAAAATTGATAATTTTGTATTTTTTTCTGATAAAGCATATGAAAAACTGAAAATATACTTACTTCATCAAGTAGAATCTGTAAAAGAAATATTTATTTTAGTAGATCATTTTACAAAAAAATATTGTCTTCCTATCCTATTTCATCATTTAAGTTTTTTAAAAAAATCGAATATTATTCAAATTAAACCAGGCGAACATGAAAAGAATATTGATACTTGTATTCAAATATGTAATTATTTAGAAAAATATAAATGTACCAGAAAAAGTTTAATTTTAAATTTGGGTGGAGGAGTTATAACGGATATCGGTGGTTTTATTGCTTCTATATTTAAAAGAGGGATCCGTTTTATCAACATACCTACAACATTATTAGGTATGGTTGATGCTTCAATAGGATATAAAACGGGAATTAATTTTAATTGTATTAAAAATGAAATAGGATCTTTTTATTCTCCGGAATTTTTAATAATTGATATCAGTTTTTTAAAAACTCTTTCTAAGAAAGAAATTATTTCTGGAATATTCGAAATGTTAAAACATGGATTAATAGCAGATAAACAATTTTGGATGGATTTAAAAGAAAATGTTATCAAAAATAAAATAGATGGAATCAATATATATCAAAATAAAACAGAATGGAATAATCTAATTTACAGATCAATTATAATCAAACAAAAAATTGTATATAATGATCCTAAAGAAAAAGGTTTAAGAAAAATTCTTAATTTTGGGCATACTATTGGGCATGCCATAGAAAGTTTTTTTCTTTCAAAAAAAGAATATAAAATTTTACACGGAATAGCTATCGCTATGGGAATGATATATGAATCCATCATTTCTTATAAAATTAATGGATTATCTATGGATGAATATAAAGAAATAAAATCTGTATTATCTTTTTTAAATTATGAAAAAAAAGAAATTTCTCATTCAGAAGTCGACAATTTATTTTCGATTATGAAACATGATAAAAAAAATGAAAAAAATCAAATTCAATTTTCTTTATTGAAAAAAATTGGTCAATGTTCATATAATTGTCCAGTTTCTTATCCTTTAATTAAGGAAATTTTTGGATTTTAAATGGATTTTAAACATCTATTATTTTTCATGAATTTATATTTAGTTATTTTGAAAAAACATTTATAAAAAAAAACATGAGTGAAGGAGAAAAATTAATTCCTATTAATATTGAAGATGAAATGAAATCTTCTTATATAGATTATTCTATGTCTGTCATTATATCTAGAGCTCTTCCAGATTCTAGAGATGGATTAAAACCTGTACATAGAAGAGTTTTATATGGATTATATCAGTTAGGTATGTTTTCAAATAGTTCTTATAAAAAATCAGCTCGAATTGTAGGAGAAGTTTTAGGAAAATATCATCCTCATGGAGATATATCCGTTTATGATACAATGGTTCGTATGGCTCAACAGTGGACATTTCGTTATCCATTAATAGATGGACAAGGTAATTTTGGTTCTATAGATGCAGATCCTCCAGCAGCAATGCGTTATACAGAAGTCAGACTACAAAAAATTTCTGAAGAAATGTTATTGGATATCCATAAAAAAACGGTAGATATGCATTTAAACTTTGATGATTCTTTGGAAGAACCTGATGTATTACCAACACGTATTCCGAATCTTTTGATTAATGGATCTTCTGGAATTGCAGTTGGAATGGCAACAAATATACCTCCACATAACTTAAAAGAGACTATAAACGCTATTTGTGCTTATATAGATAATAATCATTTATCTATAGAACATATTATGAAATATATTAAAGCTCCTGATTTTCCAACAGGTGGAATCATTTATGGATATGATGGAGTGAAAAAATCATTTCACACCGGAAAAGGGCGTATTATTTTAAGGGCTAAAATTCATTTTGAAGAAATACAAGGAAGACAATGTATTATAGTAGATGAAATTCCCTATCAAGTGAATAAATCCGATATGATAGAAAAAACAATTGGATTAATGAAAGATGGAAAAATGGATGGAATTTATCAAATACGGGATGAATCAGATAGAAAAGGATTACGAATTGTCTATATTTTAAAACAAAATACGGATCCTAATATTTTACTAAATAAATTATTTCAATACACTTCTTTACAGACTTATTTTAATGTGAATACGATAGCCTTAGTTAATGGGAAACCTGTACAACTGAATATCAAAGATATTATTATAAATTTTGTCAATCACAGGCATGATGTTGTTATTCGTAGATCAAAATATGAATTAAATAAGTATAAAAGTCGTATTCATATTTTAATGGGTTTTTTAAAAATACTTAGTTATTTAGACGTAATGATTACGTTAATTAAAAATTCTAAAACTAAGAAAGAAGCTTGTAGTCAATTAATTAAAAAATTTTCAATATCTGAAGATCAATCTAAATCTATATTAAATTTACGTTTACAACATTTAACATCTTTAGAACAAAATAAAATTAAAGAAGAATATCAAGAAATAAAAGAAAAAATAAAATGTTTAAAAGATGTATTAGAAGATCATTCTATAAGAACTCATATTATAAAAAAAGAATTATTAGATATTCAAAAAAAATATCAAGATCCTCGTAGAACAAAAATAGATTATTTTGGAAAAGAAGTACATACTGAGGATCTAATTGAAAATAAACAAGTAGTATTGACTATATCTCATGCCGGTTATATTAAAAGAACATCATTATCAGAATATAAACGTCAAGGTAGGGGTGGTATAGGAAATAGAGCTGCTATGGCTAGGGAATTTGATTTTTTTAAACATTTACTTGTAGCTACTAATCATCAATACCTTCTTTTATTCACAGAAAAAGGAAAATGTTTTTGGTTAAGAGTTTACGACATTCCAGAAGGATCTAAAATATCGAAAGGAAGAGCTATTCAAAATATTATACATCTTCAAAACAATGATAAAGTAAACGCTTATATTTTAACAGGAAATATTTTGGATAAAAAATATATTAAAGACTATTATGTCATGATGGTAACTCAAAAAGGAATTGTAAAGAAAACTTCCTTATGTCATTACTCGAGACCGAGAAAATATGGTATTAATGCAATTGTAATTCGAAAGGGAGATTCTTTATTAGAAGCTATTTTAACTAGAGGAGATGGAGACGTTTTTATTGCTTTAAATAGTGGTAGAATTATTCGTTTTTCAGAAAAAAATATTAGAAAAACTGGTAGAAATTCTTCTGGAGTCATAGGAATCAATTTTTCTGGAAAAGAAAATGTAGTAGTGGGAATGATTTATGTAGGAGTAGTTAATAAAAATAAAAAAGAACAATTATTGGTAGTATCGGAAAAAGGATTTGGAAAAAGATCCAATTTAGAAAATTATCGGATAACTAATCGTGGAGGAAAAGGAGTTAAAACAATAAATGTCACTAAAAAAACTGGTGAATTAATTTCTATCAAAAATGTAACAGAACAAGATGATTTAATGATTATTAAAAAATCTGGAATCATGATCAGGATACCTGTTTCTGACATTAGAATAATGGGTAGAGCAACCCAAGGAGTGAGACTTATTAACTTAAAAAAAAAGGACTCCATAGCTGATGTTGCCGTATATAGAAAACCTATTTTAAATTAAATTCACATAATATATTATTTGTGTATTTGGAATAATACTATTATTTTTTATGATGAATTATATAGAATTTTAATCCTACTATACATATTCAATATTTTTGAAAACATTTTTAAATTTTGTTTTATCGAAAACATATCATTTTTATTCAAAAATATTATGATTTTTATGATAAAAAATAAACATAATTTATTATGTCATCCACAGATATCTATTTAAATCCGATCAATATTCAAGATTTTATTGGACAAGATGATATATTGAAAAATTTAAAAATTTTCATTCAAGCTGCTAAAAATAGAAAAGAAGCTTTGGACCATATTCTCTTTCATGGACCACCAGGATTAGGTAAGACTACTCTTTCTCATATTGTAGCCAATGAATTATGTGTAAATATCACAACTACATCTGGATCTGTTTTAGATAAACCAGTTGATTTAGCTGGTTTACTTATTCATTTAAAATTGAATGATGTTCTTTTCATAGATGAAATTCATCGATTATCTCCTATTGTTGAAGAATATTTATATTCTGCAATGGAAAATTATAAAATAGACATTATTATCGATTCTGGTTCAAAGTCTAGATCAGTAAAAATTGATTTACATCCATTTACATTAATAGGTGCAACTACTAGGTCTGGATTACTTACGGCACCTATGCGATCCAGATTTGGAATTAATTTTCGTTTGAATTATTATAATAAAAAATTATTAAAATATATTGTGTTTCGAAGTGCAAAAATATTGAATATACCAATAACAGAAGAAGCTTCATTAGAAATAGCGAATAGAAGTCGTGGGACTCCACGTATAGCAAATTTTTTTCTTCGTAGAATACGAGATTTTGCTCAAATTAAAGGAAATGGTATAATTGATATTGATATATGTAATTTAGGATTGAAATCACTTAATGTAGATCAATATGGATTAGATGAAATGGATCACAAAATACTCATATCCATCATGGAGTATTTTAAAGGAGGTCCAGTAGGAATTAATACCATATCAACAGTTTTAAATGAAAATTCAGAGACAATCAAAGAAGTATATGAACCATTTTTAATTCAAGAAGGATATTTAATCAGAACACCTAGAGGACGACAAATAACTGAATTAGCTTATCAACGTTTGAACCCAGATTTTTACAAAAAAAAATAAAATATTTTTATTTTCTTATTTAGAAAAACTAACTTTGTTAGTAAAGTATCAAAAAATACAAATTTCATGCCTTCAAATGTTATTGTTGGATTACAATGGGGAGATGAAGGAAAAGGAAAAATAACGGATTTATTATCAAAAAATTCGGATTATGTAATCCGTTATCAAGGGGGGAATAATTCAGGACATTCTATTCATATTAAAAATTGCTCTTTTATTCTTCACTTAGTTCCTTCTGGAATCATTTATCCTCATGTTCAATGCATCATTGGTCCCGGAGTTGTTATAGATCCTAAATCTTTAATGATAGAATTCAAAAAATTGGAATCAATAGGAATTGATATATCTCAAATATTTATTTCCAAAAGAGCGCACATTACCATGCCATATCATGGTGTTTTAGATCAATACAAAGAATGGTCCTTAGGAAAACAGTCTATTGGAACTACACATTGTGGTGTAGGACCTACTTATGAAGATAAAGTTTCACGTACTGGTATACGAATGTTAGATCTTTTAGACAAAAACAAATTTTATAATAAATTGAAGTATAATGTTGAATTCAAAAATTTGATTATTACCAAGATTTACAAACAATCACCAGTATCTTTCAAATCTATTTATGATGAATATATAGAATACGCAAAATATTTTGAAAATAGAGTTATTGATTCTGTTTCCACTATTCATCAAGCGTTTCAAAAAAAGAAAAAAATATTATTTGAAGGAGCTCAAGCATTACTTTTAGATATTGACTACGGAACATATCCTTATGTAACTACTTCTTCTACTACCACTGGAGGTGCTTGTGTCGGATCAGGAGTTCCACCAAGTTTTTTAGAAAATTTTATAGGAATATCAAAAGCTTATTGTACACGTGTAGGAAATGGTCCATTTCCTACAGAAATTTTAGATTCTCATGTATTAGAAATGATTCGAAAAAAAGGAAATGAATATGGATCTACTACTAATCGTCCTAGACGATGTGGATGGTTAGATTTAATTGCTCTGAAGTACTCTTGTATGATTAACGGAATTACCCATCTAATTATTACAAAACTTGATGTATTAAGTGGGTTAGACTTCATTCAAATTTGTATTCATTATAAGATGAATGAAAAATTCATTTATTATTTTCCGGCAAATATTGATTTGGAAAAAAATAAATTGAAATGTATTTTTATCAAACTACCAGGTTGGAAACAAAATATATCTCATATAAATGATTACGATCAATTACCTAAAAATTGTAAAAATTATATAAAATTTATTGAAAGTTATCTAAATTTAAAATGTTTTTTAATTTCAGTAGGATCAGAAAGGGACCAAAATATTATTAAAGACCAATCTTCTTTTATTAAAATTTTTTCTTAAAAAAATATTTTTGTGGAAAAGTATCAAAATCCTTTAATCGAACGTTATAGCAGTAAAGAAATGATTTATAATTTTTCTCCAAAAAAAAAATTCATTATTTGGAGAAAATTATGGCTTTATTTAGCAGAAATCCAAAGAGAATTAGGATTGAATATCAATCAACATCAAATAAATGATTTAAAACATCATTTATTTGATATTGATTGGAAAAGGGTTTCTTTTTTTGAAAAAAAATTTTGCCATGATGTCATGGCTCATTTATATGCATTAGGAGAAAAAGCAAAAATAGCAAAACCAATTATTCATTTAGGAGTGACTAGTGCATATTTAGGAGACAACACCGATCTCATTCTTATTCGAGATGGACTAGAATTATTGTTAAAAAAAATGATTAATGTTCTTTTTCATCTAAGAAATTTTTCACTAGAATATAAAAATCTTCCTACTTTATCATTTACTCATTATCAACCTGCACAATTAACTACTGTAGGAAAACGTTCATCTTTATGGATGTATAGTCTGCTAATGGATATAGAAGAATTGGAATTTCGATTAAAAAATATTCATTTTAGAGGTGTAAAAGGAACTGTAGGTTCATGCGATAGTTTTAAAGAATTATTCAATGGCAATTTACAAAAAGTCAAAATATTAAATCAAAGATTGTCCAATAAATTTGGATTCAAAAAAGATTGTTCTATAACTGGACAAACTTATGATAGAAAAATAGATTCCCAAGTATTAAATTTATTATCCAATATATCTCAATCTTCTCATAAATTTAGTAATGACATCCGTTTATTACAGAATTTAAAAGAAATAGAAGAACCTTTTGAAAAAGAACAAATTGGATCTAGTGCTATGGCTTATAAAAGGAATCCCATATATAGCGAACGAATAGCTTCTTTAGCTAAATACGTTATTTCTTTATCAAATAGTTCTGCAATAGTATCTGCAACACAATGGTTAGAACGGACTTTAGATGATTCTGCAAATCGAAGAATAGTGCTACCTCAATCGTTTCTATCCGTAGATGCTATATTAATTATTTGGAAAAATATATCGAAAAATATAGTCGTATATCCTAAAATTATTCAAAAAAATATAAAGAGAGAACTTCCATTTTTAATTACTGAACGTATTATTATCGAATCTGTAAAAAAAGGATTGGATAGACAAGAAATCCATGAAAAAATACGAAAACATTCAATGTTAACAAATTTTAAAGTAAAAGCGGAAGGTAAAGAAAATGATTTTATAGATCGAATTTTATCCGATAAAGATATTCCAATTTCTCATGAAATAATGAATCGAATTGTTAACCCTCAAAATCTTATAGGATTTTCACCAGAACAAACTTTAGAATTTATTAATTTACAAGTAAATCCAGTATTAAATAAATATCAACATCTTATTCAGACCTATGAATAGGTTACAAAATTTCAATATCTATTTTTAAATAAATATATTTGAAAAATATGAATTTCAAAATTTTTGTACGAAAAAAAGATAATTTTGATATCAAATCAAAAAAATTACATTATGAATTATGTAAAAATAATGATTTTTTCTCCATAAAAAAAGTAATCATTTATTATGTTTATCACATTTTTAATATAAAAAAAGATCTTTTTTTGAATAGCCTATGGAAGTTATTTGCAGATCCTGTTACAGATATTTTATATCAAAAAAAAATTTTTACAAATCCTCATTTTGAATTACTATCATATAAAGATGAAATTCGAGAAAAAGCTTCTGAAAAATGCATAAAAACATTATATCCTCAATCTAATGTTTCTATCACAACGAATTCATTAATAGAATTGATTGGTCTACGTAAAAAAATAGATCTTGATAAGATCAAAAATTTTTTTCATCAACATAACAATTATGGTTCGATTATTTCTTATCAAAATAAAAATATTAAAATTGATCATGATTATAGTAAGGACAAAAATATATTAAATAATTTTTTTCAATTGACTCATGAAAATTTGATAAAATTTCATAAAAACCATCAATTATCCATGGATTTTATGGATTTATTATTTGTTCAAAAATATTTTATTAAAGAAAAAAGAAATCCAACCAATGTGGAATTACATGTTATAGATACTTATTGGTCTGATCATTGTAGACATACCACTTTTTTTACAAAATTAGAAAATATATCTTTTCATGGTTCATTAAAAAATACATATCAAAATGTTTTCAATCAATATCTAAGAGATAGATATGATGTAGGTAGATCGGATTATCCCATAAATTTCATGGATATATCTACTTTACCATATAAAATGTTTTATAAAACAGGAAAATTGAAACATTATGCTTTATCATATGAAAATAATGCTTCTATGATTTCAATAGATGTGAATATTAAAAATAAAAAAAAAGAAAAATGGTATCTTCTATTTAAGAATGAAACTCATAATCATCCTACAGAAATAGATCCATTTGGAGGTGCTTATACTTGTATAGGAGGAGCGATACGCGATCCACTATCGGGAAGATCTTTTGTTTATCAATCTATTAGAATAAGTGGATCTGCAAATCCCACCATTTATGAAACATTTTATGGCAAAATACCTCAACATAAAATATGTATAGAGTCTGCTAATGGATCTAGTTCTTATGGAAATCAAATTGGACTATCTACTACTCATATCCATGAAATTTATCATGAAGGTTACAGAGCAAAAAGAATGGAAGTAGGTTTTGTTATTGGAGCTACTCCAGTTGATTGTCTAAAACAAGAAAAACCAAAAAATGGAGATATAGTATTATTAATAGGTGGTTTGACAGATAGAGAAGGAATAGGAAGTGCAGTAGATTCTTCTCAAGAAGGAAATAAAATTTTAAAAAAAAATATAAAAAAACACAATGCAAACCCTTTAGTAGAACGAAAAATTCAAAGATTTTTTCAAAAAAAAAATGTGACCATTTTGATAAAGAAATGTAATGATTTTGGAGCAGGAGGAGCAGCTATTGCAATAAGTGAATTAAATAATAGTATAGAACTTTATTTAGATAAAATACCGATAAAAAACAAAGTAGATATGAAAGCAATAGAAATAGCACTTTCTGAATCTCAAGAAAGAATGGCTGTTGTGTTAGACCCCAAAAATGTTGATAAATTCATAAAACTAGCTAAAAAAGAAAATATTATACCTATTCCTATAGCTAAAATTACAGATAATGGTCGAATTATTTTTTTTTACAAAAAAAAAAAAATTTTGGATATTTCCAGTTCTTTTTTAAATACTGGAGGTTTTAGTAAAAAAAATTCAGTTGTAGTACATTCTCCAATTTCTATTTCTCCTTTTAAAAAATCAAAAAAAATTTCTTTTAATAAGGAGATTTTTTTACATACTCTTTCTAAATTAAATATAGCTTCTCAAAAAAGTTTAGTCGAAATTTTTGACAGTACTGTAGGTGGGACGACTGTACTCATGCCTTTTGGAGGAAAGTATCAATTAACTCCTTCTGAAGGAAGTGTCCACAAAATACCTATCAAAAAAGGTGAAACGGATACAGTTAGTTTAGCATCTTGGGGTTATCATCCATATGTTTCAAGTTGGAGCCCTTTTCATGGAGGAGCTTATTCCATAGTAGAATGTGTATCCAAAATTGTAGCAATGGGAGGAAATTATAAAAATATTTATTTTAGTTTCCAAGAATACTATAAAAAATTAGGATCGGATCCAAAAAATTGGGGTATACCATTTTCTTCTTTATTAGGAGCTTATCATGCTCAAATGTCTTTAGAATTAGCATCTTTAGGAGGAAAAGACTCAATGTCAGGAACATATAAAAAATTTCATGTACCCCCAACATTTATATCTTTTGGAATATCTGTAGGTTCTTGTTTAAATATCACTTCTCCTGAATTTAAGAAAATAGGAAACAAAATATATTTATATAATCACATTCCACTACCTAATGAAATGCCAAATTTTGATTCTATTAAAAAAGCTTATCATCGAATTTATAAAGGAATATGCTCAGGAGATATTGTTTCGGTCAAAACATTGAAAGATGGAGGGATATCTATTGCTATCGCAACTATGGTTTTTGGAAATCGTTTAGGAGCATCTATAAATTGTAAAAATAATTTATTAGAAACTCATATTGGATCTTTAATTGTTGAATCTAATACTTATATATCAGAAGATAATTTTATTTTAATAGGGGAAATTATTTCATCTCAAAACATGATTTTTAATGATCTATGCATAGATATTGATGATGCTATTCAAAATTGGATGAAAACTTTTCATCCAATTTTTTCTTATGAAGAATATCACAAAATACAACATAACAACAAGAAAAAAAAAAACATATTTACAAAAAAAATGCATCATTTTCATACCAAAAAAGGATGCAAATTTCCTAAAATAGGAAAACCTCGTGTGTTTATTCCTATTTTTCCAGGTACAAATGGAGAAATGGAATCAATACGTATTTTTCAAAAAGAAGGAGCCTTGATAAAAACTTTTGTTTTTCAAGATTTTAGTGATCAAAAAATTTATCATTCTATATTAAACATTAAAAAATGTATAGAATCTGTGCAGATTCTAATGTTTTGTGGGGGTTTTACTTTAAGAGATGAACCAGATGGTGCTGGAAAATTTATTGTTTCTATATTACAGAATCCGCATATTAAAGAATCTATTCAAAAATTTCTTAATAAAAATGGATTAATATTAGGTATTTGTAATGGATTTCAAGGATTAATAAAAACAGGATTATTACCTTATGGAACAATTTGTTTAAGAAACAAATTTTCTCCTACATTAATCAGAAATAAAATAAACAAACATATATCACAATGTGTCCATATAAAAATAATTTCGGATCATTCTCCATGGTTGAACGGAATGAAAAATAAAATATATACATTACCAATTTCTCACGGAGAAGGTCGTTTTTATGCTAAAAATAATGTAATTAATATTCTTTTTAATAAAAATCAAATTGCTTCTCAATATGTAAATTTAAAGGGAAATCCTTCTTTAGATAGAATGTATAATCCTAATGGATCAATCCATTCTATAGAAGGATTATTAAGCGAAAATGGACATATTTATGGAACTATGACTCATCCAGAACGTTATGATAATGGACTATTGAAAAATATACCTAATATTCATAAATATTCCATTTTTAAAAATGCTGTACAATATTTTTTATAAAAAAAATCATTAAAATAAAACATGAAAGTAGCCATTTTTTTGGGAAGTGATTCTGATAAAACAAACATGGAAAAAGCAGAAAAACTATTAGAAAAATTTAATGTAGATTATATATCTTATATCATTTCTGCTCATCGATTACCAGATCAATTAATAAATACGATAAAAAAAGTAGAAAACAAAAAAACAGATGTGATTATTGCTGGAGCAGGTTTATCTGCACATTTACCTGGAATAATATCTTCAAGAACTATCATACCCGTTATAGGAGTTCCTCTATATTGTAAAAATAATTATGGTTCATTAGGAGGTCTTGATTCTTTATTTTCTATAGTTCAAATGCCTCAAGGAGTTCCAGTAGCCACTGTAGGAATCAATAACTCTTATAACGCTGCTTTATTATCCATTCATATTTTATCAATTAAGTATCCCCACATAAAAAAATTATTGGTAAAGTTTAGGACAGATTTACAATATCAGTTAACTACCAAAATCAAAAATCAATATTGAATCATGAATAATCTCAATCAAAGAAAACTATTATCAGAAGGAAAAACAAAAAAAATATATGAAATGAAAAATTCATATAAAGTTATCCTTCATTATAAAGATAATATTACAGCATTAAATGGAATGATAAACGAATCTTTCCAAGATAAAGGAATTCTAAACAATGAGATTAATACGTTCATATTTGATTTCCTTAATAAATCTGGTATAAAAACTCATTTTATACGAAAAATCAATAATAGAGAACAATTATGTCATAGAATGAATATGATTCCTTTAGAATTTGTGATAAGAAATTTTGTATCAGGAAGTCTTTCCAAACGTTTGAAAATCAAAGAAGGGGAAAAAATACCTAATAGTATTTATGAAATATTTTATAAAAATGATGAATTAAATGATCCATTGATTAATGATCATCATGCAATTTTTCTAAAGATCATTTCTTACGAAGAATTAAATTTCGTTTATGATATGATGAAAAAAATTAATAAAATTCTGAAAAAATTTTTTAATTCAAAAAATATTATATTAATAGATTTTAAAATAGAATTTGGAAAAAATTATAAAAATGAAATTGTATTATCTGACGAAATAAGTCCAGATACTTGTAGATTATGGGATAAACAAACTATGAAAAAATTAGATAAAGATGTTTTTAGAAAAGGAATCCAAAAAAGTAAGGATATGTTCGATATATATATGGAAATTTTAAGAAGATTACATACAATTTAATAGAACAAAATAATGGAACCATATTTTCTTTTTTCAAAGAAAAAAAAAGATGATATATAAAATACCTCCTTATATTTTAGATAAAAACAATATAGACGATGATGCGGATAAATTTCGTGATGAATGTGGAATTTTTGGAGTCTATTCTCCAGACAAAATAGATACTTTATCCTTAATACAGTTTGGTTTATTTGCTTTACAACACAGAGGTCAAGAAGCTTGTGGTTTTTCTGTTTTGCGAGATGGATTTATTATATCTCATAAAAATGATGGACTAGTTTTAGATTTTTTTCGTAATATTTCTACTAAATCCGAATGTTATTATGGAAATGCTGCTATTGGACATACGCGTTATTCGACAGAAGGTGGACAAAGTAAAAAAAACATTCAACCATTTTTTGGAGAAAATAATTTTGGAAAAAGTACGATATCTATCGTACATAATGGAAATTTGATCAATGCTAAAGATATTCGAAATCAATTAGAATGTGAAGGTATTAACTTTATATCGGAATATTCCGATTCAGAAGTGATATTACGTTTAATCCAAAAATATTTATCGATCTATAACAATAATCTTGAACAAGCTATTCGAAAAACAACTTTGGATATAAAAGGAGCTTATTCCGTTATAGTACTGATGGATAATAAAATAGCTGCATTTCGAGATCCTAATGGAATCCGACCTTTATGTTATGGAATGTTAGATGAAAAAACTTATATATTTAGTTCCGAAACTTGTGGAATAGATTCTGTAAGTGGTTTCTATATTAGAGATATTTTTCCAGGAGAAATAATTATTACAAAAAAAAAATCTACTCATTTTTCATTTTTTTCGAAAAAAAAATATAGAAAAAAAAGAATATGTTCTTTTGAATATATTTATTTTTCCCGTCCTGATTCTTTAATTGAAAATTTGAGTATTTATAAAATTCGTGAAAAAAGTGGAGAAAAACTTTATGAACAATATCCTGTAGAAGCAGATGTTGTCATCGGCGTACCAGATTCTGGCGTTCCAGCTTCTATAGGATATTCTAAAGCCTCAGGAATTCCATTTAAACCTATTTTAGTAAAAAACAAATATATCGGTCGATCTTTTATTTTACCAAAACAAGAAATTCGTGAAAAAATGGTGAATTTAAAATTAAACCCTATTCTATATGAAATAAAAGGAAAAAAAATTATCATTATTGATGATTCTATCGTTCGAGGAACTACTAGTCGTATATTAGTAGACATATTGAGAAAAGCAGGAGCTAAAGAAATTCATTTTAGAAGTGCTTCCCCACCGATAATAGCTCCATGTCATTTAGGAGTTGATACTCCAAGAAAAAAAGATCTGATTTCATATCAAAATATGGACAAAAAAAAAATAGCAAAAATATTAAATGTAGATAGCTTAGAATTTCTTAGTATGGAAAATTTAATAGATATTTTAGGTGGAAATCATTATTGTTTCGGATGTTTTACAGGAACTTATCCAGTTTCTAAAACTGACATTTTTTAATCAAAACTTCATTCATGAAAAAAAATAAAATAATGGGAAAAATGGCCCATATTTTAAAAAAAACTTACAATGATCAAGTTTTAGGTACACTAGAAAATTTTTCCGGATTCTATAAACTGGATCAGGGTAAATATAAACATCCCATTTTAGTTTCTGGAGTAGATGGAGTAGGAACCAAACTTCATTTAGCTACAATTTTTAAAAAATATGATGTAATTGGAAAAGATTGTTTTGCTATGTGTATTAATGATATTTTATGTCATGGAGCATCTCCTTTATTTTTCTTAGACTATTTATCTTGTGGAAAATTAGATATTTCTGTTATCGAAGAAATAATAAAAGGAATAGCTATTTCTTGTAAAAACAATAATACATGTTTTATTGGAGGTGAAACTGCAGAAATGTCCGGAATTTATTTAAAATATGATTATGATGTTGCTGGATTTTGTGTAGGGATAGTAGAAAAAGATCATATTATAGATGGTCACAAATTAATTCAAGAAAATGATATATTAATTGGAATTCCTTCTTCAGGAATTCATAGTAATGGTTTTACCTTAATTCGAAAAATATTTTCTTTTAAAGATTTCATGAAAATTGTTAATAAAAAACCTTTTTATGAAACACTTTTAATTCCAACTCGTGTTTATTATCATTCGATTTCTCACATTTTACATAAAAAAATTATTATACATGGAATATCTCATATTACTGGAGGTGGAATTTCAGATAATTTAACTCGAATTTTACCAGAAAAATTATCAGCGTTAGTAGAAACTAAAGAAATTCCAATTCCTTATATTTTCCATGTCATTCAAAATAAAGGAAAGATTTCTGATAAAACAATGTGGAATACTTTTAATATGGGAGTTGGAATGATTGTTACTGTTCCTATAAATAATGTAGATGTTTTATTAAAAGAATTACGGATAATAGGAGAAAAACCATTCGTTCTTGGAAAAATTGTCAAAGGAGATAAAAAAGTATTTTTAAAATGAAAAAAATATCTATTTTAGTTTCTGGAAATGGAACTAATATGATGCATATTTTAAAATCCATAAATCATGGTTTCTTATCAGATTTTATAGTGAATACCGTAATTTCTGATAGATGGTGTAAAGCCATAAAATATGCCTCTAATAAAAAAATAAAAACTTTTTCTATAAAAAGAAATAAATTTTTATCGGAAAGAATACATGATATCCTAAAGCAGGATATTCCATATGTTATAGTTCTTTCCGGTTTCTTATCTATATTAGATCCTAATTTTTGTAAAAAATGGAAAGGAAAAATTATTAATATTCATCCATCTCTTTTACCAAAATATGGAGGAATTGGAATGTATGGAATAAAAATTCATGAATTAGTACTGAAAAATAAAGAAAAAACATCAGGAGCAACAGTTCACTATGTAACAAAAAACGTAGATTCAGGAACAATCATTATGAAGAAATCATGTCATATTGAACCTAAAGAAACATGTCATTCCTTATCAAAAAAAATATCTATTATCGAAAAAGAAATATTAATTCAATCGATTAAAAATTTTTAATTTTCTAAAAAACAATGACATTTGAAAATAATGAAAATTTTTAATCATTTATCATATGATTTTTTATTATGAAAAATGCCTTAGTTAGTGTTTATAACAAAAATGAAAAATTACTGAAATTTGTTCATTTTTTAATGGATAAAAAATATCAAATAATTTCTTCTGATGGTACATTCCAATATCTAAAAAAAAACGGATTTAAAAAAGTCTTAAAAATATCAGATGTGACATCTTTTCCCGAAATTTTGAACGGAAGAGTAAAAAGCCTTCATCCTAATATTTATGCAGGAATTTTATCCGATCGAACTATTCAACATCATATTAAATATATTCGAAAACATAATATTCCATTTATTGATATTGTATTAATTAATTGTTATCCATTTTGCGAATATCAAAAAAAAAATATGGACATTGATTCTATAATAGATTTTATAGATATAGGAGGACCTGCTATGATTCGTTCTGCTGCTAAAAATTTTTTTTATGTTACCCCTATCATAGACTTTAATGATTTGAAATACGTTCAATATGAAATCGAAACAATGGGAAACACCTCATTAAAATTAAGAAAAAAATTAGCAGGAAAGGCTTTTGATTTTACTTCAACCTATGATTGGAATATTTCCAATTTTTTATATGAAAAAGAAAAATTTCCTAATCATATGCATTTTTCTTATAAAAAAAAAATGAATCTCCGGTACGGAGAAAATCCACATCAAAAATCTGCTTATTATATTAACCAAACAAGTCAAGGATCCATGAAAAATTTTGAACAATTAAATGGAAAAAAACTTTCCTTTAATAATTTAAGAGATATAGATTTAGCTTGGAAAGTCGTATCTCAATTTTCAGATCCAGCTTGTTGTACAGTAAAACATAGTACTCCTTGTGGTGTTGCTTTAGGAAAAAATATTTTTGAAGCTTTTCAAAAAACTTATGACGCTGATTTTATTTCTTTTTTTGGTGGAATATTGGCCGTTAATAAACCTATTTCAAAGAAATTAGCAGAAAAAATAACAAATATTTTTTTAGAAGTCATTATATCTCCAAGTTATGACTTAGAAATCGTAAAAATACTTAAAAAGAAAAAAAAATTAATCATTATTCAAATGAATTCCTCTACGATTTCTGAATTATTAGAATTTGTTCAAATAGATGGAGGTTTATTAATACAAGAGTCAGATTACTTTGTACCTGATGTAAAACATTATAATTTAGTAACAAGACGATCTTTTTCTGAAGAGGAAAAAAAATCTTTATTTTTTGCACAAAAAGTAGTAAAATATGTAAAATCTAACGCAATTGTTATAACTAAAGGAACACAAACTTTAGGAATATCTGGAGGTCAGACTAATAGAATATGGGCAGCTCGTCAAGCTATCAATAGATCTCTAGAAAAAAATGAATATGGGTTGGTTTTAGCTTCTGATGCTTTTTTTCCTTTTCGTGATGTTGTAGACGAAGTAGCACGATCTGGCCGTATTCAAGCAATCATTCAACCAGGAGGATCAATACGTGATAAGGAATCAATCCAAGCTTGCGACGATCATGGAATAGCAATGGCTTTTACTGGAAGAAGATCTTTTAAACATTAGTGATATGAAATTTTTAATTATTGGCAATGGTGGACGTGAACACGCTATTGGAAAAAAATTATTAGAAGATGATCCATTTGTAAAAATTTATTTTTATCCTGGAAATGGCGGAACAGATTTAATAGGAAATAATGTCAAAAAATATTCTTCTATTTTAGAATTAGTTGTTTTTGTAAAAAAAAATAAAATAGATATCACGATTGTAGGATCGGAAATTTTTCTTATGCAGAAAATAGTAGATATATTTCATCATTATAAATTAAAAATAATTGGACCACATTATTTAGCAGCTAAACTAGAAGGAGATCGAATTTTTTCAAAATCTTTTATGAATAAATATGGAATACGAACGCCAAAACATCAAATATTCCATAATTATCATGAAGCGGTAAAATTCTTAGAAGATAATAATGATTCATTCGCCATCAAAACAAATGGAATTGCTTATGGAAAAGGAGTTATATTAACTCATAATAAAAAGGAAACCAAAGAAGCATTAAAAATGATTATGGTAAAGAAAAAATTTGGAAAATCAGGTGATAAAGTTATTATAGAAGAATTTTTAAATGGAAAAGAAGTATCTATTATATCATTTTTTGATGGAAAAAATATTATTCCGTTTCTATCTTCAAAAGATTATAAAAAAATAGGGGATAATGATATTGGATTGAATACAGGAGGAATGGGTTGTATAGCACCTAATCCACATATGAATCATTCTATATGGATGGATTTTAAAAAAAATATATTAATCCCTACTTTAGAAGGATTAATCTTAGAAAAATTAAATTTTTTTGGTTTTTTATACTTTGGATTAATGATCACTTCTAATAAAATTTACTTGTTAGAATATAACACTCGTTTTGGAGATCCTGAAGCACAAACTCTATTACCATTATTAATGAAAAATAATTTTTTACATATGATTAAATCTCCTTTTCAAGGAAAAACAGTCCATCTTCATTGGAAAAATTATTGTTCATGTTGTATAGTTATATCTTCCAAAGGATATCCGGAAAAATATGATATTGGAAAAAAAATTATGGGAATAGAAAAATTAAAAGAACCATTTTTTATTTCTGGTGCTAGAAGAGAAAAAAATACATGGTATACGACAAGTGGACGAGTATTAAATATTCTAGGAATAGGAAATTCTATACAGGAAGCTAGATATCTAGCTTATCAAAAAATAAAACAAATTCAATTTGAAAATTATTACTTTAGAAAAGATATTGGTTTATAGTAAGTATAAAAAATGAAAAAAGATATAATTATTATATTAGATTTTGGTTCTCAATATAGTCATATGATAGCAAGAAGAATTCGAGATATAGGAATCTATTCTTTATTATATCCTTATCATATTTCTATAAATAGAATATTATATAATAAACCTAAAGGAATTATTTTATCAGGTGGTCCATCTTCAGTTTATAGAAACGATTCACTATTAATATCTGATAATATTTTTCAATTAGATATTCCAATTCTTGGAATTTGTTATGGAATGCAAGTGATTTCTTTTATTTTTGGAGGTCAAATTAACAAATCGAAGAATAAAGAATATGGAAAATCTGATTTTATTATAGATAAAGAAAATTCGTTGTTTTATCAAATACCTAAAAAGTCTGTTGTTTGGATGAGTCATTTTGATGAAGTAACCCATTTACCGAAACAATTTCAAATTATGGGACATACTTCTTCTTGTTCTATAGCCGCATTTAAACATGTAAACAAAAATATTTACGCAGTCCAATTTCACCCAGAAGTCAAAAATACAGAATTTGGAATACATATGTTGAAAAATTTTTCTATGAATATTTGTAAATGCCATGCTAATTGGAGATTAAATAATTTTATTAAAAAATCTATATATGATATAAAAAAATATGTTTCTAATAAAAAAGTAATATTAGGTATATCTGGTGGATTGGATTCTTTTGTTACAGCTTATATAATTTACAAAGCAATTGGAAATTCTCTAAAATGTATTTTTGTCGATACCGGATTATTATTAAATGGAGAGAAAAAAATCATATATAATTTATGTAAAAAAATGAATTTTTCTATTAAAATCATTAATGCACAACATCATTTTTTATCTAAATTATCTGGAATTTCAAATCCTGAAATGAAAAGAAAAATTGTAGGGAGAGAGTTTGTTTATTTATTTCAAAAAGAATCTGAAAAAATTAAAAATGCTAAATTTTTAGCACAGGGAACCATTTATTCAGATGTCATAGAATCTTCTATTTCTGATAATCATCAAAATATTTTCAGTCATTCTATCAAATCTCATCATAACGTAGGTGGGTTACCAACTTCGATGAAGTTAAAACTCATGGAGCCACTAAAAAAATTGTTTAAAGATGAAGTTCGATCTATAGGACAAGAGTTAGGAATTCCTAAAAAAATTTTATATCGTTATCCTTTTCCTGGACCTGGATTAAGTATTCGTATTATTGGAAAAATAAATAAAAAAAAAATAGCAATTTTAAAAAAATCGGAACATATCTTGGATCAAGAATTAACAAATTTTGGTTTTAAAGAAAATGTAAGTCAGGCTTTTATTATCCTATTACCCATTAAATCTGTAGGAGTAATGGGAGATAAAAGGACGTATGAATATACAGCTGTACTTCGTGCTGTTAATACAGAGGATTTTATGACGGCTACTTTTTCTAAATTATCTTATGAATTTTTAGAAACTATTTCGAATAGAATTGTTAATGAAGTTTCAGGAATTAATAGAGTATTATTTGACATTACCTCTAAGCCTCCATCAACTATTGAATGGGAATAACATGATTTACATCATCATAGAAATTAATTGACATATATTTTCTTTTAATTCAGTTCTTGGAGATATTAAATCTATAAATCCATGTTCCATAAGAAATTCAGAAGTTTGAAATTCTTTTGGTAAATCTTTTCCTATAGTTTCTCGAATAACCCTAGGTCCAGCAAAACCAATAAGAGCTCCTGGTTCTGCAATATTTACATCGCCAAGCAAAGCATAAGAAGCTGTAACTCCTCCCATTGTTGGATCAGTAATGACAGAAATATAAGGTATTTTTGTTTCTCTCAATTGAGTTAATCTTGCTACTGTTTTAGCCATTTGCATTAAAGAAAATGTAGACTCCATTATTCTTGCTCCTCCAGATTTTGATATAAGGATATATGGATTTTTTTTCTCAATGCAATATTTGATAGATCTAGAAATTTTTTCTCCTACTACAGACCCCATGGATCCTCCTATGAAAGAAAAATCCATGCATGATATCACCACATCTATTCCATTTATTTGTCCGATACCTGTTCGAATTGCATCATATAAATGAGTTTTTTTTCTGGATTCTTTAATTCGATCTGTATATTTTTTATAGTCAATCCATTTTATAGGATCTTTACTAACCATTCGAACATCTATTTCTAAAAATTTAGAATTATCGAAAAGAATTTCAAAATATTCTTGACTATGAATTCGAACGTGATATCCATCTTCTGGACTAACATATGAATTTTTTTTTAATTTATCCGTTTCAATAATGTTTCCACTAGGAGTTCGATACCATATTCCTTTTGGAAAATCTTTCCTTTCGTTTACAGATGTTGATATATTTTTTTTTTTTCTTTTTAAAAACCAAGACATGTATTTATTTTTATAAAGTATTAACGTTATTCATACATATGAAATATTTTTTTAAAAGTTTTTTAAAATATATTTCTCCTTCTCTCAGCCAAATTCTTGGATCATAATATTTTTTATTTGGTTGATATTTTCCTTTTGGATTTCCGATTTGTCGTTTAATATATTCCTTATTCTTGATCATATAATCTCGTACACCACAAGTAAAAGCATATTGTAAATCGGTATCAATGTTCATTTTCACAACTCCATAATGAATGGAATCTTGAATTTCTTGGTTAGAAGAACCTGATCCTCCATGAAAAACAAAAGATACTGGATTTTTTTTAGTACAAAATTGATTTTGTATGTATTCTTGTGATTTTTTTAGTATTTCAGGACGAAGCATGACATTTCCTGGTTTATATACTCCATGTACGTTTCCAAATGAAGCAGCTATTAAAAAATTTGGGGCAATATTTCTTAACTTTTCATAAGCATAACAAACTTCTTCAGGTTGAGTATAAAGTTTATTATTTTCTACATTTGAATGATCTATTCCATCTTCTTCTCCTCCTGTTACTCCAAGTTCTATTTCCATAGTCATTTGTATTTTTTTCATACGATCAAAATATTTTTCACATATTTTGACATTTTCCTCTAAAGGTTCTTGGGATAAATCCAGCATATGTGAACTAAATAGAGTTTTGCCAAAACGTTTATAATATATTTCATTTGCTTCCATTAATCCATCTATCCATGGTAAAAAAGATTTAGGACAATGATCTGTATGGATCAGAACCGTCGATTTATATATAGATGCTAATTCATGAATATGCATTGCACATGCTATTGATCCTTTTATTGCCGCTTTTTGATTATCATTATTTATTCCTTTTCCAGCATTAAAAATGGCACCTCCATTAGATAACTGAATAATTACAGGAGAATTAATTTCTGCAGCGGTCTCCATTACCGAATTGATTGTATTGGATCCAACAACGTTGATTGCTGGAATGGAAAAAATATTTTCTTTAGCATAATCCAATATTTCTTTTACAAGATTACCAGTAGCAACTCCAAAAGGAAATTTTCTAGACATGTGTTTATAATTTTTTAAAGAATGAACAAATGTAAAAAAATTCTTTGTGTACAAACAATATGAATGTAAATTGATGATTTTTCAATGAAAACATACTATTGCTTTTCTATTCAAATAAAACGATCAATTCTATGTTAGAATTAGGAACTTTTAACCTATATAATGCTTCAGCTGGAACTGGAAAAACATCGGTTTTAATAAGTAAATATCTTTATATTTTATTAAAAAGTAGAAATCCAGATGAATTTAAAAAAATTTTAGTTCTTACTTTTACAAAAAAATCTTCTGAAGAAATAAAAAAACGGATTCTTAAATGTATAGAAAATTTATCAAATCAAAAAAAAATTGATAAAGAATTTCATATTTTATTGGACAATCTTATCCAAGATAGTCATTTGACAAAGAAAGATTGTTACAATCGATCCAAAAATATATTATGTGCAATTTTAAATGATTTTTCTTCTTTTTCGCAAAATGTGAGTACTATTGATAAATTTACTTATCGCATTGTTCGATCTTTTCTTTATAAAAAAGAATTATCATTAGAAATGAATACCAATCAATTTGTATCAGAAGTAGTCAAAAATATCACGTATAGTTTAATGAATTCAAAAAAATGGACCAAGTTTTTAATACAGTATTCTTTAGATAGATTCCAATCTGGAAAAAGTTGGAATATAGAAAAAGAATTAGAAAAAATAGCATTTTTAATGATCAATGAAAATCATTTTTTTTCTATCAAAAAAATGGAAAACTATTCTGTTAAAAATTTTTTAAAATTAAAAAATACATTGAAAATAAGAACAACATATTTTGAAAAAATATGTAAAATGCAAGGTGAAAAATTTTTCCATTTTTTGGAAAAAAATTGCATTCAAAAAAGTTCATTTACATGTTTATATTTTTATAATTTTTTTCAAAAACTTCGAATGGGACGTATTATATTAAATCCATTTACAAAACGTTTATGTAACAATATTCAAAAAGGAAAGATTTTTTCTTTGAAAATATTGAAAAAAAATACAATAAATTCATTAGATCAAAAATGTAAAAAAATATTTTATTTGTATAATAAAACAAAAAATTTGTATAACAAAAAAATATCTTTTTATCTTTTGGATAAGATATTATTAAATAATATCAATTTTTTATTAATTTTTCATGAAATGAACCAAGAATTTTCTTCGTTGAAAGAAAAAAAAAGGATTATTCTTAATGCGGATCTAAATAAAATACTTCATGATAAATTAATAAAATCATTACCAAAAATTTATGAGACGATTGGAACAAAATATCAACACTATTTGATAGATGAATTCCAAGATATATCCTATTTACAATGGAAAAACATTAAAATTCTTGTAGAAAATGCTTTATCAGAAAACGGAACAGCTATAATAGTAGGGGACCCAAAACAATCGATATATCGATGGAGAGGAGGAGATTCTCAACAAATGATTGATATAATAAATTCCAAAAAAACTACTTATAAAAAAAAAATAAAAACGATAAATACAAATTTTAGAAGTTTTCAGGAAATTGTGAATTTTAATAATTCATTTTATACATACATATCTAAATTTTTTCGTCATACAATTTATCAAAATATATACCAAAATTCTACGCAAAAAACGTTTAAAAACAAAAAAGGATATGTTGAACTAAATTTTTATAATGATCATGTTTTATCAAATAAATATAGAAATTATAAAGAATATATTTATAATAATATTAAAAAAAAAATTAATAAATGTTTACAACAAAAATATTCACTATCAGATATTTCTATATTGGTTAGAACTAATGAAGAGTGCCATTTTTTATCGGAACATTTAATCAAAGATGGGGTTAGAGTCAATACTTATGGATCTCTTTTAATCAAAAATTATGTAGAAATAAAAATTATCACAAATGTTTTGGATATTATATCTCATCCTTTTTCTTATGATAAAAGATTTGTACTCATTTTATTATTATTAGAAAATCATTTTTTTCAAAATCAAAAAAACATACATGATTTTATTGTTAAAATTATTCATCTACCATTAGATTCGTTTTTAGAAAAAATTATATTAAAAAAATATTTAAACAAAAAAAAAATATATAATAAATCTATATATCAAATTTCGAAAATCATCATAGAATCTTTTCATTTATTAAATAAAAAAAATTATGCCATTATTTATGCTTATTTAGATTTTATATATAGAAGTACAAAAAAAACAGGAAATTCCATCCTAGATTTTTTAGAAAATTGGGAGTTAAGAAAAAATCAAGAAAGTATTTTTATTTCTGGAAATACAAATAATTTGATTCACGTCATGACCATTCATAAATCGAAAGGACTACAATATCCTATAGTCATGATTCCATTCGCAAGTTGGAAAATTATACCTTCAAGAAAAAAGGAAGGAGAGTGGATTAATATAAATCCTTTTTTTTATCATGGAATAAATTCTATATATATAGAATTAGAACCATTTTTTATGAAAATAAATAATCAAAAAATACGTAATTTATATAAAAATCACCTATCAAAAATGTTATTTGATAATATCAATTTGTTATATGTAGCAACTACTAGACCGATTGAACAACTTATTTTATTTTCAAAAATAGCAAATGAGAAATATATATCATATTATATCAAAGATTTTCTACATGAAAAAAAAATTTGGAATGATCAACAATTTTGTTACTTTTTTGGAAAAAAAACCATCAAAAATGATTAATTTACTTGACATGTTTTTCTGCATGATAAGAAGATCTAACTAATGGACCACTTTCTACGTATAAAAAACCCATTTTTATTCCAATTTTCTTCAATTCATTAAATCGTTCTGGAACAATAAAAGAATGAACTGGATAATGATTTAAAGAAGGCTGTAAATATTGCCCAATTGTTAATATATCTACTCTAGATTTTTTAATGTCTTCCATTGTTTCTATTATTTCATCATTTTTTTCTCCTAATCCTAACATGATGCCAGTTTTTGTACGAATGTGTTGATTTGTTTTTTTAATATAGTAAAGTACTTGAAGGCTTCGATCATATTTAGCTTGAACTCTAATTTTTTTTGTTAATCGAAGGACCGTTTCTATATTATGTGAAATCACTTCCGGTTTCATATTGATAATTTGATCTATTATTTTTTCTTCACCTTTAAAATCAGGAATTAAAGTTTCTATTGTTATGGACGAATTCAATTTTCGTATTTGTTGGATCGTTTCTATCCATATAGAAACTCCCATATCTTGTAAATCATCTCGATTGACAGATGTTAATACGGCGTGTTTAATGTTCAGTAATTTGATTGATTTTGCAATTTTACCAGGTTCTTTCCGATCTAGTTTTTCAGGCTTTCCTGTTTTAACACCACAAAATCTACAAGATCTTGTACAAACATCGCCTAATATCATAAATGTAGCAACACCTTTTCCCCAACATTCTCCTAAATTAGGACAACTTGCACTTTGACAAATTGTATGTATTTTGTAATCATTGACTAATTGATGTAATTCATTATATTTTTTTCCTGATGGAAATTTTACTTTGATCCATATTGGTTTTTTTTTAATGATATTCATAATGATTTTTATTAATATTTCTTATTTTTTCTTATATTTCGATGATATAATAATTAGTCTAAAAACAATTTATTCCTTAAATTAATAATAATTTTTTTACATTTTACTCTATTTTATTTTCATAAAAAATGAAAATCACAGTAAAAGACATAGTTTCTAACTTAGAAAGTTTTGCGCCCGTAGAATATGCAGAATTATACGATAATGTAGGTCTCATGACTGGTTCGTTATATCATACGGTTACAAACATATTAATTACTTTAGACCTAACAGAAGAAGTATTGATAGAATCGATAAATAAACGATGTAATCTGATTATATCTTTTCACCCTGTTATTTTTAAACCGATTAAAAACATAACAGGAAAAACTTTATACGAAAAGATTTTAATATATGCCATAAAAAATGATATATCCATTTATGTAATTCACACTAATTTAGATTCCATATGGAATGGATCGGTTTCACATATATTTCAATTATTAGGTATTAAAAAGGAAAAAGTACTGATTCCAAAAAAAGGATATATTCAAAAGTTGAATACTTATGTACCGATGAAATACGCAGAAAAAGTAAGAAAAGCTTTATTTAAAGCAGGAGCTGGAAATATATCGAATTATAGTCATTGCAGTTTTAATTTTGATGGAATTGGAAGCTACATGGGAAATGCCGTATCGAATCCTTCTTTTGGATATAAAAAAGTATTTCATATGGAAAAAGAAACTTGTATTGGGGTTATTTTTCCATCTCACAAATTAAACATGATCAAACAAGCTCTTTTTCAAAGTCATCCTTATGAAGAAATTGCTTATGAAATATACAATATAGAAAATATTCATCCTTATTTAGGATTAGGATTGATTGGAACTCTTGATAAAGAAATGAATGAAAATGATTTTCTTTTGTTTATAAAAGAAAAAATGGATTTACCTTTTATTCGACATTCTCCATTCTTAAAAAAGAAAATAAATAGAATTTCTATAATAACTGGATCCGGTCGTTTTGGTATTGATCATGCTATAAAAGAAAATACACATTCCTTTATTTCTTCTGATTTAAAATATCATGATTTTTTTCGATCTGAAAACAAAATTTTGATCCTAGATATAGGACATTACGAGTCTGAAAAATTTAACAAAAAGTTAATCAAAATGTTTTTGAAAAAACATTTTGATTCCATTCTTATTCACGAATCAAAAATTAACACAAATCCAGTTAAATATTTTTTTTAAATAAAAATTATACAAAATTTATGTTCGATAACAAAGAAAATACGGAAGAATCTATATCGGATAAATTGAGAATGTTATATCAGATTCAATTATTAGATTCTAAGATGGATGAAATCAAAGAATTTCGTATGAATATTCCTATAGAATTAGAATATTTGAAAAAAGAATTAGACAAATTAAAACATATCATCAAAAAAATATTTGGAGAAATTGATCTTATCAAGGAAGAAATCAATAAACAAAATAAAAAAATCAAAGTATCCAAAACATTGATTAAAAAATATGAAAAACAAATAAACAAAATCAAAAACAATAAAGAATTATTTTCTATCGAAAAAGAAATCGATTATCAAAAATTGGAAATTCAATTATCAAACAAAAAAATCACAATTTGTAACAAAAAAATTCAAAATAAAAAAAATATTCTAGAAAAAAAAAATAAAATATTAAAAGATCAAAAAAAATATTTTTTGCATAAAAAAAAAGAATTAGAAAAAACTTTATTAGAAAATGAAAAAGAACATAAAATTCTTTTAGATAAATATTTTTTTTCATGCAAAAAATTAGATAATAATTTGTTAAAAATATATCAAAAAATAAGAAGTAGAGTAAAAAATGGAATAGCTATTTCACCTGTACAAAGAGGAGCTCCATTAGGATCTTATTTGGCTATTACCCCTCAAAAATATTCTGAATTAATACAATGCAAAAAACTATTGATAGATGAACATAGTGGAAGAATATTAATAGATGAAAAAATAGCTGAAGAAGAAAGGAAAAAATTTGATGTATCAGGTCATAACAAAAATATCAAATAATTTTGTATATGGTAAAAATCTATTCTTCAACAAATATCATAGTCCAAATGAAAAATTTTGAATTACTAGAAGTTAATTCAGGTATGATCAAAAATTTGAATGAATTTTTTTCCAAAATAGCAAATGTCATCATGTTTATTTGTAATCATTGTCCATACGTAAAACATATTAACAAAGAATTAGTCAATTTATCCAATTTTTTTATTCCGAAAGGCATTTCTTTTATAGCAATTAATTCTAATGACATAAAACAATATCCAGAAGACTCACCTGAAAATATGAAAAAAACATCTATAAAATTAGAATATCCTTTTCCATATTTTTTTGATGAAAAACAAGAAGCAGCAAAATATTTTGGAGCAAAATGTACTCCTGAATTTTTTGTTTTTTTAGGAAATGGAAAACTATGTTATCATGGACAATTAGATAATTCTAGACCAGGAAATCAAATTCCAACTACAGGACATGATGTAAAACATATCTTAAATAAGATTTTAACAAGAGAAAATATAAATGAAATCATAATCAAACCAAGTAGTGGATGTAATATTAAATGGAAACAATAATATCCTTATGATGTTTCCTAATGATATTTACAAAATATTGAATGGATTCACTCATATTTTTTTTTAATAAACCTCCTGCTGCATTTTTGTGCCCACCTCCATTAAAATATTTTCTAGAAAATAAATTGACATCAAAATCACCTTTTGAACGTAAAGATATTCTAATTGGATATTGTCTTTTTTCTTCGAAAAAGAAAACGGATAAAACCATATTTTCAATTCCTAATCCATAGTTCACTATATTTTCAACATATCCTTTTTTATAAGAACATAATCGAATATCTGACTCCTCTATATTTGTATAAACAGTTCGATATTTTTTCATGATTTTTAATTTTTCTAAAGCGATAGATAACAATTTTAATCGATTCTCATGATATTTTTCTTGTAAATGTTCATGAATAAAACCGATATCAATTCCTTTTTCCATTAATTTTCCTGCAATAAAATGTGCTTCTGCATTTACAGAAGGGTATCGAAAGTAACCAGTATCCGTTATTAATCCAACGTATAAACATGTTGCAATTTTTGCATCTATTTTATCTAAATTATTCATATTTGATATCAATCGAAATACAAGTATGCTTGTAGACGAAGCATTGGAGTCATTCAACATAAAATCAAAAGACAATGGAAGAGGATGATGATCTATCAATATTTTTTTTGCCTTTGAAGATAAACAGATTTTTTCTAAGTGTTTTATTCTCGATAAATTGTTAAAATCTACAAAAAAAATATAATCAGAATTCATTATTTTTTTTTCTATAAGATATTTTTTTGTATCAGAAAAAACAATAATTTCTGTAATCTCAGGTAACCAATCAAAATCATGAGAAAATTCTGTAGGGGATATCAAATCAACATCATGATTTAATGTTTTTAAATATAGGAACAAAGCCAAAGAAGATCCTAAGGCATCTCCATCTGGATTATTATGTGTTAGTAATACTATTTTTTTTTTTTTTATCCCACTAATATGAAAATATATCATATCAAAATTTTTTGTTTCTAGTTAATCCTAATTCTTTTCCTTTTTTTAACATGAGTAAATAAGCAGAATGATATTCATTAGGAATTTTTCCTTCTAATATAGAATCTTTAATATAATCTTTGATTATTCCTATTATTTGACTCGGATTAACATCGAAAACTTTCATAATATCATTCCCTGTTATAGGTGATTTCCAATTTATCATTCGATCTTTTTTCTCTATTTTTTTAATTTTTTTCATAAGAAATAAAAAATTTTTTTTATATTTTATTTTTTTTTCCAAATTATGAGTAGTAATATCTGCTATACATAATTTGATTAAATCATCTATATCATCTCCCACATCAAATAATAATCTACGTATAGCTGAATCACTAATATTTTCTTGTACTAATGTCATTGGCCTGAAACTATTTTTTACTATTTTTATGACATAATTCATAGAACGTCCTTTTGGTAATTTTAAACGTTCGAATATATTCGAAATCATTTGACTACCTACAAGCTCGTGAGAATGAAATGACCATCCTATTTTAGATGAAAATTTTTTAGTATAAGTTTTTCCTATGTCATGAAGTAAAGCAGACCATCTCAACCACAAAGAATTATTTTTATCCATACTAATATTATCCACTACTTGTAGTGTGTGATCAAAGTTGTCTTTATGTATAAATCCGTTTCTTTCTTCTACTCCTTTTAATGAAATTAATTCTGGCAATATCAATGATAATAATCCGGTTTGATATAGAAGATATAATCCAATAGAAGGCTGATTAGTTAATAAAATCTTATTGATCTCTTCTGTTATTCTTTCTTGAGAAAGGATATGTATTCTATGTCTATTCTTTCGAATAGACTTAAAAGAATTTTTTTCAATACTAAATCGAAGTTGAGTGGAAAATC
This sequence comes from Blattabacterium cuenoti, assembly GCF_014252435.1. GTDB lineage: Bacteria > Bacteroidota > Bacteroidia > Flavobacteriales > Blattabacteriaceae > Blattabacterium > Blattabacterium cuenoti_X. Next base: position 168,461 of record NZ_CP059220.1, read on the forward strand.
GAATAGCACGAATCATTCGTAATGGATCATCTGAAAATGTAATATCTGAATTTAGAGGAGTTTTTAATATTTTTTTTTTTATATCTAATAATCCATTAAATGGATCTATAAGATCACCATAATTTTTATAATTGAGACTAATTGCTAAAGCATTAATTGTGAAATCTCTTCTATTTTGATCATCTTGTAATGATCCTGAATGGATCATTGGATTTCTACTTGAATAATGATAAGATTCTTTTCGAGAATTCACAATTTCTATCCTTTTATTATGATATTCTATCATAGCTGTTCCATATCGTTTAAATATTTTGACTTTCGGATAACATTTTCTGAAATGGAATATTTCCTCAGATATTGTTTCTACTAAACGAATAGATTCTCCTATGGTTAAAATATCAAAATCTTCCGATTTAATTTTTCCTAATAACAAATCTCGAACATAGCCTCCTACTATATAACTATCTTGTTTGATTTGTTTGGAACAATCTCTTATAATTCGAAAAATTTCTTCTTGATGAAGATAATAAGCTAAATTCATGCAATTATTTACATAAATTATGTACGAAATATTTTAATTCTATTTGATAGAATCTGTATAATTTGAGAATTTTTATGATGCGCTTTTTCTTTTCTTTTTAATTTTACAGCATAATCTATGTTAGATAAAATATAAGGTGCAATTTCGGAAAAAGATTTAGGAGTATTAAATCCTGATATATTAGCAGAAGTCGAAATAATTGGTCTATTTAATTTTTGTATTAAACATTTACAAAATGGATCGTGTGTTAATCGAATAGCTAACGTATTTCCTTTATAAAAAAATTTGTCGAATATTCTTTTTTTTACTTGATATATTATCGTAATAGGTTTTTGATTTATTTGATCATTATATAAAATTAATTGTTGAGTAAATATGGATATTTTTTTTCCCAATAATTCATACAAACGATCTATTTTATCCACTAAAATAATCATAGGTTTTGAAAAACTTCTATTTTTGATTCTATATATTTTTTTTACCGCATTTATATCAAATGCGTCACATCCTATACCCCAAACTGTATCCGTAGGATATAATATATTTTTTCCATTTTTTAAGAATTTCACACTTTGATCTACTTCATCTTGAAAACACATAAAAAAACTATTCAATTTAAATCACAATATTATGAGTTCTTAAAGCATCATTTAAAGACGTTTTTTTATTTGTACTTTCTTTTCTTTTTCCTATGATCATAGCGCATGGAGCATAATAAGTTCCTGCAGGAAATTTTTTTGGATAAGAACCGGGAATGACTACAGAATGTTCTGGTATAAATCCTTTTATTTCAATTGGATGATCATCTTGAGTCACATCAAAAATCTTTGTAGAAGATGTTAATACGACATTTGCTCCTAATACGGAACCTTTTTTGATAATCACACCTTCAACTAAAATGCATCTAGATCCAATAAAAACATCGTCCTCAATAATAACGGGATAAGATTGTAATGGTTCCAATACACCTCCAATTCCAACTCCACCACTTATATGAACTCTTTCTCCAATTTGTGCACAACTTCCTACAGTAGCCCACGTGTCTACCATCGATTCTTTTCCTATATAAGCACCTATATTTACATAAGAAGGCATGAGTATAACTCCGGGTGATATGTATGATCCATAACGAGCAACTGCATGAGGTACTACACGTATTCCTTTTTCTTCGAATTTATTTTTTACGGGAATTTTATCGTAAAATTCTAATGGTCCTATTTCCATTTTATTCATTTTTTGAACAGAAAAAAACATGATAATCGCTTGCTTTACCCATTCATTAATTATCCACCTGTTTTTCAAAAAACTACATACTCTAATTTTACCGGATTCTATCATATTAATAACATTAGTTATTAAATGTTTGATGTTTTTATCCGTTGACCATGTATTTTTTCTTTTCCAAGAATTTTCTACTTCTAATTGTAATTGTTTAATATTGTTATGATTCACTTTCAAAAAATTTATCAATAACAAAAATAAAAAAAAATGAGATAAAAAAATAAAGAAATGAAATATATTTTATATTTGTTACAAATATGGCAAAAATATTGGGTATAGACTACGGAAAAGTAATTACTGGATTATCTATTTCGGACGAAAAAAAAATATTTGCATTTGGATTAGAAGCTATTCCTACTAAAAATTTAATGAAATTTTTTAGTTTGTTTTTTTCTTCTGAAACAATAGAAAAAGTAATTATTGGATTACCAAAAAAATGGAATAACCAACCAGAAATTTTAATAGAAAAATATATTCAGAAATTTATCTATAAATTTCGTATACAATATCCTAAAGTTCTTATAGAAAGATTAGATGAACGTTATACATCGAAAATAGCTTTTCATTCCATGATAGAATTAGGATTAAAGAAAAAAGTAAGAAGAAAAAAAACCATATTAAATCAAATTAGCGCGATTCTTATCCTACAATCTTATCTTTCTCAACAAGAAAAATGTAAAAAAAATTAATTTATATCATCATTATATTTTATGATCTTACCAATTATACTTTATGGAAATCCTATTTTAAGGAAAAAATGTTTGGATATTAATTTGAATGATTTTGAAAAAATAAAAATAAATCAATTGATAACAAACATGTTTGAAACTATGCATAAAGTAAAAGGTATAGGATTAGCGGCTCCACAAATTGGAAAAAGCATTCGACTTTTTATTGTTGAAACTCCATTCTTTACCGGTACAAAATTACTGTATTATAAAGAAGTTTTTTTAAACGCAAAAGTATTAAAAATTTATGGAAAAACATATCCATTTCACGAAGGATGTCTCAGTTTACCAGGAATTATCGAATATGTAACAAGAAAATCATATGTTTTAATCGAGTATTATGACAAAAATTGGAAAAAACAAAGAAAAAAATTTATGGGAATATGTGCTAGAGTTATATTACATGAATACGATCATATAGAAGGAAAACTATTTATCGATTATTTTTCTGATTCAAAAAAAAAACGAATAAGAAATAAATTTTTTTCTTTGAAAAAAAAGATTGTTAAAAATATATAATATCAATAATCTGTTTTAATATATCGGTATTATTCATAGAAATATCGGATAAAAACTTTCTATTAATATTTATTTTCGATTCAGCCAATTTTTTCATGAATTCCGAATATGATTTTCCATATTTACGAACACCAGAATTAATACGTGTAATCCAAAGAGATCGAAATTTCCTTTTTTTATTTTTTCTTCCTGAAAAAGAATATAACAAAGATTTTTCAACAGCATTCTTTGCTACTGTATATACTTTACTTCTTGATCCAAAGTAGCCTTTAGCCGATTTTAATATTTTTTTTCTTCTTCTTTTAGAAGAGACTGCATTCGTAGATCTTGGCATGAATTTATATTTGTTTTTTTATATTATTTATATCTGACTTTTTCAAAATAGAATATTTAGAAAGATGGCGTTTTCTCCTTTTTGATTTTTTAGTCAGTAGATGATTTTTAAAAGCTTGCTTTCTTTTTATATATCCATTCGATGTGATTCGAAACCTTTTTTTTGATCCTGATTTTGTCTTTAATTTAGGCATAAAATTATCGATTATTTTTTAGGTGTCAATATCATATACATTCTTTTTCCTTCCATGATAGGCATTTGCTCTACTTTTCCATATTCTTCAATTTCTTCTGCAAATTTTAATAATTTCATTTTTCCCTGTTCTTTATATACAATGGAACGTCCTTTAAAGAAAACAAATACTTTAACTTTGTCTCCTCGCATTAAAAATTTTTCAGCACTTTTTATTTTAACTTTTCCATCGTGATCTCCGATTTGAGGACCAAATCGGATTTCTTTCGTATTGACTTTAACTTGTTTTGCTTTAAATTGTTTTTTTCTTTTTTTTTGTTCGTATAAAAATTTCTTATAATCTAGTATTTTACAAACTGGAGGATTCAGCTTAGGATTAATCTCTACTAAATCTAAATTTCTCTCTTTTGCAATGGGTATAATTTCTTGGGTAGGATATATTCCATTTTTTATGGATAAATCTCCAACTAAACGAATGGTATGAGATCCAATTTTTTTATTGATACGATATTCTTCTTTTTTTCTTGGAATTGGTCTACGGATTCGTTTTCTTCTATTTCCTTTTGAAAACTTCTTTTTGATAATATACAGTTTTAAAGTTTACTTTATCCAAAATTATTTGTATTCCATCATGAATAGGGTAATATCCTATATGACCTAAGCCATGACCTCGTAATGAAATCATTTCATTCTCTTTTTCTTTGTATCCTAAAATAATCATGTAAGGAATTTTATCATTTTCAGAATCACGAATTTTTTTATTAATTTTTTCATTTCTTTCGTCAATAAAAGAACGTATATCATGATTTGATATCAAATTTAAAATTTTTTTTGCATACATGATATATTTATCACTAATAGGAAGTATGACTACTTGATATGGAACGATCCATGAAGGGAGTTTTCCTTTTGTATGCTCTATCATTATAGCTATAATCCGTTCTAAAGATCCAAAAGGAGCTCTATGTATCATAACTGGTCTACATTTATCATTATATTTTCCTCTATAGTACAAATTAAATATTTCAGGTAAATTATAATCAATTTGAATTGTTCCAAGTTGCCAGCTCCTATCTAAGGAATCTTTGATCAAAAAATCTAATTTTGGGCCATAAAATGCTGCTTCTCCATAATTAATAGATGCATTGATTTTTTCATTTTTTACTAATTGTAGTATGATTTTCTCAGCTTTATCCCAATTTTCTTTTGATCCTATATAATAATCATGTTTTTTTGGATCTCTAAGAGAAATTCGAATTTTATATTTGGAGAAACCCAAACATTGGAATACATAAAATACCAAATTGATTACTTTTTTAAATTCTTCTAAGAGTTGATCATATGTGCAAAAAATATGTGCATCATCTTGCGTAAAAGATCGAACACGCGTTAATCCATGAATTTCTCCACTTTGTTCATACCGATACACAGTTCCAAATTCCGAGAATCGTTTAGGAAGATCTCGGTAAGACCATTCTTGAGATTTATATATTTCACAATGATGAGGACAATTCATTGGTTTTAAAAGAAACTCTTCTCCTTTATGAGGAGTTTGGATAGGTTGAAAACTGTCTTTTCCATATTTATTCCAATGACCACTTTTTATATATAATTTTTTGTGTCCAATATGTGGAGTAATAACCATTTCATATCCTGATTTTTTTTGAATTTCGTTTAAAAATTTTTCTAGATTATTTCTAATTGTAGCTCCTTTCGGCAACCACAATGGTAATCCAGCACCTACTCTATCAGAAAACATGAATAATTTTAATTTTTTTCCTATTTTTCTATGATCTCTATCATCAATATTTTCTTTCGATAATACAGTAGATTTATCCATGATAAATAGATTGTTATTTTAATAAAAATAAGTATAACATTGAAGCTAAAATACATCCTAAAATAGGACCTATTATGGGTATAATAGAATATTTCCAGTATATATTTCCTTTGTTAGGTATTGGTATAATAGAATAAATGATTCTAGGACCTAAATCCCTCACAGGATTAATAGCAGGACCAGTAGAACCACCTAAAGATAAAACAATACCCAAAATAACCAAAGCAGGAGGTAAGGCTCCTAAAGAACCTAAACCAATTGGATATTTTTTTTCAAGAAAAAAAAAGGAACCTTCCGTTGTTAAAAAAAGGGAAATAAAAATAAACATAAAAGTAGCTAAAACTTCACTAATTAGATTCGAATATAAATTATTAATGGATGGAATCGTTACAAAAACAGATAACTTATCTTGTTCATTTTTTGTTTCATAAAAAAAATCCTTATATAGAAGCCATACAAGTAAAGAACCCAACATAGAACCAATTAATTGAGACATAATATACAATGGAACTAAATTCCAATTAAATTTTCCAATTATAGCTAAACTTATTGTTACACATGGATTCAAATGAGCGCCGCTATAAGGAGCAGCAACTAATACACTCATAAAAACGGCTAAAGCCCATCCTAATGTAATTGTCAACCATGATCTATGATTACTCGATCCTTTTGTTTTTGATAAAATAACATTTGCAACTACACCATTTCCCAATAATATTAAAATTGTAGTACCAATGATTTCTGCATATACTTTTGTCATTATTTTATTTTTATGATGCAATAAATAAACAATAAATATATATAATAAATATGATCTATTCTTGAATGGACCATGAACGAGTAGTTTTGATTGCTTTTTTCCACCCTTGAATTCGTTCTATACGACTATTCATTTTTTTAGGTTCAAAAACTTTTTCCAATTGCCATTTATTTTGAATATCTTCTAAACTACTCCAATAGTTTACAGCTAGTCCAGATAAATATGCAGCTCCTGCGGCAGTTAATTCCGATATCTTTGATTTTACTACTCTCACGTTTAAAATATCAGATTGAAATTGCATTAATAATTGATTAACAGTTGCTCCTCCATCTACACGAATTTCTTTTATAGAAATACCCGAATCGGCTTCCATTGCTTTCAATACATCCATATTCTGAAATGCAATACTTTCTAATGCAGCACGAACAATATGAGCAGAAGAAGTACCTCTCGTTATTCCAACAATAGTACCTCTTGCTTTCTGATCCCAATATGGAGCACCTAATCCAGAAAAAGCAGGAACAATGTATAATCCTTCTGTATTTTCTACTGAATTTGCTAATTTTTCCGCATCATGTGATGATATCAGTATCCCTAATCCATCTCTAAGCCACTGTATAACGGCTCCTGCAATAAAAACACTTCCTTCTAAAGCATATTGAACTTCATTTTTAATTTTCCAAGCTATAGTCGTTATCAGATTATTTTGAGAAAAAACAGGATTATTTCCAACGTTCATAAGCATAAAACATCCTGTTCCATAAGTATTTTTTACCATTCCAACTTTAGTGCACATTTGACCAAATAATGAAGCTTGCTGATCTCCTGCAATTCCTGATATGGGAATTTTATGTGAAAGGATGTGTCCGGTTGTATAACCGAATATTTCACTGGAAGATTTCACTTCTGGTAACATAGTTATTGGAATATCAAATAAATTAATTAACTCATTATCCCAATGAAGAGTATGAATATTAAATAACATAGTACGAGAAGCGTTTGTTACGTCCGTAACATGAATTTTTTTTCCCGTTAAATTCCATATTAACCATGAATCAATAGTTCCAAACGCCAATGTTCCAGAAATTGATTTTTTTCTAGCTCCAGATACATTATCTAATATCCATTTAATTTTTGTAGCAGAAAAATAAGGGTCAATAACAAGTCCAGTTTTTTTTCTAATCATATCTGTCAATCCTTCTTTTTTCAGAAAATCGCAGTATGTCGAAGTTCTTCTATCTTGCCATACTATAGCATTGAAAATAGGGATTCCCGTTGTCTTATCCCATACAACAGTTGTTTCTCTTTGATTTGTAATTCCTATAGATATAATATTTTTTCCTTCTAAATTTGCTTTTAGAATGGCTTCTAGAGCAACAGAAGCTTGTGTTGTCCATATTTCTTCTGCATTATGTTCTACCCATCCTGGATAAGGATATATTTGTGTAAATTCTCTTTGAGCTATGGAAATAATATTTCCTACTTTATCAAATACAATTGCTCTAGAACTAGTAGTTCCTTGATCTAAGGATAATACATATTTTTTCATAAAAAAAGAAGGATTATTATAACTTGTTTCAAACATTGGGATAATAATAATGCATAGCTAATTTTTTGAAAGAATCTATCTGTGATTCTTCCCATTTTTTATCACGAGAAAGTTCCTTTGCCATTAATGATGCTATTTTTGGAGCTATATCAATCGCATATTTTGCATTTAAAAATAATAAACGAAATCTTCTCGCCAGTACATCCTCAATAGTTCTAGCCATTTCATATCGAACCATCCATACAACTTCTGCTTCAGTAAAATAAGGATAAAAAGAATAGTGATGATGTCGAAATAGGGATTTTCCCAAAAAAGGATTTTCTTTAATAAATTTTTTTATATGATGTATATCTTTTCCATATTTATTCCAATAAACATGACTTTCATTCGTTTCTTTAACATCATATCCATATATTTTAAGATTTTTTGTAATAGAAGGTTTTTTTTTAAAATTTCCTATTTCAATAGCTTTATCTACTGTATCTTCAGCCATTTTTCTATATGTAGTCCATTTTCCTCCTATAATACTTATTAATCCAGAAGAACTAACTATCAGTTTGTGATTTCTGGAAAGATCTTTTGTTTTTCCTTCAATAGAATCATTATGTGAAACAAAAAGAGGACGTAACCCAGAAAAAACACTTAATATATCATGTTTTTTAGGAATTAATAGAAAATACTTTTGAAATGTATGTAATATAAAATTTATTTCTTTTTCTAAAGGAATGGGTTCTAAAAGACATTTTTCTAAAAATGTATCCGTAGTTCCAACTAATACATGATCATACCATGGAACACAAAATAAAATTCTACCGTCTGATGTTTTTGGAATAACAAGAGCTTTTTTACTGATAAAAAAAGACTTATTTAATACAATATGAGTACCTTGGCTAGGTTTTATCAAAAAAGGTGGTTGTGTTGAAACATTATCCATTTTCAATATAGAATCGGAGAATACTCCCGTAGCATTTATCACTACTTTTGAATAGATCAAATATTCTTTTTTTGTTTCCATATCACATGCTACAACTCCATGTATTTTATTTTTTTCTTTTTTTAAAAGATTAATTACTCGAAAATAATTAAGTAAAACTCCTCCTTTTTGTACACAAGTTTGTGCTAAATTAATAGCTAAACGAGAATCATCAAATTGACCATCGTAATATAAAATACCTCCTTTTAATTTTTCAATTTTAATTTCAGGTATATTTTGAATAACTTCTCTTTTAGATAAAAAAATGGATTTTCCAAAACTTAAAGCCCCAGACATCCATTCATATATTTTCAACCCAGTCCAATATAATAAACCCATTTTCCAATTAAAAATTGGAATAATAAATTGTTGTTTTTTTACTAAATGTGGAGCGTTTTTTAAAAGAAAACCTCTCTCTCGTAAAGCTTCATAAACTAATTTTATATTTCCTTGGGCAAGATATCGAATTCCACCATGAACTAATTTTGTACTACGACTAGAAGTTGCTTTAGAAAAATCAGACTGTTCTAAAAGAAGAGTTTTATATCCTCTAGAAGAAGAATCTAAAGCAATACCCAATCCTGTAGCCCCGCCTCCAATAATAATAATATCCCAAACATTGACATCTTCTAAAATGTTTAAAAAATGATCTCTATTTAGAAAACCTTTCATCATGATCATAAAAAATAATTTGAAAAAAAATGTAAATATTGATATTTTGACAATTCTTGACGAACAAAATTAATTAAATTTATTTGATTGATTCATCATTTCTGAAATAAAATTTTTCATCATTTTCTTACTATCCGAATTAGAATTTATTTTTTTCATCATTTTACTAATGTCATTAAATTGTTTCAAAAAAAAATTAACATCATTTAAGGATGTTCCAGAACCTTTGCTTATCCTTTTTTTTCTTTGAATATCACAAACTATTTTCGGATTATTTCTTTCATAAGGAGTCATAGAATAAATAATAGATTCTATCTTTTTAAAAGAATGAGTATTCCCAATACCAATATTGGAAGAAACATATTGACTCAATCCTGGAATCATAGATATCAAGTTTTTAATATTTCCTATTTTTTTGATTTGTTTTATCTGTTCCAATAAATCATTAAAATCAAAACAGTTTTTTGAAATTTTTTGATATAATTTTTTTGTTTTCTTTTCATCAAACTTTTCTTGAACTTTTTCTACTAAAGAGACAATATCTCCCATACCCAATATCCGATTAGCTATCCTATCCGGATGAAAAACTTCCAAATCATCGATTTTTTCTCCATTACTGATAAATTTAATAGGTTTACCAATTATACTAGAAATAGTTAAAGCAGAACCACCTTTACTATCTCCATCTAATTTTGTCATTACAATTCCATCAAAATGTAATATTTTTGAAAATGAATCTGCGGTATGAATAGCGTCTTGCCCTGTCATAGAATCAACAACAAATAAAATTTCATTTGGATTAGAACATTTTTTGATAATTTGTATTTCTTTCATCATGATTTGATCAATAGCAAGTCGACCAGCTGTATCAATAATAATCACATTTTTTTTCAATTTTGCAGCGTATAAAATAGATTCATTTATTATACTCGTAATGTTCCCTGTTTTCATCGAAAATACAGAAATATCTTTTTTTTTGGCAAGGAAATGTAATTGTGCAATGGCAGCTGGCCTATGTATATCTGCAGCAACTAATAAAGGATTATGATTTTTTTTTTTTAAAAAAAAAGCAAGTTTAGAAGAAAAAGATGTTTTTCCACTTCCTTGCAATCCACATATTAAAATGATAGTAGGATTTTTGGAAAGATCTATTTTTACATTTTTACCCCCCATAAGAGATACTAATTCATCATATACTATTTTGACAATTAACTGTTTTGGATTTAAAGAATTTAAAACCTTTGTTCCAATAGATTTTTCTCGAATTTTTCGAATAAACTCTTTTACAACGTGATAATTAACATCTGCATCTATAAGGGATTTACCTATTTCTTTAATAGAAGATGCTATATTAGTATCTGTAATATGACCTTTTCCTTTTAGGATATGAAAAGCTTGATTTATTTTATTTTGTAAATTTTCAAACATAATTAAATATTTTTTTACATTCTTTCAATCATATCGATTCCTAATAAATTCATGCCTAATTTTATGGTATTTCCTGTAATATGAACGAGGTTCATGCGAAAATTACTTCGAATGACATTTTTCGGATTGATTAATTTTTTATTTTGATAAAAATGATTGAATAACTTAGAAACTTCGTATATATAATTAGCTAATAAAGATGGATTAAAATTTAAATATGATTTGTTTAATACGAAAGGATATTTTTGAAGAATTTTTATCATACATTTCTCATATGTATTTAATGTAATAGTAAACCAATCATAATGAGTAATAGAACATACATCAAAAAATTTTTTTTCGATAGAACGAATTCTAGAATAAGTATATTGAATATATGTACCTGTATTTCCTTTCATATCGATTGATTTATTGGTATCGAAAATAATTTCTTTTTTGGGGTCTATCTTAAGAAAATAAAATTTTAAAGCTCCTAAACCTAGTATTTTATAACTTTCTTTTTTTTTATCTATTAAAGATTTTTTTAGAAATTTTTTTTCTGCAATTTTGATCATATTTACAATAATATTATCTGCATTTACAACATTCCCTTTTCTAGATTTCATTTTACCACTTGGTAAAGAAACCATTTCATATGATAAATGATGTAATTTATCAACCCATAAATATCCTAAACGTTTTAATATTTTGAAAAGAACTTGAAAATGATAATCTTGTTCTTTCCCTACGATATAAATTAATCGATCAATTTTATGTTTTCTAAAACGTTCTACTGCATTTCCTATATCTTGCGTAATATATAAAGAAGTTTGGTCTGATCTTAACAAAAGTTTTTCATCGAATCCATCCTTTGTTAAGTCAATACAAATAGATCCATCTTGTTTTTGATAAAAAATTTTCTTATAAAGACCTTCTTGTACTATATCTCTTCCAATTTGAAAAATATCGCTTTCATACTCTGTCCAATCAAAACATATACCAAGATCTTTATAAGTTTTTTCAAACCCACTATAGACCCATTCATTCATCTTTTTCCATAAATGCATTGTTTGATGATCCCTATTTTCCCACTTTTTCAATAAACTTCTAGCTTCCTTTAATATCGGTACATCCACTTTTTGTTCTGGATCTTTTTTAGAAATATGTTTTATTTCATTTTGATAAAGATTCTCAAATAAATGATAATATTTTCCAACGAAATGATCTCCTTTCATTTGAACATCATTAGGTGTTTGATCTGATCCAAATTTTTTCCAACAGAGCATCGACTTACAAATATGAATTCCTCTATCATTAATAATTTGAATTTTGGTAACTTTATGTCCAACAGCCTCTAATATGTTTGATAATGATGATCCTAGCAATGCATTCCTTAAATGACCTAAATGTAAGGGCTTATTTGCATTAGGTGAAGAATATTCGATCATAATTTTTTTAGAAGAAATTTTGAACTTATAAAAATCTGGATTTAACATATTCATCAGAATATGAATATAGTAATCATTTGTAAAAATGAAATTTAAAAATCCTCCTACAATAGAAAATTGAATGGATTGATCGAATCGATTTTTTACATAATTACCTATTTCATATCCTATTTTTTCTACATGTTTATTGATTATTTTTGATAAAGGAAATAAAATTAAAGTCAGATCTCCTAAACAATTTTTTTTAGTATATTGAAACTTTAGTTTCGGAGAAGGATTTATTTTATATAGACATGAAATAGATTCTTTTGTTATTTCCTCTATAGATTGAAAAAAATGATCATTCATAATGATAAACAAATCTTTTAAAAATATTTTTTTAATCGGAACCTCCATCCAAAATCATCTTTTGATAAATTATGTTGTATATCTAATAATTTTTTTTTCAATTTTATAGACAATCTTTGATGAATAGGTAATTTAGGTAAAAAAAAATTTTTATTTCGATAACTTATAATTTCAAAAAAATTGATAACAACAGCAGTTCCACATCCAAAAGCTTCTTTTAATTCTCCTTCTCTTATTCCTTCTATAATCTCCGATACATTCAATTCTCTTTCTTCGACAACAATTCCTTCCTTTTTAGCTATAGATATGATACTTTTACAGGTAATTCCATTTAATATATTATCGTTTGCTTTTGGAGTGATTAACTTATTTTTAATCCAAAAAAACACATTCATAGTCCCAGATTCTTCTATTTTTGTATGTGTAGAAGAATCCGTCCATAATATTTGGTCATATCCTTTTTCATGTGCAAGTCTAGTTGGATAAAAAGAAGAAGCATAATTTCCAGCAGCCTTAGTAAAACCCACTCCTCCTGGAGCAGAACGACTGTATATTTCTTCAATTTTTACTTTTAAAGGATTTTTATAATAAGAACCTGCAGGAGTAGATACAATCATAAACATATAATCTTTAGCCGGTTTTGCTGATAAAATTCCATTTTTTGCTATTAAAAAAGGACGAATATATAATGATTCTCCATATTTTTTAGGAATCCAATTTCTATCTATATCTATCAATCTTTGCAATCCTTCCATGAATATATATTCTGGAATTTTTGGCATTTCTAAACGAATAGCAGATTGATTGATTCTATTAAAATTTTCTTTTGGACGAAACAAAAAAACGTGATTTTTTTTGTCTTTATATGCTTTCATTCCTTCAAATACAGCTTGACCATAATGAAAAACAGGAGATATAGGAGAAAGCATGATATCTCCAAAAGGCTTGATCATCGAATTTTTCCATTTTCCATTTTTAAATTCAGAGCAAAACATATGATCCGAATAATGATTTCCAAAAGAAATATTATTAAAATTCATATTTTTTATTCTTGAACATAATGTTTTTTTTATTTTCATAAAATTAAAAATATTAATACAAATGAATTAAAATACTTTTTTTTCCAAAAAAAAATCAAATGTTTAATTTGTATGTATGATTTTTAATACTTTTTCTATAATATCTTCAACAGAAGGTTTTGAAAAATAATCTCCATCTGAACCATAAGGAGGTCTATGTTCTTTAGCAGTTATCGTGGAAGGAGGACTATCTAAATAGTAATAACCATTTTGTTCTTCTAATATTTTTTGTAAAATATAAGCGGAAGCTCCACCTGGTACATCTTCATCTATGATTAATAATCTATTTGTTTTTTTTAAGCTTTTTACAATATCTTTTTGTAAGTCAAAAGGTAATAAAGATTGAATATCTATGATTTCAGAATCGATATTCATCTTATATAATTCTTCTGCTGCTTCATTAACTATTCTCCATGTAGAACCATAAGTAACAATAGTAATATCATTTCCCTTTCTAGTTATTTCTACTATTCCTATAGGATTTTTAAATATACCTAAATTAGTTGGAAGTTTTTCTTTAATTCTATATCCATTTAAACATTCAATTACTAAAGCTGGATCATCCGATGAAAGTAATGCATTATAAAATCCAGCTGCTTTTACCATATTCCTTGGAACAAGAATCACAATTCCTCTTAAATAATGAATAAGTCCTCCCATAGGAGATCCAGAATGCCATATACCTTCTAAACGATGTCCTCTAGTTCGAACAATAAGAGGTGCTTTTTGTCCACCTTTTGTTCTATATTGTAGACACGCCAAATCATCACTCATAATTTGTAAAGCATATAAAATATAATCTATATATTGAATTTCTACTATAGGACGCAGCCCTCGCATAGCAAGACCAATTCCTTGTCCAATAATAGTAGACTCTCTAATTCCAGTATCAAAGACTCGATTTTTTCCATATTTTTTTTGCAATCCTTCTAATCCTTTATTTACATCACCCATTTTTCCTACATCTTCTCCAAAAATGATCAGATCAGGATACATTTTCAATAATTTATCAAAATTTTCTTTTAAAACAATTCTTCCATCTACTTCCATATTTTTTTTATCGTTATATATAGGATATATTTCTGATACATTTTTTGCAGAATTTTTCGATATACTATATAAATGGGAAGAATAATTGTCTTGTTCACATTGATACTTTTTTTGAATCCATTCTATTAGAATTTTTTTGGAATTATAATTCACATCGGATAATAAATATGAAATTTTTCGTGCAATACGAAATACAGTTTTTTTTGTCATCAAATATTTTAAATCATGTAATTCTTGTATGTATTTGATAACATATTTTCTAATCCATTTTTTTTCTGGATATTCAATATGTATATTTTGAAAAATATCCAAGACTTCATTCCTTATTTTAAATATTGGTTTTTGAAAAGAATTCCATGCTTTTTTTTGCTCATTTTTTACATATTCTTTAGCTTCTAAATCTATTTTATCTAAAAAACAAACATTTGTTATTTTTTGACATATTTTTTTATTTTTATGATAGTTTATAATCCATTTTCTGAATTGATTGATTCCATCATTATGAAATTCCCATTCTAAACGTTCTTTTGTTTTGTATCTTTCATGTGAAGAAGAAGAAGAATGTCCTTGAGGTTGTGTTAATTTTTTCACATGAATAATAACTGGAACATGTTCATTCCGTGCTATTTGATTTGCATGTGAATATGCATTTATAAGATCTATGTAATGAGATCCATTTACTTGTATGATTTCAATTCCTTTTTCTTTTTTATTTCTAATAAATCCATATAATAAATCACTAATATTTTTTTTTGAAAACTGATATTTATTATGGACAGAAATTCCATATTCGTCATCCCATATGGAAAGTATCATAGGTATTTGCAATACTGCAGATGCATTTAAAGTTTCCCAGAATACACCTTCAGATATACTAGCATTACCAATTGTTCCAAAAGCAACTTCATTTCCATTTTTCGAAAATTTTTTATGTGTCTTTTTCAAGTTTTTCAATTCTTTGTACATTTTAGAAGCGTGAGCCAAACCTAATAAACGAGGCATTTGAGATGCTGTGGATGAAATATCAGCACTAGAATTTTTTTTCAAAATCATATTTTTCCAACTACCATCTTTATTTAAAAACCGCGTACCGAAATGTGATGTCATCATTCTGCCAGACGAAATAGGTTCGAATTCTATATCAGAATGAGCATATAATTGTGCAAAAAAATTTTTTACGGTTAAAACTCCTATAGCCATCATAAAAGTTTGATCTCTATAATATCCAGATCGAATATCCCCATTTTTAAAAACTTTGGCCATAGCTAATTGAGGTAGTTCTTTTCCATCTCCAAATATTCCAAATTTAGCTTTTCCACTTAAAACTTCTTTTCTACCTAAAATGCTAGTTTCCCTACTTATTCTTGCTAATCTGTAATCATTTAAAACCATTTTTTTAAATAAATCAAAATTTTTTTTTTCATTAAAAAGAATATTTTCATATATTTTTTTTTTCATAAATCCTACTTTTTAATAGATATAAATGAAAGAATTTCTATTTATCAAATTCTTTATTTAATTTTAGTTAACTCCTTTTGAAAACAAATATTATCAATGGTATATGATTTTTTTTATGATAATAAAACTACTTTTTCTATTATCAAACCAGATTCCGTAAAAAAAGGATATATTATCCCAATATTTTCTATAATATATAGAAAAGGATTTCATATAAAAGCATTAAAAATGATAAAAATAACAAAAGAATCAGCTAAAAAATTTTATGAAGAACATAAAAATAAATACTTTTTTGAATCTTTAGTAGAATTTATGTCTTCAGGCCCTATTATTCCAATGATATTAGGAAAAAAAAATGCAGTAAAAGATTTTAGAATATTAATAGGAGATACCAATCCACTAATAGCTAAAAAAGGTACTATCAGAAATTTATATGCTTCTTCTATAGAAAGAAATGCTATTCATGGATCAGATAACATAAAAAAAGCATTAATAGAAGGAAAATTTTTTTTTTCTAATGAAGAAATTTTTTTCAAGAAAAAAAATTTTTAATAAAAAATGAAAAAAAGTTTTTTAATCATCATTTCTTTTCTTTTCATGTCTATATTCATTATGGGGATGTGGAGTATTCACATATATAATAATTTAGTCAAATTAAATGAAAATGTAAAAACTCAATGGAGCCAAGTAGAAAATGTTTGTCAGAGAAGATATGATTTAATTCCAAATTTAGTAAATACAGTGAAAGGATCTGCAGATTTTGAAAAAGATACTTTAAATCAAATAGTAAGAGAAAGGTCAAAAGCTTATTCTTTTCAAGTCGATCCAAATAATCTGAATCAAAACCAAATAAATAAATTTCAAAATTTACAAGAAAATTTAAATCGATACATGGGAAAGTTATTACTAATAGTAGAAAAATATCCTAATTTAAAATCAACAGAAAATTTTCATGATCTTCAAAATCAAATAGAAGGAACTGAAAATAGAATAAACATAGAAAGAAATCGATTCAATCAACAAGTTAATAATTTTAATATATATAGAAATCAGTTTCCTATAAATATGATTGGACACTTTTTTCTAGAATTTAAAAATAAAGGATATTTTACATCAAAAATTGAATCAAAAGAACCATATTCCGTATATTTTTATCATTAATACAAAAACATAAAATCAAAATTTTGTATGTTATGAAAACAATTATAAAAATTGTATTATTCCTATTTATTATTTCAAATTTTACGATACAAGCACAAAATCAGATTCCTAATCCTCCGTATAAAATATATCCTATTCAAGATTATGCAAAAATATTATCTGAAAAAGAAAGATTATTACTGAATAATAAACTAATTTCTTATTATAAAAAGACATCTACAGAAATAATAGTTATTATTATTCATAATCTTCATGGAGAAGATCCAAATATCATAGCAAATGAATGGGGACAAAAATGGAAAATTGGAAAATTATATAAAAACAATGGTATTGTTATTTTAATATCTATAGATGATAAAAAAATATCTATTCAGAATGGATATGGAATAGAACCTTATATTACAGATATTATAACTGGAAACATTATCAAAAAAGTTAATCCATATTTAAAAAATCGAATGTACTATCAAACTATCAATTCCATTGTCAATGAATTATCCAAATTTTTAAAACATCATTTTAAAAAAAAAATCATGTTCCAAAAAATTCATGGATTTTTAGTTTATTTATCGTAATCCTCTTTTTTTTCTTTTTATTATATAGTGGAATATTCAATGTCAGTTTATTCCAAACTTTATTTATCACAAATTTTTTCTTCAAAAATGATATGTTGCAATATCATGAGTATGATGAGGATGATAATTTTGATGGATTAGGTGGAGGTGGAGAATTTGGAGGAGGAGGTGGCGATGGAGATTGGATTTAATCAAAATTTTGTTTTATGTTTTTTAAATATTTTGTTAGTTGATTTATTTTGATCAATGTATCCTGTTCTTTTTGCTTTTCCTTTAATAAAATCCGTTTCGGAACTGATTTGACATATTGATCATTTGATAAATTTTTCCGAATAATGGATAATAATCCATATAAATATTTTATTTTTTTTTCTAGATTAGAAACATATTTTGTTGCAAAAAAACTGATGGGCCCTTCTTGACTAAAGGATAAAAAAAATTTTTTTAAACCTAAAAAAAAAGGAAAACAAAAACTATTTTTTGGCTTTTTGGATATTGGGATGATTTTCGATACATTAGCTAATTTTAGTAAAATAAAATGATATTTTTTCTCCTTGATATCGCAAAATAGAATGCAACTTTTATTATTAGGAATGTTATTCTTCATTCGTATATTGCGTATTTTAGTTATCATATTGATTATATTTTCAAAAGAATATAATATGTTGATATCATAAGATTGTTTTTCAGGCCAAAAAGATGTAATCAATAAACTTTTTGATTTATTTTGATCAATGAAACTCCATATTTCTTCCGAAATAAAAGGAACATATGGATGTAATAATTTCATAATATTTTTATAGTTATCCATAATTTTTAAATAGACTATATGAGATATTTTTTGATGATCATGATATATAGATTTTATTATTTCAAGAAACCAGGAACAAAAATCAATCCAAAAAAATTTATATATTATCATCAATAATTCATCTAATTTATATTCTAGAAATTTTTTTTCAATCATTTCCAGTATAAAATAAAAACGATTTTGAATCCATTCAATAATAGGTAAGTAAAATTTATCATCATTTTGAAAATGTGAATCCACCTTCCAACTTTTGATCAAACGAAAAGAATTCCATATTTTATTCAAAAAATTTCTTCCTTGAATACACATTTCTTCTTTAAAATGAAAATCTTTTCCAAAATGAGATTTCAACATAAGACTGAACCGTACTGCATCTGCTCCATATTTATCTATTAATTTTGTAGGATTTTCAAAATTATTCAAAGATTTAGATATTTTGTTATTATCAGAATCTCTCACAATTCCAGTAAATAAAACTTTTTTAAACGGTTTTTTTTTTTTGAAAAAAAAACTAGACATAATCATACGAGCAACCCAAAAAAATAAAATATCAGATCCTGTTACTAAATTTTCTGTAGGATAATAATAACATATATCTTTATTATCAGGATTTTGAATTCCATCAAATACAGTAATTGGTAATAACCAAGAAGAGAACCAAGTGTCTAAAACATCTGAATCTTGCCATATATTTTCACGATTTAACCTTCGATTATTTCCTTTTTTTCTAGCTTTTACTAAAGCTATATCCAAATTTTCTGCAACAACAAAATCATTTATTTCTTTTCCATAATAAAAAACTGGAATTCTATGCCCCCACCATAATTGTCTCGATATATTCCAATCATGAATATTATTCATCCATTGTAAGTATATTTTTTTCATTTTACTAGGATAAAATGTAATATCTCCATTTTTTACAGCCTCTATTGCGGGTATAGATAAATCTTTCATTTTGACAAACCACTGCATTGATAATCGATATTCAACTATTGATGATGTACGCTCCGAAATTCCTATTTTATGCTTTAATTTTTCTACTTTGATTAAATGACCTAAATCCATTAACTCTTGTACTAATTTAGTTCTTGCATTAAGCGGTTTCATTCCTTTATAATGGAATCCATGATGGTTTATAGTTCCATCTTCATTAAAAATATTAATAATATTCAAATTATGTTTATCCCCTATTTTTTTATCATGTAAATCATGAGCAGGAGTTACTTTGAAACATCCACTCCCAAAATTTTTATCTACATATGTATCTTGAATAATAGGAATACACATATTAGTTATTGGAACTTCTACATATTTATTTTTCAAATTAAAATAACGTGGATCATCCGGATGGACACATATAGCCGTATCTCCAAATATTGTTTCAGGACGTGTTGTCGCTATAGTTACATAATTTGTTTCATTTCTTATTTTATACTTAATAAAATATAATTTACCCAAACGTTCTTCATAAATAACTTCTTCATCAGAAATAGTAGTTCGAGCTTTTGGATCCCAATTTACTAAATGATAGTCTCGATATATATAACCTTTTTCATAAAGATTTATAAAAGCCATTTTTACAGAATGATATAGTTGATCATTCATAGTAAATTGAAAACGATTCCAATCACAAGAACATCCTATTTTTTGTAATTGATCAATAATAATATTTTTATGTTGTTTAGACCACTTTAATACAGAAAATAAAAATTTTTTTCTTCCTAAACGAATTTTAGATAATCCTTTTTTTTTTAAAAAATCTACAACTTTTGCTTCTGTAGCTATAGATGCATGATCTATTCCTGGAATCCAACAAGCATTATTTCCTTTCATTCTAGCTATTCTAATTAAAACATCTTGTATCGTATTATTTAATATATGTCCTATATGAAGGATACCAGTTATATTTGGAGGAGGCATAATAATTGTGTACGGATTTTTTTTATTTGGATAAGATGCAAAGCAATCTTGTTCTATCCATTTTCTATATATTTTATATTCGATTAATTTCGGATTATATTTCTTAGGAATTTCCATATATATAAAAATAGAAAAAAAAATTAAAAATAATAAAAAATGAAAATAATATTAATCGCTTCTGTTTCCAAAAATGGATATATAGGTAAAAATAATAAACTAATGTGGAATATACCTAATGATTTAAAACGTTTTAAAAATCTCACTATAGGAGAAACAATACTTATGGGTAGAAAAACATTTGATTCCATCGGAAAAATCCTTCCTGGAAGAAAAAATGTAATATTAACAAGAAAAATACATAAAAATAATATCAAACATCATGTTCAATTTATTTCTTCTATAAAATGTGTAAAAAATATTCCTTGTAAAAAATTATTTGTGATAGGAGGAGGGGAGATATATACTTCTCTTTTGAAAGAAGCAAATATTATCGAACTGACAAAAATACATAAAAATTTTTTTGGCGATACAAAATTTCCCAAAATTAATATGAAAAAATGGAAAAAAATACACGAACTTTTTTATGAAGAAAATCACACGTATAATTATAGTTTGATTAGGTTCGAAAGAATTAAAAAATAAAATGGATTATCTCCTATCTAATTCTTTTTTTACTCGTTCCGCAAGTTCATAATATTCATTAAATACAGCATGATTCAATAAATCATGTAGATTTTCTTTGGTCATGTTTTCTAAATCTTTTTTACTTTTTTCTTTACAAAAAATCAAACCACCATTATTGAGTTTCATACTATAATTTTTTTCCTTATCAATAGATCATCTATTTTCAAAATACATTCCTGCTTTGTCAAATATATATGTTGTTGTATATATATAAGCTTGGATCTCACTGATAACGCAATAGCATCAGATGTTTTTGAATTTAATTTATGTTCTTTTATTTTTGTTTCAAATCCATTATTCTCAAAAAAAAGAGAATAATAATAAATTCCATTAACAATTTTACAAATTACTACATATTTTAAAAATATATGAAAATTTTTTGCAAAGGATAAAAATAAATCGTGAGTAAAAGTTTTGGATAAATATTTTTGTTTCTCAAACGGAAGCAATGGATTTAGCTTGAGAACTTTCTATAACAATAGGAAGTTTACCTTTTTCATCGTTTTCTTTTTCAAGTAATAGAACATACATACCATATTGAAGTTCATTGAAGGATCTTCCTCGTATAATTAACCTAATCAATTTATCCATAACATAAAAAAAATCAATGATAAATATTTCTAATGCAATCAAATATACTAATTTTATAAGCATGTTCTTTTTGAAGAAAAAAATATATTTTATATGATAATTTTTTTCATATATTCATACATAGTATTTATAATATATTTCATGATCAATACTTTTATAAGTAGTTCCATTTTATCGGTTGTTTCGATTCTGATTTGTGATATGTTAATATCCTATTATCATCATATTTCTATTCCAACAAATAAAAATCATCATCAAAAGTTTTGAGAAAAAACATAGAGTATACATAAAAATATTCATTATAAAAAAGAAATATTTGATATTCCTTACAAAAAATATTGTATTTTGTATGAAAAAATGTAGAAAAAGAAAAAATGGAAACAATACAAATTATCAAAAAATAAATTTTGACAATAAAAAAATTATTTCTAATTTTTTATTAATAAAAATTGATCCTTTTTGTTTATATAAAAAAATTTCAAAGTAATAATATTCAAGAATTCAATCAAAAAAAGAATCAATTGAAAAAAAATAAAAAAAAACGATTGATTCATTACAATGAATATACTGAACTTGTTTATCATCACAAGATAATTTACAAAAAATGGAAAAGAAAAAAATTGTGAATCATAGACTAAATGGTTCTATGGAGCAATTTATATCTGAAAAAAAACTAGAGGAACAAGAAGAATGGATAGAATATAGTATCAAAACATTAAAAAAAATATATCATATTATTAAAATTGAAAAAAAATTATTCTTGATTCATAAAGAAAAAAGTTCTAAAAATGAGAAAACGACAATTGATCATGTTTGAAAAACAAATGAAAAAAAATGAAATAAAAAATTATTAACAGGTTTATATATCGATATTATGACAACGGAAAAACAATGATATCATTGTTTTTCCGTTGTCATTTTAATGCTATTTTTGATATACAATATAAATCATAATTCTAATATTTATGAAAAAAAAAACTTTTCGTGAAGTAATAGCAGAAGCTATGAGCGAAGAAATGAGAAGAGATAAAACGGTCTATCTTATGGGAGAAGAAGTAGCTCAATATAATGGAGCATATAAGGCCTCCAAAGGTATGCTAGATGAATTCGGTCCTATGAGAGTAATAGACACTCCTATTTCGGAATTAGGATTTTCTGGAATAGGAATCGGATCAGCTATGAATGGATGTAGACCAATTATCGAATTTATGACTTTTAATTTTTCATTGGTAGCTATGGATCAAATAATTAATAATGCGGCTAAAATACGGTATATGAGTGGAGGTCAATGGAGTATTCCTATTGTATTTAGAGGTCCAACAGGTTTTGCTGGTCAATTAGGAGCTACTCATTCTCAATCTTTTGAAAATTGGTATTCTAATTGTCCTGGATTAAAAGTTGTTATTCCTTGTAATCCTTATGATGCAAAAGGTTTATTAAAATCTGCAATAAGAGATAATAATCCTGTTATTTTTATGGAATCTGAACAGATGTATGGAGATCAAATGATGATTCCAGAACAAGAATATATTGTACCTATTGGAAAAGCTGATATTAAAAAAAAAGGAAAAGATGTTAGTTTAGTTTCTTTTGGAAAAATAATGAAAATAGCTTTAAAAATTGCCGATAAATTAGATAAAGAAAATATCAGTGTAGAAGTTATCGATATTCGAACTATACGTCCAATAGATTATAAATCCATATTAATTTCCGTAAAAAAAACAAATCGATTAGTAATATTAGAAGAATCATGGCCTTTTTCTTCTATTTCATCTGAAATTTCATACTTTATACAAAAAAAAGCATTCGATTATCTTGATGCACCAATAAATAGAATTACATTGCTAGATACTCCTGCTCCTTATGCTACTAATCTCATCCAAAATTGGTATCCCAATGAGAATAAAATAATAAATTCTATTAAAGAAACTCTATATATGAATTAATTGATACTTAGTAAACAGACTGAACTACTTGATAAATAATTTCAGGTTTATCCATTGTATAATAATGTATAATTTCTGATCCAAAATTTTTTAATTCTTGAGATTGATGAATAGCCCATTCTATTCCAACGTGGGATACACTATCTTTATTTTTTGCTTTTTCAATTTCTATCACTAATTCATTTGGTATACTCAAATAAAAATTAGAAGGAAGACTATTTAATTGCTCTTTTGAAGAAATCGGTTTAATTCCAGGAATGATAGGTACAGAAATACCTTTTGATCTACATCTTTCTACAAAAGAAAAATATTTTTTATTATCAAAAAACATTTGAGTTACAATATAATCAGCACCAGCCTCTATTTTTTTTTTTAAAAAAAATAAATCACTTTCGATATTCGGTGCTTCAAAATGTTTTTCAGGATATCCAGCTACTCCAATACAAAAATCAAATAATGTAGAATTATGATTAATTTTTTCAATTAACGTTTTATCAAGGTATTGTCCCGTATTTAAATTTTTAACTTGTTTTACAAGTTCTACTGCATATTTATGACCATCTTCTTGGGCATTAAAATTTTTTTCATAATGTAAGGAATCTCCTCGAATAAGTAAAACGTTATTAATTCCTAAAAAATTAAAATCAATTAAAGTATTTTCTGTCATTTGTTTACTCAATCCACCACAAATAAGATGTGGGACAGCATCCACTCCATATTTATTCATAATAGCTGCGCATATTCCTACAGTACCTGGCCTTTTTGATAATTTTTTTTTTTGTATAAATCCATCTTGTCTTTCTATATAAAGCAATTCTTCTCTATGATAAGTAACATCGATAAAAGGTGGATTAAATTCCATGAGGGGATCTAATGTTGAAAAAATTTTTTGAAGATCATGGCCCCTTAAAGGAGGAAGAATTTCAAAAGAAAATAAACTTTTTTTTGCTTGAGATATATGTTCTGTAACTTTCATAAAACATTTTTATTTGATATAATCAAACCCTGTATAAGGAATTAAAACTTTAGGAATCAATATTTTGTTATTAGATTGATTATTTTCTAACAAAGTGGATAAAATTCTTGGTACCGCTAAAGCACTTCCATTAAGAGTATGACAATATTTTATTTTTCCTTTATAATTCTTATACTTGAGTTTTAACCTATTTGACTGAAAATCCGTGCAATTTGAAACAGAACTGACTTCCATCCATTTTTTTTGTGCTATCGAGTAAACTTCAAAATCATAAGTTATAGAAGAAGTTGGACTAAGATCAGTAGCATTTAAACGTAAAATACGAAAAGGTAATTCTAAAGAATGCAACATTTTTTTTACATGAAAAACCATTTCTTCTAATGAAAATGAAGATAATTCAGATGTAGTAATTTGAATTATTTCAACTTTGTCAAATTGATGTAATCTATTTAATCCTCTTACTTTAGAACCATAAGAACCTGCTTCTCTTCTAAAACAAGAAGTGTAAGTAGTAGCTTTAATAGGTAAATGGGATTCCAACAATGTTTTATTTCTGTAACAATTCATAAGGGGTATTTCACCAGTAGGAATAAGATAAAAATTATCTTTTTCTATCAAATACATTTGATTTTCCTTATCCGGAATTTGACCAGTACAAAATCCAGATTGTTCGTTGATTACATAAGGAAGGTTATATTCCTGATATGACGCTTGTATATTTTGATCTAAAAAATATTGAATTAAACTTCTTTGTAATTTAGCGCATTGATTTATATATACGGGAAATCCAGCACCACATATTTCGGATCCTAACTTCAAATCAAACAAACAAAATTTTTTTGATAGTTCCCAATGAGTAAGTATATTTTCATTTTTTTTAACATAAGAATAAATATTTTTTTCATGAAAAATAATATCATTTTCTACAGAAAACTTGTTCACTTTTTCATCAGGTATGTTAGGTACTTGATTTAATTTTTCTTGTAACTGAAGAAAAATTTTTTTCAGTTGAATACTTATTTTTTTTTTTTCATTTTTTAATTTGTAACACTGTTGCTTAAAATTATCAACATTATCATTGTATCCGTTTTGTTCCGAGAAATATTTTCCTATTTTTTTGGTTATACAATTTTCTTGTTCTAATATTTTATTTAAAAAACTTTGAATTTTCTTTTTTTCCTGATCTAAAATTAATATTTCATCTATTAAATATAACCTTTGAAAATTCCGTTTTTTTAATCCTAATAAAATTTTTTTTTTATTTTTACGTATAAAGGAAATTTGAAGCATATAAAAAGATCAAATCGTTTATCATTATCAAAAACTGATAAATCCATTCCACAGTATAAAGATAAAAAATTTTATATTTTTAATTTACTTTTTTATGTATAACTCATTTTTTATAAGAAAATCGGACCAATTCTTTCTAAAAGATAATGATATAGCAAAAAAAATTGTAAATTCTCTTTCATTTCAAAATTATAATTCAGTTGTTGAAGTAGGACCCGGTTTAGGAATTTTGACTCAAAATTTATTAAAATGCGTTGCTTCAAATCATTTATTTTTAATAGAGTCGGATAAGGATTTAATTCATTTCTTAATGAAATTTTTTCCAATATCTAAAAATCGAATTATACATAATACTTTTTTAAAATGGAATCCTGATCAAATATTTCTAAAAAATTTTGCAATCATAGGAAATTTTCCTTATAGTATTTCATCTCCAATACTATTTCATATATTAAAATATTCCAGATATATTCCAGAATGCATTGGAATGTTTCAAAAAGAATTTGCAGAAAAAATTACTTCTCATAAAGGAGGAAATAGATATGGTAGGTTATCTGTATTAATTCAAATTTTCTATGAAGTAAAATATTTATTTAATGTAGAAAGTTCTTTTTTTTATCCTAAACCAAATGTCTGTTCTGCAGTCATATCCTTAAAAAGAAAAAAAAAAGTATTTACTCCTGTATATCAACAATTATTATTCAAATGTGTTCAAATGGCTTTTCATCAAAGAAGAAAAAAATTAAAAAATTCTTTAAAATTATGGAATCATCTTTCAAAATTTCATGAAATATCATTCCTAGATAAGAGAGCAGAAGAATTATCTGCAAAAGATTTTTTGAAGTTAACAAAAGAAATAGAAATTAGGAAATGACAAAATTATTAGATGGAAATAAAATAGCAGAAGAAATAAAAAAAGAAATTACTTCAGAAATTCAAAATAAATTTTTATCCAAAAAAATACGAGTACCTCATCTTGGAATTATTTTAACAGGAAATAACTATTCTAGTTTAACATATGTAAATAATAAAATTAAAGATTGCAATAAAGTAGGTATTAAATCAACTTTAGTTCATTTACCAAAAAATGTAATTGAAAGAATTCTATTCAAAGAAATTGATAAAATGAATAAAAATCCTTTTATAGATGGATTTATTATTCAATTTCCTATTGAAAAACATATTAATCAGGAAAATATAATACTATCTATTGATCCAAAAAAAGATGTAGATGGATTTCATCCCGAAAATTTTGGAAAAATGATTTGTAATATGAAAAGTTTTTGTCCTGCTACAGCATTAGGAATAATGGAAATATTATTCAAAAACAAAATTCAAATACAAGGAAAACATACAGTAGTAATTGGAAGAAGCAAAATAGTAGGATTGCCTATTAGCATTTTAATGAGTAGGAAAAAATATTTAGGAAATAGTACCGTGACTATTGTTCATAGTTACACTAAAAATATAGAATATTATACCAAAATAGCAGATATCATTATAGTAGCAATAGGTATTCCAAAATTTTTAAAAGGAAAAATGATTAAAAAAGGTTCAATCATTATCGATGTAGGAATTAATAGAATTAAAAATTCACACAAATTAGTAGGAGACGTAGATATTGAGAGTATCAATGGAATAGCCTCTTATGTAACACCAGTTCCAGGAGGAATAGGTCCTATGACACGAATCATGTTATTAAAAAATGTGGTAACATCCGCTATCAATAATAAAAAAAATATAAATGAATAAAACAAATCCTTTCCTATAAAAAATACATGGTATTCTATACAATGGAAAAAAATTTTATTTTTATTCATATTTGATTCGATTGGAAAGATGCCCAATAAAATGTGATTGGTATTATAAAAAAAACAATAATTTTCCATTTATTTTCGAAATAGTATCTAATACAGGTAAAAATATAATTATTATTGTAGGAGATCCTTCTATATAGAATATCGTTTTTTAAAATAAAATTTTGGATAAAGAATATTTCGATGTACACATCAAAACATATGGATATTATCCGATCAAAAAAAATATATATATTGAAAAATCATTACTTACAAGAAACAATACCCCTATAAAAAAATGAATGAATGAAAAGTTATTATTTCAAACGAAAATAATTTTATATTTTTGGAAAGTCAAGCTATTTTTAGTCGAAATAACAATTTGATTTTATTTTTTCAATATAAATGGAGTAATAAAGGATTTATCACACAAAAATTATTTTTTTGTATTCAAAAAAACCGAAAATGAAAAATATCGATATATATTCTTAAATGAAAATAGCCCCTTAACTCACATCGTCTTTTTTCATATGTCTTTTTTCTAGGACATTAATTACTTCTTGTATTGAAGTTTTTTTATAATATAAAATAATCAAGTAATGAAATAATAAATCCGCAGATTCATTTAAAAATAAATTTTTATCATGATCTTTAGATTCAATAATCATTTCTATAGATTCTTCTCCTAATTTTTGAATTATTCGATTGATTCCTTTTTTTAATAATTGATATATATAAGAATTTTTATTTTTTTCGTGATACTTTTTCGAAATTAAAGATTCTAAATAGAAAAGAAAATTACATTTATTTCTTTCTTTCCAACACGTATCTAGTCCTTTATGACAAGTCGGCCCATTAGGTTTGACTTTAATTAACAATGTATCTTGATCACAATCAATCAATATTTCTTGAATAAAAAGAAAATTTTTGCTTGTTTCTCCTTTAGTCCATAATCTGTTTTTCGATCTACTGTAAAAAGTCACTATTTTTTCATGAATACTTTTTTTATATGCATTTTCATTCATATATCCTAGCATTAACACTTTATTTGTATTTATATCTTGAATAATGACTGGAATTAATTGATTCTTGAAATCAATTTTTTCTTTTATTAGAAAATGTTTTCCATTTTGATTCATATTATTATAAATGTTATTATATTCTCATAGGAATATGAAGATTTTTCAAATACAATTTAAGATCAGGTATTTTTATTTCTCTATAATGAAAAATACTAGCGGCCAATGCAGCATCTGCTTTTCCATTACTGAAAATTTGATAAAAATCTTCCATTTTTCCTGCTCCTCCAGAAGCAATAATTGGAATAGGTATTTTTTCAGAAATTTTTCTAGTAATATTTACAGCAAATCCATTCTTAGTTCCATCATGATTCATTGAAGTTAATAATATCTCTCCAGCTCCTCTATTAAATCCTTCTTTTGCCCAATCTAAAGATCTTTTTCCAGTAGGCATTCTTCCTCCATTTAAATAAACTAACCACTCATTATTTTCATATTTTGTATCAATAGCTAAAACTATACATTGGCTACCGAATCTTTTAGAGGATTGTTCTAAAAGATTGGGATTATTAAAAGCTTCTGTATTAATAGATATTTTATCTGCTCCAGCATGTAATAATGATTCTATATCTTCTTCTTTTCGTATTCCTCCTCCAACTGTGAAAGGAATATTAATATGAATCGATATTTCTCTAACTAAACTAATTAATGTTTTACGTTTTTCATTTGTAGCTGATATATCTAAAAATACTAATTCATCTGCTCCTTGAGAAGTATACCAACGAACTAATTCTATTGGATCACCTGCATCTCTTAAATCTTGAAATTTTATCCCTTTTACAGTTCTTCCATTTTGGATATCTAAACAAGGTATAATACGTTTAGTTAACATTTCATGAATATTTATATATTTATTTTATAATAACTTCTTGAAGTTCATCAAAAGATATATGATTTTCATATATAGCTTTTCCAATAATTACTCCAAAACAACCCATTTGTATCAATTTTTTAATATCTTGTATATTTCTAATTCCTCCACTTGCTATTAGATCAATAGCAGAATATTTTTGTATAATTTTTTTATATAGATCAAAGGATGGACCATTTAACGATCCATCTTGATAAATATCTGTACAAAAAATTTGTCTGATTCCATGATCTATTTGTTCTTTGATAAAGTCTATATAGGATACATTGGTAATAGTTCTCCATCCATTTATTGCTATTTTTTCATTTTTAATATCTACACCTAGCAATATTTTTTCATTTCCATAAATATTGATCCATTCATTGAACAAAATAGGATTTTGTAATGCAATACTACCTATAGAGACCATATTTGCTCCACAATCCAATATAAATTGAAAATCATTTGTAGAATGAATGCCACCACCAAAATCAATGACAAGACTAGTATTTTTTGCAATTTTTTCTAATATTTTCCAATGGATAACTTGTCCCATTCTTGCTCCATCTAAATCTACTAAATGAATTCTATTTATTCCATGATCTTCCATTAAAAAAGCTATTTCTAATGGATTTTGATTATAAATTTTTTTTTTTCCAAAATCACCCTGAGTTAAACGTACACATTTTCCATCTATAAGATCTATTGCTACTATTATATTATGGTTTTTTATCATTATAATTGAATAAAATTTTCTAAAATTTTATGTCCTATAAAAGACGATTTTTCTGGATGAAATTGAAC
Organism: Blattabacterium cuenoti; assembly: GCF_014252435.1. Taxonomy (GTDB): domain Bacteria; phylum Bacteroidota; class Bacteroidia; order Flavobacteriales; family Blattabacteriaceae; genus Blattabacterium; species Blattabacterium cuenoti_X. Next base: position 199,123 of record NZ_CP059220.1, read on the forward strand.
AGCATAAAAATTATCTTTTTGTAATGCAGAACTATAAGAAGTAATATATTCAGTTTTTGCTATGGTACATTTTACTAGTGGAACATAATAACCATGTACAAAATATTGATAACTACCATTTGGTATTTGTTGAAATAAAGGACCTCTTAAATTATGAATAGTATTCCATCCTATTTGAGGAATTTTATGTTCTTTATACTCTGATTTGAATTTCCGCACTTTTATATTAAAAACTCCTATACATGTGGTATGGCTTTCTTCAGAATATTGGCAAAGTAAATGCATTCCTAGACATATCCCTAATACAGGTTTTTTTAATTCAGATAACAGAACGTCTAATTTTTTTTTTTTTAAATATTTCATAGCAAAACTAGCTTCACCTACTCCAGGTAAAATCACTTTTTCGGCATTTTGAATAGATTCTTTTGAATTTGTAACAATAGCTTGAATTCCAATTCGTTCTAAAGAAAAAAGAACGGATTGGATATTTCCTGTAGGATATTTAATAATGACTATTTTCATAAAACTTTTTTCATAAATTTTTTATAACAAACCTTTAGAACTAGGTATACGATGAATATTTGCGATAGAAGAGTCCTTTGTTATCGCCATTCTAATAGCCCTAGCAAAACATTTAAAGATAGACTCTATTTTATGATGTTCATTGATACCATTCGAATTTATATGGACATTGCATTTTGCAGACATTGAAAATGATTTAAAAAAATGATAAAACATTTCCGTAGAAATTTTTCCTATATTTTCTCGATAAAATTGAACATTCCACAAAAGTTCACTTCTACCACTAATATCTATTGCTACTGTAGACAAACATTCATCCATAGGTAAAATATAAAAACCATATCGTTCGATTCCTTTTTTTTCACCCAAAAATTTATCAAAAATTTCTCCTAATGAAATTCCAATGTCTTCTACAATATGATGATCGTCTATATGATGATCCCCTTTTGATTGAATATTAATATCCATAAGACTATGAAACGATAATTGTTGAAGAAGATGATCAAAAAAACCAATTCCTGTTTTTATATGATTTTTTCCTGTTCCATATACAGAAAGAGAAATTCTAATTTGTGTTTCTAATGTATTACGTTCATGGGTTATCATCTTATTATTATTTAACGTCGATAAATATTCATATATATTTTTCCAATTATCAGTTTTTAAAGATATTGTTTTATGAAATTTGTTTTCATGAATCATAGAATAATAATATTGATCCTCTTTTGTCAATACATTATCAGAATGATTTGTTTTTATCCATATGGATTTACACCCTAATTTACAAGCTAATAGTACATCCGTTATTCGATCTCCAATCACAAAAGATTCCGAAATGCTATAATTCTCTAGTTTATTTAAATATGGACTTAACATTCCTATGTTAGGCTTTCTTGTATTACTGTTTTCTTCTTGAAAAGTTCTATCGATATGAATCGAAAAAAAATGAATTCCTTCTGATTTTAATATTCTAATGATAAGATTATGTATAGGCCAAAATGTTTTTTCAGGAAATGAATTAGTTCCTAATCCGTCTTGATTAGTTACCATAATTAATATATATTTGAACTCCTTTACTATTTTGGATAAAAAATATATAGATTTTGGAAGAAAGTTAATTTTTTCAATTGAATCAATTTGATTAGTATTCGGACATTCATCTATAATAGTTCCATCTCTATCAATAAATAATATTTTTTTTTTCATTATAATTTATTTTTAATAAGTAAAGAATATTGTATCATTTTTTTTACTAATAATTGATTTTCATAACGGGTTCCTACTGTAATTCTTAAACAATCATTACATAAAATAATTTTTGACCTATCCCTAACAAAAATTTGATTTTTGATTAAATATTGATAAACTTTTTTGGATAAAAAATGGATTTTTACTAATAAAAAATTAGTTGAACTGGGATAGACTTTTGTTATAAAAGAAATTTTTTTAAAATTTTCTTCTAAATATTTTCTTTCTTTAAGAATACTTTTGAGGTGATAAAAATATAAATCTTTATTTTCAAGAGCTTGAATTGCTACTTCTTGAGAAAGAATATTAATATTGTAAGGAAATTTTATTTTATTCATCCATTCTATAATTTCTTTAGAAGCAAATCCAATTCCTATTCTTATTCCTGCTAATCCCCATGATTTAGATAATGTTTGTAATACTATCAGATTAGGATATTGATCTATTTTATTGGAAAAAGATTTTTTTTTTGAAAAATCAATATAAGCTTCATCTAAAACAACAATTCCTGAAAAATTGTTTAAAATGTTTTCAATATCTTGTTCTAGTATATCATTTCCCGTTGGATTATTTGGAGAACAAATAAAAATAATTTTACTATACTGATTGATAGAATTTTCAATCTTTTCAATATTGAGTTGATATCGATCCATTGTTAATGGAATTTTAATGACATTTATTCCGTGAATTCGACCACTTACTTCATACATACCATAAGTAGGTGGAAATATAATAGAATGATCCACTCCAGGACGAGAAAAAATTCGATAAATTATATCAATAATTTCATCACTACCATTTCCTATAAAAATATTAGAAATAGAAATATTTTTTAATTCTGATATTTTGTTTTTCAATTGTATTTGTAAAGGATCTGGATATCTATTATAGAAATTATAAAAAGACAATGGAGATCCAAATGAATTTTCATTTGCATCTAAAAAAATAGATTCTTGTTTTTTTTTATGCTCTATCCTAGCTGATGTATATGGATAAATATTTAGTATGTTTTCTCTTATTAAAGAATTCAAATTAAATTTAGAACAATCATTTCTACTATTCATTAGTAATAATTATTTATGATGAATCGTTTTGTAAACGAATATTAATTGATTTTTTATGAGCTAATAATCCTTCTTCAGAAGATAAATCTTCAATGCATTCCGATAAATTGATTAGTCCTTCTTTAGATATCATTTGAAATGAAATTCTTTTCAAAAAACTACTGACAGATATTCCACTATAAGATTTAGCATAACCGTATGTAGGAAGAACATGATTGGTTCCAGTAGCATAATCTCCAGCACTTACTGGTGAATAATTACCTAGAAAAACAGATCCTGCATTAATGACCTTATTAGCCCAATAATATGAATCTTTACAATTAATAATCAAATGCTCTGGAGCAATGTCATTTACTAATTTAATACAATCTTTTAAGGAGGATAAAATGATTATTTTACTATTTTTTAATGATTTTTGAACAATATTTTTTCTTTCAACAATCTGACTATACTGTTTTTTCAATTCTTTGTCTAATTGATTCAACCATAATTTATTATTAATAGTTAAAAGAATAATATAACTTTCTGGATCATGTTCCGATTGCGATAATAAATCAGAAGCGACAAATTTTGGATTTGCATTATTATCAGCTATTATTGCAATTTCTGTAGGACCCGAAGGCATATCTATAGATACAATACTTTTTTGAGATATTATTTTTTTAGCCATTGTAACATAAGTATTACCTGGACCAAATATTTTATAAACTGATGGAATACTTTCTGTTCCATATGCCATCGCCGCAATAGCTTGTGCTCCACCTACTTTATATACGTGATCGATACCAATATATTTAGAAATATATAATAAATCATGATGAATGGATCCATCTTGATTTGGAGGAGTGCATAAAATAATATTTTTACATTTTGCTAGTAATGCTGGTATTCCTAACATTAATATAGTAGATAATAGAGGAGCATTTCCACCAGGAATATATAATCCAACTTTTTCTATTGGAATATATTTAATCCAACATACAACACCTTTAGATACTTTTATTTTTATATCTTTTTCCAAGATATTTTTTTTATGAAAATATTTGATATTGCTATATGCTTTTTCTACAGATTTTTTAAATCGATTAGATACTTTCCTCATAGCTTGATTAAAATATTTTTCCGTTACTCGAAATTCGGTTATATCCGCATGATCATATTTTTTACTATATTTTTTAATTGCCTCATCACCATATTTTTCAACATTTTGGATAATAGAATTAACTACATGTGTTACTTGATAAGGGTCATTTAATGATTCTCTTTTTATTATGGAATTCCATTCTGTTATCGAAGGATAAGAATATATTTGAACCATATTTCCATCTTTCATATTCGTTTTGATTATTTATAATATAATTTTTTCTATGGGTAATACTAATATATCTTGAGCTCCAAGTGATTTTAAATTTTCCACAATCCCCCAAAAGTCATTTTCATTTACAACGGAATGAACGGAACTACATTCTGAATTTGCTAAAGGAAGAATGACAGGACTTTTAATTCCTGGTAAATAAGATATGATTTTTTCTAATCGATCATTAGGAACATTTAACAATATATATTTGTTATTCTTAGCTTTTTTTACGGCTCTAATTCTAAATAATAACTTATCCATTATTAAATTTTTTGGATAATTTAAATGAATATGTGATGCTAAAACAGCTTCAGATTGAAGGATTGTTTCTACTTCTTTTAATCCATTCATAAATAATGTAGAACCACTACTTACTAAATCACATATACAATCTGCTAATCCGATACCTGGAGCAATTTCCACTGCTCCAGATATTTCATGTATTTCAGCTGAAATACATCTTTCTCTAAAAAATCTTTGAACTAAAAATGGATAACTAGTCGCAATTTTTTTTCCATTTAAATTATTGATATTGATATAATCTAATGATTTAGGTACAGCTATAGAAAGTCTACACTTTCCAAATCCTAGAGTTTCCTTAATTTTTATTTTTTTTCTCTTTTCTAAAAGTATATTTTTTCCTACAATACCTATATCGGCTACTCCATCTTCTAAATATTGAGGAATATCATCGTCTCTTAAAAATAGGATTTCTAACGGAAAATTTAAAGCGGTGGTTTTTAATTTGTCTATTCCAATATTTATTTCAATACTACAATCTTTCAGTAACTTAATGGAATCTTCATAGAGGCGACCAGATTTTTGAATAGCTATTTTAAGTTTATCCATATATTAGGAAAAAAAAAGAACAATAAACTTACAATAGTAACTTTATTGTTTTAAAAAGATCAAATTTAATTAACGTATTTAAGCAAATATAAAACAATTTTAAATATTTTTTCATTAATCCAACAATAGGAAAAATAATGCGTAAATATAAAATGAAAATCATTAGTTATAATATAAATGGAATTAGATCCGTAATCAAAAAAGGTTTTTCACATTGGATAAAAATGATAGACCCAGATGTATTATGTTTACAAGAGATCAAAGCACATACTCATCAAATCAGAAATGATATATTTAATCGTTTAGGTTATCATTATTATTGGTTTCCTTCAAAAAAAAAAGGATATAGTGGAGTAGGATTATTGTCTAAAAAAAAACCATTTCATGTGGAATATGGTATAGGAGTTCAATCTATAGATGAAGAAGGGCGAATTTTAAGAATAGATCTAAAAGAAGAAAATTTATCAATAATGAGTGTGTACATTCCTTCAGGAAATAATATGAAAAAAAGATTAGATTTTAAGTTATTTTTTATGGAAAAGTTTTTCCTTCATATCAAAAAAATCAAAAATGAAATTCAAAATTTAATTATTTGTGGTGATTATAATATCTGTCATTATGAGAAAGATATTCACGATCCTATCAAAAATTTAAATATATCTGGATTTCTTCCAATAGAAAGAAAATGGATGACAAATTTGATAAAATTAGGTTTTATAGATAGTTTTAGAAATTATATAAAAACAGGAGGACATTACAGTTGGTGGAATTATCGTTTTAATTCTAGAAAAAATAATAAAGGATGGAGAATTGATTATATATTGATAAATAACTCTTTGAGAAAAAATATGATAAATGCATATTTATTACCAAGTATACAATATTCTGATCATTGTCCTATGATATTGGAAATAAGTATAATATAATACAAAAAACATGACCTGACTGGGATTCGAACCCAGGACCCTTACATTAAAAGTGTAATGCTCTACCATCTGAGCTATCAGGTCTCATATTTTGTATTTTATGAGCAAATATACTATAAATTTTGTGTTTTTTTTATGAAAATTACTTTAATAGGATATATGGGAAGTGGAAAAACTACTATAGGTAAAATGTTATCAAAGAAATTGAATATTAATTTTTTTGATTTAGATTCACTGATTATGAAAAAACATAAAGATTCAATTTTAAATATTTTTAATAAAAAAGGAGAATATTTTTTTCGAAAAGAAGAAAATTTAACACTTAGAAAATTTATCAAAAAAACAAAACAATATATATTGTCTGTTGGAGGAGGGACACCTTGCTATTTTAACAATATATATTTGTTAAATAAATATTCAATTACTTTTTATTTAAAATCGGATTGTTATACTTTATTTAAAAGATTATTTTCAGAGAACCAAACGCGACCCTTAATTTATCATTTAAACAAAAATGAATTATTTCAGTTTATCATGAAAAATTTATATAAAAGAATTGATTTTTATGAAAAATCACATGAAACAATTAACATTGTAAAAAAATCAAAAAAAGAAATCATTTATAATATTTTTAATATTATACAAAATAATTATTCGTCCTGATGAACAAACGTTTTGTGCTAGAAATAGAAAAATTTTTTTTTAACAAGAAACCAGAAAGCATAGGTGTATCCGTAAGTAGTGGAATGGATAGTATGGTATTAATCCATTTACTTATGGAATGTTTAGACATAGATCATTTAGAAGTCATTCATTGTAATTTTCAATTAAGAGGAATAGAATCCGATCAAGACGAATTTTTTATTCGAAATTTTTGTATTAAAAAAAATATTATATGTCATGTAAAAAAGTTTCATCCTTTAGATTTTTCTAAGAAAAAAAAAATTTCATTACAAATGGCTGCTAGAAAATTAAGATATGATTGGTTTCATCAATTATTTAGACAACAATTGTATGATTATATAGCATTGGGACATCATTTAGATGATTCTATAGAAACTTTTTTTATTAATATAATGAGAGGAACAGGTTTGAAAGGTTTAAGAGGTATTTCAAAAATACAAGGAAAATTTATCCGACCTTTGTTAAATTTTACAAAAAAAGACATTTTTAATTATGCAAAAAACAACAATGTTCAATGGAGATTAGACCATAGTAATCTATATTTTAAATATTTAAGAAATAAAATTCGATTACATTTAAAAATAATGCGTTTCTTTTCCTATTTTTCTTATAAAGGAATAAAAAAAACCATAAAAAATATTTATGAAGAAAATTGTTTACTAGAAATAGGAATCAAAAAAATTGAAAAATCTATTACAATAGAAAAAAAAAATCATCCATTTATTTGGAAAATAAAATGTCAAGAAATCAAAAAATTACATCCTTTATCTTTATACCTATTTAAATTATTTTCTCCTTATGGATTTCATGATATGAATAGTATTAAAAATTTGATTGAATCCTCTTCGGGAAAACAAATTATATCAAAAAAATATCGAATTATCAAAAATAGAGAATATTGGATTTTGGTATCGAATCAATTTTTTTTAGAAAAAAAAGATAGAGTATTTATTGTTACAAATGAGGAAAAAATGAATCAAAAAATAGATACACCTATGAAAATTCGATTTTTCATTCATTCTAAAAAAATTAGGAATAATAATAAACATAAAATTATTGTAGATTTTGATAAAATTAAATACCCATTATTATTGAGAACATGGAGAATAGGAGATTTTTTTATACCTTATAATATGATAGGGAGAAAAAAAATCAGTAAGTACTATAAGGATAGTAAATTTTCTCTTTTAGAAAAAGAACAAACATGGTTGTTAATTAATGGAAATGGAAATATTATTTGGATTATAAACAATCGATTAGATGATCGGTTTAAAATAACAAAGAATACCAAAAATTTTTTAGAAATCAGTGTAGATGATTGATTTATTTTGATATTATTATATTCAAAAAAAATAGTGATTTATTTTACTTCTTTTTATGAAAAAGATAGGGAATCTCAATAAATGCATTTTCACTCTATCAAAATCAGTGATGAAACAATCATCTCACTTTATCATTGAACTTGATACTAGTGTATTTTCAATATTCTATATTGATCATATAAATATTATTTTCCCTATAAAATAGAAATAAAAAATCATTTAGTATATATTGTAATACATACAACGTTCCCAATTTTGGATATTATGTTCATTTTATATAATACTATGGTTGAATGACAAATCAAAACATTTCCTAAAACATAACTTACAATTGTTTTCGATATGTATTCGGATGTTTTTATAAAAAAATTAAAATTACGGAATTTTAATTTAACTTATGTATCGTGTCAAAAAAATGGGAACACATATAAGATAAATATTGTAATTATTGACAATAATTTTTTACAAAAAAAGGAACTATATGTTAGGATTATAAAATATATATAAAAAATTAAAGGATTTAACATAATCCAAATTTTTATTCTATGTATATTTCAAAGTTTACTATGAAATGAATTCTTTATAAAGGAGTATTCCATAGATATCAATTTGAATGGATGTAGATCAATCATGTACAATACTTTACCAATAAAACGTATTCTATTTTTAGTAGAAACAATGAAAGAATTTGAAAAATATTTTTCATGAATCATTTTATAGAAAACAATTTTTCATATATTAAAAAATCGATACCTAAATGGGTCAAAATTTTAGTTGTATCTAAAAATCAAGATATTTTTTCTATAAAAAAATTATATCAAATAGGACATAGGGATTTTGGAGAAAATTACGTTCAAGAAATGTTGAAAAAATATAAAAAATTACCTAAAGATATTCGATGGCATATGATTGGTAGAATTCAAAGTAATAAGTTAAAACATATCATTCCTTTTATTCATCTTATTCATAGTGTACAAAAATTTGAACATATTGAAATCATAAATAAAATTGGATTAAAATACAATAGAGTCATTCATTGTCTTTTACAAATAAAGATAGGTGAAGAACCGAGTAAATCTGGTATTACCAATCATGAAGCTATCTATATTCTAGAAAAAATAATGAATATGAAAAATATAAAAATAAAAGGTTTAATGGGTATGTCATCCTTTCATGAAAATATGGAAAAGATATATGAAGAATTTGTATTTTTACAAAAACTGTATAATTTTTACAAAAAACGATTCCAATTCAATATTCTTTCTATGGGTATGAGTCGCGATTATAATATAGCTATAAAATGCGGAAGTACAATGATTCGATTAGGTACTTCAATTTTTCGAAAAAATTAATTTATGAATTGGATAGAATGAATATATTTTTTGATACTTTTTTCTAAGTTTTTTTTATCTAATGATTTTATAAAATCACTTCCTATAATACCTCCATTTGCGTATTTACATGATAATTCAAAAGTGTATTTATTTTTTATTCCAAATCCAATTAATTTTGGTTTTTTAATTGAAAGTTTTTTGATACGTTGAAAAAAGGATAATTGTTGTTCTCCAAAAAAATCGATTTCTCCTGTTATGGAACTAGAAGATACTAAATATAAAAATCCATTCGTTATATGATCTAAAAAAAGGATTCTTGTATTATTTGTTTGGGGTGTAATTAAAAAAATTATAGATAACGAATATTTTTGAAATAATTGTTGATACTTATCTAAATAAATTTCATATGGAAGATCCGGTATTATTAATCCAGAAATTGCTAATTCATTACATTTCTTCAAAAAAATTTCCACTCCAAATTGGTAAATTTGATTGAAACATCCCATAAGAATAATAGGTAATTTGATTTCTTGTTTTACACTTGTTAGCTGTTCGAATAATAAAGAAACATTCATTCCATTTTTCAACGAAATTTGATTACTTTTTTGTATAATCTTTCCATCTACTAAAGAATCGGAATAAGGAATTCCTATTTCGATTAAATCAACATTAAGATTTTGCAATATGTTCAAAATTTTGTCAGTGCTATTTATATCAGGGTATCCGGCTGTATAATAAATACATAATATTTGTTTTTTTTTTGTTTGAAATAATTCATGTAATCGGTTCATGATTCAAAAAATTTTTATTCATAAATTGATTATATACATTAATATCTTTGTCACCTCTTCCAGATAAAGTAATAATAACTATCTCATTTTTTTTAAAAAATATTTTTTTTAATGCGGATAATGCATGTGCACTTTCTAATGCAGGAATTATTCCTTCTAATTTCATTAATTCAAATCCAGCTTGTAAAGCTTCATTATCTGTAGAATGCAAGAATTTTACTCTTTTTTTCATAAAAAGATCAGCATGCATAGGTCCAATTCCTGGGTAATCTAGTCCTGGTGATATAGAATAAGTAGGGAGTACTTGACCGTCTTGATTTTGTAACACAAAAGTCATACTTCCATGTAAAATTCCTTTAGACCCACAAAAAATAGTCGCTGCTGTTTTTTTTGTATGTATTCCTAAACCTGCAGCTTCTACTGCTAATAATTTTACTTTTTTATTATCTAAATAATGATAAAAAGATCCAGCTGCATTACTTCCACCTCCTATACAACTAATAATATAATTTGGATATATAATTCCTTTTTTTTTCAATTGTATTTTTATTTCTTCACTTATAATGGATTGTAAATCAGAAACAATCATAGGATAAGGATGAGGTCCAACTGTCGATCCAATTAAATAATAACTTTCCGGATTGTTGATCCAATAACGGATAGATTCATTTACCGCATCTTTTAAAGTTTTACTGCCACTATAAACTGGAATAACTTTTGCACCTAAAGACTTCATTATAAGGACATTAGAGTATTGTCTATGCATATCAATCTCTCCCATGAATATCATACATTCCAAATTCATTAAAGAACATGTAGTGGCAACTGCTATTCCATGCTGTCCAGCTCCTGTTTCAGCTATAATTTTTTTTTTCCCTAATTTCTTAGCTAATAAACTTTGTCCTATTGCATTATTAATCTTATGAGACCCTGTATGATTTAAATCTTCTCTTTTAAGATATATTTTGGCATTATATCTTTTAGAATATGTCTTACAAAAAAAAAGTGGAGTTGGTCTTCCCACATAATTTTTTAATATTTTTCTGTATATTTTTTGAAATTCAATATCTTTTTGATAAATATTATATTTTTCTTCTAGTTCATTAATATTATCTCGAAGCATCTCTGGAATAAAAGAGCCTCCAAATTCTCCATAAAATCCATTTTTATTTCTTTTCGAAAACATACTTTATCAATTTTTTATATTGTTTATAAAAATTTTTAAAATTTTTTCATTTTTATTACCTGGAAATATTTCAAATCGACTATTAACATCAATTCCAAATATTTTTGGATGGGAAATGCTTCTTATCTTTTCACAATCTTCTAATCCAATTCCTCCACTCAAAAAAAATGGAATTTCAAAATTATATTCCTCCAATTTTCTCCATTGAAATTGATGCCCACTTCCACCATTATTATCAAATAAAAAGTACGAACAGAAAGGAATATAATTTGAAATATTTTTAAAAGAAAAAGAATTATGAATTTTGAAACTTTTAATGATTTTTATGTTTTTTTGAAAAAATTTTTCACAAAAAGAATAGCTTACATTTCCATGTAATTGAATAAAATTTAGTTTCTGTTCGTTGTATATTTTCAATATATATTGTTCATTTTCATGAATAAAAACTCCTACTTTTGATATTTTATCCGATAATTTGGGAATATTAAAATTTTTTCCTACAAATCTAGGAGATTTAGGAGAGAACAAAAAACCCATAAAATCAGGAAATAAATTCGAAATTTTTTCTATGTTATATTTTACTCCGCAAACTTTTATTTTTAGTATTTTTGATTTCATTTTTTTTTTGCATTAAAAAAGTAATAAAATTTTGACAAAATACTCCTGGATCTTTTTTTTTCATAAAAAATTCTCCAATAAGAAATCCCTGAAATCCATTTTTTTCTAATGTGATAATGTCATATATACTATCAATACCACTTTCTGCTATTTTTATATAATGTTTAGGAATTTTTGAGCATAGTTTGAAACTACCATTTTTATCCACTTCAAAATTATTTAAATTCCTATTGTTTATACCTATCATATCTATATGATTCGTTATTTTTTCTATTTCATGTTCTTCATGAATCTCAAGAATTACTTCTAATCCGATTCTTTTTGCAAAATATGATAAATGTTCTATTTTTTTTTTTTCTAAAATTTTTGCAATTAGTAAAATAACATCAGATCCTATAGATTTTGATTCTAATATTTGATATTCATCAATAATAAAATCTTTTCTTAACAAAGGTATAGAAACTAATGAACGAGATCTTTTCATGTTTTCATCTTTTCCTAAAAAAAAATAGTAATCAGTCAGTACTGATATTCCACTTACACCTGCTTTCTCATAATTTTTAATAATATCATTTAAAGAAGCCTTATGATTAATTATTCCTCTAGAAGGTGATTTTAATTTAAATTCAGCAATCACTCCGTTTTCACTATTTTTTAAATTTTCTTTTAAAGAAAAAATTTTTCTTTCAAAAAAAGAAGATTTTTCTAATGTTTTGATAGGAAAAAGAATTTTTTTATTTTGAACTTCTTTCTTTTTGAAAGATATAATTCGATCTAGCAAATTCATTTATCTAATAATTTTTTCAAAACATTTTTAGCATTTCCACTTTTTAAAGAATATTTCGCTTTTTCATAATTAATTTCAAATGTTTTTTTATTAATTAAACTCAATGCAAATGTTGCATTGATTAATGCAACTTCATTTTGTGTGAAAGTCCCATTACCAGATAATATACTCATGAACATTCGTTTATTTTCTTCTATATTGTTTCCACATTTTAATTCATAAGGATTGATTCTTATTTTACTTTTGCTTATGGATAATAAGTTATTTAAAGAAATAAAACTTTCTCCGAATGAAGAATAATACTTGATTGCGCTTGTTAATGTTATTTCATCATAACCATCTAAACTATGAACAATAGCATAATTATTATTCATATTTTGATATATATAATAATATATTCTTGCTAATTCTAAATTATTTACTCCTAATAATTGATTTTTGGGAAAACCAGGATTTAATAAAGGACCAAGTGAATTAAAAATAGTTTTTATTCCTAATTTTTTTCTAATATTGGTTATCCTATCTAAAATAGGATGAAATAAAGGAGCATGTAAGTAACAAAAACCAAACTGATTTAATTGTCTTTTCAAAGTATCTTCTTTATTAGTAAATACATATCCTAATTCTTTCATAAGATCTGATGAACCCATTATAGATGAAGATCCATAATTTCCATGTTTGATTACTTTTACTCCTGTTCCAGCTACAATAAAACATGCTAAAGTGGAAATATTGAATGTATTTTTTCCATCTCCTCCTGTTCCTACAATGTCAACAGCATTAAATTCTTTTAAATCTATTTTAATAGATAATTGCATTATTGATTTTTTAAATCCTAATATTTCTTCTACAGTAGGATTTCTCATATTATATATAGAAATAATCGATGAAATTTGATATTCATTGATTTTTCCTTTGGATAATTCTGTAATTAATTTCTCAGATTCATATTTTGTTAAAGTTTTTCCCAAAAAAAGATATTCTAATATTTTATTCATAATTTTTTGATATTCAACCAATTTTCTATTATTTTTTCTCCATATGGAGTTAAAATAGATTCTGGATGAAATTGGACTCCACATACATCATATATTTTATGACGTAACGCCATAATTTCTCCTTTACTTCCAATAGCAGTAATTTGTAATTCTTTTGGAAAGTTCTTTTGAGATATCATCCAAGAATGATAACGACCGACCTTAATTTTTTTTGGTAATTTTCTAAATAAAATTTCCTTTGAATCAATAATTTTTATAAAACTAGTTATTCCATGATATACTTTTGTTGTATTCACCAATGTAGCTCCAAAAACTTCTCCTATAGCTTGTTGTCCCAAACAAACTCCAAATATACTTTTAGTATTAGCGAATGTTTGTATTAATGGTTTTAAAATATTTGCATCATTAGGAATTCCTGGTCCTGGTGATAATATGATTTTATCGTATTGATTCACTTCTGATAGTTCTATTTCATTATTTCTATAAACTTTTATACAATCTTGACTCATTTTTTTTACAACATGTACAAGATTATAAGTGAAAGAATCATAATTATCCAAAATTAAAATTTTGTTCATGATACCTTATATTTTTTGAGCTAAATCAATGGCTTGAAATAACGCCATTAGTTTATTATTTACTTCTTCTAATTCTTTTTTTTCCTTTGAGCTTGAAACGATTCCTGCTCCAGCTTGAAAAAAAAGCGTATTATTTTTACTAATAAAAGAACGTATTATAATAGCTGTATCAATAAAAGAATTATTTAGTCCAAAAAAACCAATTGCTCCACCATAAGCTCCTCTTTGTTGATTCTCTATTTTATCTATTAATTCCATTGCTTTATATTTTGGTGCTCCAGAAAGTGTTCCAGCTGGAAAAGTATCTCCAAATACTTTGACAATGGATTTATTATTTTCTAATTTTCCAGATACTTTAGAAACCATATGTAAGACATGAGAAAAAAACTGAATTTTTTTAAATTCTTCAATTTTTACATCAAAAGAATTTTTACTTAAATCATTTCTTGCTAAATCGACTAACATAACATGTTCTGCATTCTCTTTGGGATCTTTAATAAGATCATAATATAATTTGATGTTTTTTTTATGGTTATCACCTTTTTTTATAGTACCTGCAATTGGATTAATATAAGCAACTTGATCATGAATAATCAATTGTGATTCTGGAGAGGAACCAAATAACTTATATTCTCCATAATCAAAATAAAAAAGATATGGAGAAGGATTAATACATCTTAATGCTCTATATACATTAAACTCATCTCCTTTAAACTTTTGTTGAAATTGTCTAGATAACACAATTTGAAATACATCTCCCCGAAAACAAGCTTTGATACCTTGAGATACCATTTTTTTGTATTCTTCATCGGTCACATTAGATCGTTTTTCTTCAGTAGATTGAAAAGGAAAAACAAAAAATTTTTTTCTTTTAATTAAATCAATTAATTCATAAATGGAAGTTTTTTTTTCAATGTTATAAAATTGGTGTTCGACTAAATTCAGTTCATTATGAAGGTGATGAAAAATAATTAAATTTTTATAAAATCCAAATCGAATTTTCGGTATATTATGAATTTTTTGAATTGGAGCATCAAATCTAATATTCTCGAAATATGGAATACTATCATAAGATAAATACCCATATAATCCAGAAAAAGGAAAAGAAAAATCTTTATTTTTAAATTTTTTTAAAAAATTATCAATTATCTCTTGTATGTTTGATTTATTTTTTATGGAAATATGTTCTTGTACATTATTAGGATATGATATATTTAATACATTTTCATATAAAATAAATTCCGAAATGGGATTAATACATAAAATAGATAGATGATTTTTATCAATTTTACATTCATAAAATTCCATTAATAATGTATTCGGAAAAATGTCTCTTAACTTTAAATACAATTCTATTGGTGTTATGCTATCATTTAATATTTTTTTTTGAATAGTTTTAAAATGAAATTTCAACATGACTTATAGTATTTATTGCATAATAAAAAAAGGCTGTCTTAATGACAAGCCTTAGCAATATATTTTTTGTTCAAAAATTTTTATTCCTCAATTACTTTGAAACTAAATGAAAATATAACATCTATTCCATATCAAGTAATGACATTCATCCATTGCAAATATATCATTTTTTTTACATCTATATTTTATTTTTATGAAAAATAATATCACTATATAATAGGAACATATTTATTTTTTTATTTCCTACTTTTAAATTTTACAAAAAAAAATATCTATTAAATTGGTTCAATTTATCAAAAAATGATTCAATCCATATAAAGAAAAATTTAAATATTATCAAAAAATTTTGCAAAAAAAATAGAATATTTATATAAAACATGTTATAGAAAAAAATGTAATTTAATAAAAAATGAAATGATTCAATATATTAAATAATATGCATTATTTTTATAATCAAAATGAAAAAAATTCATTGGAAAAATAAATAACAAACTATTCTGGAATTAAACGTGTAATAAATTGAATAAGGGATATGACTATAAATAGGATCGATATCAGGAATGTTTTAGACATATAACATTTTATAAAAAATTTGTCTAATGATCATTCTAATGGATTTCAATATATAAAAAAAAATGAACTTTCATTTGAACTTTATCATGTAAAAAAATCATATTCAAAAAAATAGTTATGATTATTGAAAATATCACGGAATTTTTTTGTAGGATTTCATTATATTATTTCATATATACCAAATAAATTTATATAATAATTTTTTCACATTTATAACATAAAAAATACATAGCAAATGAAACCTAATGATTTGAAATTTAGTAAAAATCACGAATGGGTCGGATTAGAAAAACAAAAAACTTCAACAAATAATGAAATATTTGCTTATGTGGGAATTACTTTTTTTGCTCAAAAAGAATTAGGAGACATTATATATTTCGATATAGATTCTTCTATATTAAAACAGGAAAAAAAAAAAGGATATTCTTTTGGAACAGTAGAAGCGGTGAAAACAGTTTCGGATTTATTCATGCCAGTTACAGGTTTTGTGATTGAAATTAATCAATCATTGATATCTAAACCTGAATTGATTAATCAAAATCCATACAATTCTTGGATGATCAAAATAAAAATATCCAAAATATCAGAATACGATAATTTATTATCTTTCGATGAATATAAAAAATATATCAATTATTAATTAAACAAAACAATAACAAATCGAAATATAATGTGCAATAATAAAAATGAAATTTACAATATTTTTGATAGGAAAGATATTTTGGATAAAATTATTGATTTTCATCAGAAAAATATTACTAAAATTCATTTTTTCATTCCTTCTATCCATTGTATTTCTTGTGTGTTTATTTTAGAAAATTTACATCAAAAAAATAAACATATTTTCGAATCTATAGTAGATTTTTCGAGAAAAAAAATTTGGATCACATTCAATAATGATCATTTAAAATCAAGTGATTTAGCTAATATTCTAGATGAAATGGGTTTTAAACCTTCTATTAATTTTGGATTAATAGATAATAAAAAAGAAATCAAAGATGTCTTTTTTAAGAAAGAATTAGTTACCAAATTAGCTATATCTTTTTTTTGTTTCGGAAACATTATGCTGTTATCTATACCGGAATATGTTGGATCATTGAAAGATCCTTGGTATTTTCACCATCGTTATTTTTTCCGTTATTTAATGTTAATTCTAACCATTCCAATTATTTTATTTTCTTTATGGGATCACATCCGATATGCAATTATAGGGATCAAAAAATATATCATTAACATAGATATTCCTATTATTTTAGGATTATCTGTTTTATTCTCATGGAGTTGCTACGAAATATTTTTTGATTTAGGACCAGGTTATTTTGATAGTCTTTCTAGTTTTTCTTTATTCTTAATAATAAGTAAATTATTACAAATACATACAAATAATAATATTATTCAATTCGATAAAGATTACAAATCCTTTTATCCTATTTTAATTACAAAGATAGATGAAAAAAATGGGAAAGAAAAAAAAGTCATTCTTTCTTCTTTAAAAACGAATGATATTATTTTAATTAAAAATGAAGAAATTATTCCTACCGATTCTATATTAATGAAAGGGAAAGCGATAATGGACAATAGTTTCATTACAGGAGAATCTTATTTAGTTAGTAAAAAAATAGGAGATAGAATTTATGCTGGATCAAAGCAAAAAGGAGAAGCTATTTACTTACAAGTTATTAAAAATGTAGATCATAGTTATTTAAGTATTTTATGGAATAAAAATAAATGTCATAATAAAAAATATTTTTTTCAATCTTTATCTAATAGATTTAGCAAGTATTTTACTACCGTAGTATTATTGATTTCTACAATAACTGGATTATATTGGTATATCATGAACGATATACAAAAAATATTTCAAACTACATTTTCTGTTTTAATCATTACATGTCCATGTGCATTAGTACTTTCTACTCCAATGATATTTGGTAGTATAATACATATTTTTTCAACAAAAGGTTTTTATATTAAAGATATTTCAACAATGGAAAAAATTACCAAATTAAAAACATTAATTTTCGATAAAACAGGAACTTTAACGGATCCTCAAAAAGAAAAAATTTATTTTATAGGACGTTTAAATAAATATGAAAAAAAGATGATAGCGTCTTTGTTAAGAAATTCTATTCATCCATTAAGTAAAAAAATTTTATCTGAATTATCAATTCATCAATTCTATCCTATCAAAAACTTCAAAGAAGTAGAAGGAAAAGGATTAGAATGTATGATTAATAATATGTTAATCAAAATTGGTTCTCCAAAATATTTAAATTTAAAAAATAGAGAATTTAGTAATAATCAAACTACAGTTTCTATTTCTATAAATAAAAAATTTCTAGGTTATTTTCTCTTTCGAAATTATTATCGCAAAGGAATTACAAAAATATTTCAAAAATTAATAGGATATAAAATAATTATTTTATCTGGAGATAATAATGAATTAGAAAAAAAATATTTAAAATCTATTTTACCTCAATCAAGTGAAATATTATTTAATCAAAGTCCGGAAAAGAAAATGAAATATGTACAAACAATGCAGAAAAAAGGAAAAAATATCATAATGTTTGGAGATGGAATTAACGATTGTGCTGCATTAAATATAAGTGAAGTAGGTGTAGGTGTATCTGACAATACTTCGAATTTTTATCCTAACTGTGATGCTTTTATTAAGTCTAGTTGTTTAAATAAAATACACTTATTTTTGAAAGTATCAAGGATATCTTCAAAATTAGTCATCGCTAATTTTTTGATTAGTATATTTTATAATTTATTTGGAATTTCATTTGCTGTCACAGGAAATTTAAAACCTATTATTGCATCTATTTTAATGCCTTTAAGTTCTATTTCTGTTATATGTTTTTCTATTATATCTACTCGAATAATTTCAAGAATATTAACATTTTAATTTTGAACATAATGGATATAATAATAATTATGATCATATCAAGCATTTCTTTAGGCTCTATTTTTTTAGTATTATTTATAATAGGCATATATAATGGACAGTTTAATGATTATGAATCGCCGAAAATAAGAATTTTAATAGATGATGATATAGAATAAAATATAGAAAATGAATTATTCATCATGATGAAATTAAAAAAATATTATTACAATAATAAAATTGTTAAAGCATTTTTATATGCTACAATGTTTTGGGCTTTTATTAGTTTTTTAGCTGGATTAATTATAGCTATTCTTCTGTTTTCTCCTAAACTTCCTGAAATGATTTTTGGAAATAGATTAAAAGAAACTCAAGGTATGTTTGGATTTGGTCGTTGGAGAATGTTACATACAAATACGGCTATTTTTGCATTTGTAGGAAATATAATTTTTACAGGATATTATTATTCTTTACAACGTTTATTAAAAACTAGAATATTTAGCGACATTTTGAGTTGGATTCATTTTTGGGGATGGCAATTATTTATTGTATCCACTTGGATCACTTTTTTATTAGGAATCAATACAAGCAAAGAATATGCAGAACATGAATGGCCTATAGATATTGGCTTATTATTTATATGGATTATTTATGGAATCAATATGATAGGAAGTATTTTAAATAGAAAAATTAAACACTTATATGTCAGTATATGGTTTTTGTTAGGTACATGGGTTGCAGTAGCTATGTTACATATATTCAATAACCTTGAATTGCCTATATCTCTTTTTTCTTTTAAAAGTTACTCTATATATGCAGGTGTACAAGATGCTTTAATGCAATGGTGGTATGGACATAATGCTGTTGCTTTTATTCTAACTACTCCTATTCTTGGATTAATGTATTATTTTGTGCCAAAGGCATCAAATCAACCTATTTTTTCCTATAAACTATCTATTATTCATTTTTGGTCTTTAATTTTTATATATATTTGGGCTGGACCTCATCACTTAATGTATACATCGCTTCCTAATTGGGCTCAAATGTTAGGAACTATTTTTTCTATAATGTTAATAGCTCCTTCTTGGGGAGGTATGTTAAATGGATTATTAACGTTAAGAGGAGCTTGGAATCAAATGAAAAAGAATCCTACTTTAAAATTTTTTACAGTGGGAATTACTTGTTATGGAATGGCTACTTTTGAAGGTCCAATGTTAGCTACTAAAACTTTAAATTCTATTGCTCATTTTACTGATTGGGTCATAGCTCACGTTCATTTAGGAACTTTAGGTTGGAATGGTTTCATGGCTTTTGGTATCATTTATTGGATGACACAAAAAATATGGAATACCAAATTATATTCAAATTCATTGGCTAATACGCACTTTTGGTTAGGTGTAATCGGAATCATTTTATATATTTTTCCTATGTATTTTGGATCTGTAGTTCAATCAATCATGTGGAAAAAATTTAACCCAGATGGAACTTTGTCTTATAAAAATTTTTTAGATTCTGTTTTATCCATAATTATTTTTTACAAAATACGATTTGTAGGAGGGTTAATATATTTTACAGGATTCATTTTAATGATTTATAATATTTTAAAAACTATAAAAAATGGAAAATCAGTTGACAATGAAAAATTTAAATATGATATTTCATATAATTATACTGATAACGTTCATAAAAATTTTCATGATTGGCTAGAAAAAAAACCAATACAACTCACTATTTTAGCTTTTTTAGCTGTAGCAGTTGGAGGTTTTATAGAAATTATACCTACCATAGTTATCAAATCAAACGTCCCTACTATTCATAATATCAAACCTTATAAGGCACTTGAATTAGAAGGACGAGATTTATTTGTTAGAGAAGGATGTAATGGATGTCATAGTGCACAAGTTCGTCCATTTCGAGATGAAGTCGTTCGTTATGGAGAATATTCTAAAGCCGGAGAATTTGTATATGATCATCCTTTTCTTTGGGGTTCAAAAAGAACTGGTCCGGATTTAGCAAGAGAAGGTGGAAAAAATCCTAGTTCTTGGCATTATAATCATATGTTGAATCCTAGAAAAACATCTCCTGGATCAATTATGCCTAGATATCCTTGGTTAATTTATAACAAATTAGATAGATCGAATACAGAAAAAAAAATAAAGGCAATGATAAAATTAGGTGTTCCATATACTATGTCATATGTAAAAAATATTTATAAGGATATGGATCAACAAGCAAATAAAATAGTACATGAAATTTATAATGAATATCCTAAATTAAAAAAAGAAATAAATAAACAAAAAAAAGTAGAAAAAGAAAAATTTATTCCTTTAGAAAAAAGGGAAATTATAGCTTTGATATCTTATTTGCAACGTATAGGAACAGATATTAAATCTTAATTTAAACTAATATTTTGAAATAAAATGATAAGTTTTTTAAAAAATTATTTTAGAGAAGAAAAAAATATTGGAATATTTCAATCTATTATGCTAGTATCTTTTTTCTTATTTTTTATTATTATAATATGTTTTATACTTACAAAGAATAAAACATATTATAGAAAATTAAGCTCTATTCCTTTGGAAAAAGACAAACATAATCATGAGGTCTAAAATATCTTCTACTATTGTAATTTTTTCTTTTTTATCTGTTATAATATTTATGTTTTATGTATTCTTAAAAAGTTATAATCATGAATCTTATATCATTCATCCTATCACTATATTATTCTTCGTTATAGTAACAATATTATTATTCATATTAGAATCTATTAACAATTTAATTTTTAGAATTAAATTAAAATTTCTTTCTCAAGAAGAAAAAAAGAAAATTTTAGAAAAAAATGAAGGGAATTATTTATACAGTTTGTACAAATTTATATTTCATGATCCAAAAGAAATAAATAAGGGTGTTCAGAAAATCGATCATGGATTTGATGGTATATTAGAAATGGATAATGAATTACCACTTTGGTGGATCCATCTTTTTTATATAACTATTGTTTTTTCTGCTATTTATTTTTTTTCCTATTTACTCATAGATTTTTCTAATCCATATAAGGAATATGATAGATCCTATAAAAAACAATTAAGAGAAATAGAAATTTTTGAAAAAAATACTCCTCAAGCCTCTTTAGATAAAACTTTCTTTAAAAAAACATTAATTAATGATGGAAGGGTCCTTTTTAATGAAAATTGTGCTACCTGTCATCAATCAGATGGTAGTGGAAATATTGGTCCAAATCTAACAGATATTTATTGGATAAATCGAGTAGAAAAAGATTTATACAAAAATATATTTTCTATAATATGGAATGGAAGTGAAAAAAATCCATCTATGCGTCCTTTTGGAAAATCTGGAGAAATAAAAGGAAATGATATAGAAAAAATATCTAGTTATGTTTATTCTATAAATAGAAATAACAAAAAACCATTAAAACATAAAGAACCTCAGGGCAAAAAAATACTAGATTGGAATAATGTATAGAAGAAAATAGTTTGATTTTTTCATGAAAATTATTTATTAAATTATTTTAATTATGAAAATTAAATTTAATTGGGATATTGGAATTTTATTATCTTTATTCATATTTATAATATTCATTGTTTATATTGCTTTTTTTTTTCCAAATGTAGAAAGCCAATTAGTTTCTGATCAATATTATGAAGATGAAATTAAATATCAAGATATCATTAATGAAAAGAAAAATACATTAGAGCTTTCTCATCCAATCAAAATATTGATGAATTCTGATGGAATTCAAATATATTTTCCTCATTATAAAGGAAAAAAAATTGAGGGATTTGTTACCTTGTTTAGATATTCTTCTAAAAATCTAGACGTGAAAAAATATTTTGAAATATTCGATGATTCTGAAAAAAAATTATTTATACCAAAAAAATTATTAAAAATAGGATATTATAAGCTTATAATTAGATGGATTTCTGATAAAAACAAAAAATATTTTTTTGAAAAAGAATTATTCTGGAAATCATAATTCATCATGAAAAAAATTTTTTATCAGAATTCAAAATTACTAATATTATGAGAAAAAAAACAAATACTTTTCGTAAAGAATCTTTAAATTATCATAGTAAATTTCCTTCTGGAAAAATACAAGTAACGCCAACAAAAAAATATGAAAGTCAAAGAGATCTATCTCTTGCTTACTCTCCAGGAGTTGCCGAACCTTGTAAAGAAATAGCTCGTTCTTCTAAAGAAGTTTACAAATATACATCTAAGGGAAATCTTGTAGCAGTGATTACAAATGGATCAGCAGTATTAGGTCTAGGAAAAATAGGTGCATTAGCTTCTAAACCAGTAATGGAAGGAAAATCTTTACTATTTAAGATTTTTTCTGGAATTGATGTATTTGATATAGAAATCAATGAATCCGACCCAAACAAATTTATAGAAATAGTAAAATCAATATCTCCGACTTTTGGTGGGATAAATTTAGAAGATATCAAAGCTCCAGAAGCTTTTCAAATAGAAAAAACTCTTGAGAAAGAATTAGATATTCCTGTTATGCATGATGATCAACATGGAACAGCTATTATTTCAGGAGCTGCATTAATTAATGCAATATCTTTCGTTGGAAAAAAAATTCATAAGATCAAAATGGTAGTCAATGGAGCAGGTGCTGCTGCTATATCTTGTGCAAGAATATATAAAAAACTTGGAGTTGATTCAAATAATATTTTGATGTTTGATAGTAAAGGATTATTACATGATTCAAGAAATGATTTAAATAAAGAAAAAAAAGAATTTCGTGTCAATAGTTATCCTATTCAAAAATTAGAACATGCTATTCAAAATGCAGATGTATTTATTGGATTATCTGTAGGAGGTGTATTAACTTCCAATATGTTGAAAAGCATGAATAAAAATCCTATTGTATTTGCAATGGCCAATCCCGATCCAGAAATAGATTATAATCTTGCGGTAAGAATTCGTCCAGATATTATTATGGCGACAGGGAGAAGTGATTTTCCAAATCAAGTAAATAATGTTTTAGGTTTTCCTTATATTTTCAGAGGAGCATTGGATGTTCAGGCTTGTATTATTAATGATGAAATGAAACTAGCAGCAGTTCATGCTATTGCTTCATTAGCGAAGGAAACAGTTCCAGAACAAATCAATATCGTGTATAATAAAAAAAATATTACTTTTGGTAAAGAATACATTATTCCCAAACCATTTGATAACCGTTTAATTACACGAGTTTCTCCTGCAGTAGCTAAAGCTGCAATGGAAACTGGAGTAGCAAGAAATCCTATATTAGATTGGAAGCTTTATGAAGAAACATTACTTGATCGAATGGGATATGAAAACAAAATGCTTCGAATGATTCAAAACAGAGCACGAACTCATCCTAAAAAAATCATTTTTTGTGATGGGGAAGAATATGATGTTCTTAAATCCGTTCAAATTCTTCATGAAAAAGGAATGATATACGACCCGATTGTTTTAGGAAATGAAAACAAAATTAAACGTTTAATAAACCATAATAAATTAAATATTGAAGTAACAATCATAGATCCAGAAAAAGAAAAAAATATAAAAAAAGTGGAATATTATGCCAATCTTCTTTGGAAGAGAAGAAATAGAAAAGGATTGACATTGTATGATGCTAAAATTCGTATGCGTAATAATGATTATTTTGGAGCGATGATGTTAGATCAAAATGAAATAGACGCTGTAATTACGGGTTATTCTAGAAGTTTTTCATTAAGTTTACGTCCTATGTTAGAAATTATAGGAAAAGCTCCTACGGTTCATAAAATTGCAGGAATGATTATTTTATTAACAAAAAAAGGACCATTATTTTTAGCCGATACTGCGGTAATTCCAGATCCTACAAGTGAAGAACTTGCTCAGATTGCTTTGATGACAGCAAATGTAGTAAAAGGATTAGATATCGAACCACATATTGCTCTTTTATCTTTTCAAAACTTTTCATCAGAATCAAAAACATCAAATAAAGTATCTAATACCGTATCTTTTCTACATAAACAATATCCAAATTTAATTGTAGATGGAGAAATACAACCTGATT
Source organism: Blattabacterium cuenoti (assembly GCF_014252435.1). Taxonomy (GTDB): domain Bacteria; phylum Bacteroidota; class Bacteroidia; order Flavobacteriales; family Blattabacteriaceae; genus Blattabacterium; species Blattabacterium cuenoti_X. Next base: position 224,318 of record NZ_CP059220.1, read on the forward strand.
TTGCTTTAAATGAATTGTTGCTATCCAATAAATTTCCTTTTTCTAAACTTGTAAAAAAACGAGCAAACATTTTTATTTTCCCAAATCTTGAATCAGGAAATTTAACTTATAAATTCATTAGAGGATTAGGAAGTGTTCAAACGATAGGACCGTTAATGCTAGGTATGAGAAAACCAGCGCATGTCATGCAAATGCAATCAAGTATAGAAGAAATTATAAATTTAGCAACTATAGCAGTTATAGATTCACAAATGAGGAAATATTAAAAAACGTGTTTTTTAATAAATACATTTTTTCCAAAAATAGAATGTACTTTCTTTTCAAAAGAAGAAAAATTGGTACTAGATGTATAAAAAATAATGTATCCATTCCAATGTGAATGAAAATCCAGCATTTTTTTTTCATTCAATTTTTTTTTAATTTCTTGTACTACTATTTTTTGCACATTAATTAAATGAATTTTATAATGGTAATATTTTTCAAATTCTTCCTTGATAAATAGATAATGAGTACAAGCCAAAAGCAAAACATCTATTGATTGAAATTGATATAAATAATTCTTTAACATTATACCAATAAATTTTTTATTTATTTCTTTTTCAATAAAGTATGATAAAAAAGGGATCGATATTTGAGTGATATCTAAATGTTGATGATATTTTTTGATATTTCTAATATAGAAATTTGACCGTATAGTTGCAGGAGTAGCAATTATTCCTAATTTTTTGAAAGAAAGTAAAACCTTATTTTTTATAATAGGATCTATCACATTATATATTAACATTTTTTCATTAAATCTATGACAAATTACATCTAATGCATTGGATGTTATAGAATTACATGCTATTACCAATATTTTACATTTTTTTTTATAAAGAAAAGAAACAATTTTGATAGAATTTTTTATGATAAATTCTGTAGATTTTTCTCCATAAGGCATATTTTCAGTATCTCCTACATAAATAAAATTTTCATTCGGCATTTGTTTTTTCATTTCTTCAGCTATCAGAAGGCCTCCTATTCCAGAATCAAATATTCCTATTGGATGCTTTTCTTTGATCATGAAACAAAATGTTATGTGACATTAATGGCTTGAATTGAAATTGTAAAAAAAATGGACATCATGTTCGTCAATATCATGAAAAAAATCAATAATGAATAGGTAATTTTTTTTTCAATTTTTTTTTAATTCTAGAAGCTTTATTAATATGAATGATATTTTTTTTAGATAATTTATCTATCATAGATATAACTTTATAATAATCTGTTTTATTAGTATTTTTGATCAATTTTTTGATAGCGGTTTTTGTACTTTTATACGCATATTTATTCCGTATACGTTTATTCTGATTTTGTTTTATTCTTTTAAAAGAAGATAAATGTTTTGTCATAAAAAAAAATAAAATAATATATTAGTTCATTACGATAATAGCTCATAGGGGAATCGAACCCCTCTTTCCAGGATGAAAACCTGACGTCCTAACCAATAGACGAATGAGCCTTATAATACAAATTAAATTTTTTTTTATTTTTAGAAAAATAATTATCATATTCCCTATTATAATCATGAAATGAATTCTTCATTATCTCTTTTACAAATTTCCATTGAAAAACCCATACTTTTTAAGTCTTTCCAAAAAAATGGATAAGATTTATATACAACATTTGGATTTTCTATTCTTATCGAATGATAGCACAATGTAAAAATTGAAAATGCCATAGCCATTCTATGATCTTGATATGTTTTTATTTTCACAAGTGAAATATTTTTTGGTTGAAAGAAATGATATATTTCTAAAATAGAATTTGTAATTTTGGTTTTAACTCCAAACTTCCACAGTTCTTCTTTTAATGCTTGTAATCTATCTGTTTCTTTAATTTTTAAAGTTTCTAATCCTTTCAATTTGCATTTTATTCCAATAGCTGCACAAGTAACAGATATAGTTTGTGCTATATCAGGTGTTTTATTCAAGTCTAATTCAATAAAGTTTCGATAAATAAAATTTGAATTTTTCTTTAATGTAATTCCTTTTTTTTCAAAAATAGTAGATATTCCAAAATATTTTTCATATATGGAGATCACTTCATTATCACCTTGTAAACTTTTTTTATTGTATGAATATAAAGTTATTTTGCTCTTATTTGAAATTGTTGCCATGGCATAATAATAAGAGGCAGAACTCCAATCTGATTCTACATGAAAATATTTTTTCACTTTTTCCTTCCCTGGATAAATATGTATTATTTTTTCATTCCAATCAACTTTAATTCCTGATGATATTAATAAATGGAAAGTCATTTTTATATAAGGAATAGAAGTAATATTTCCTTTCAAAATCAGTTGTAATCCCATTTGAAATTTACTAGCTATCAGCATTAAAGAACTAATATATTGACTGCTAATTTTTGCATTTATATCTAACTTTCCTCCTAAAATTTTTTTTCCGTATATTTTTATTGGGGGATATCCATATTTTTCTAAATAGGTAATATTAGATCCTAACTTTTTTAAAGTTTCTACAAGCACCAATATGGGTCTTTCTTTCATTCTATTTGATCCAGTTAATATCGTCTCTCTTCCTTCTTGTATCGATAAATAAGAAGTTAAAAATCGCATAGCTGTACCTGCATGATGAATATCTATTATAGAAGAAGTACTATTTAAACTTTCTTGTAAAACTTTCGTATCATCACAATTCGAAATGTTTTCAATGTATATATCATGATTATAAAGTGCTTTTAAAATTAAAAGACGGTTAGATATACTTTTAGATCCCGTTATATATATAGATCCATATAAAGGATCCGTTTTTTGACGTATATGAATGTAATGAGACATAAACTATAATAATTTTTTATTCCTATGATATCTTATATGATCTATTGTTTTTTCTAATTTTTTATTGAAAAATTTTTATAAATTCACTCCAGTTTGATTAGCTAAACAAACTATGAAAAATAAAACATTCGATAATTCTTCTCCAAGATGATCAATTTCATTTTTTTTTAATGGTTCTCCATAATGTCTATCAATGATTCTATAAATTGTTATTAATTATTCATATACAAGTAAAAAATTTGTCATTATATTGAAATAACGGATACCATAATTCAATATTCATTCATGTACCAGATTTTGTGTTTTTTTCATGATTTTTTTCTTTTTAACACAGCTTGTACTTGATTAATAATGGCTTTACAATCAATTTTATATTTATTTAATAATTCTATTGGTTTTCCACTTTCTCCAAAAGAATCACAAACTGATACCAAATTTTGAGGAATAAAAGATTGATTTTTAGTGGTAATTACTCTCGAAATACTTTCACCTAATCCTCCAAAATAATTATGTTCTTCTGCTGTGACTATACATTTTGTTTTATTAATAGAATTTAAAATTGTATTATCATCTAATGGCTTGATCGTATGTATATTAATCACTTCACATTCAATTCTCTTTTCTTCATATAAATATTTAGAAGCTTCTAAAGCCTCCCAGACTAAATGCCCTGTACATGCAATCGTAACGTCTTTTCCTTTTGTTAAAACAATAGCTTTTCCTATTTCAAATATTTGATTTTCATCTGTAAAATTAGCAACGGAAGGACGTCCAAAACGTAAATATACTGCTCCAAAATGTTTATAAATAGCAATGGTAGCTGCATATGTTTGATTGTAATCACAAGTATTAATAACAGTCATACCTGGAAGCATTTTCATCATCCCTATGTCTTCTAAACTTTGATGTGTTGCTCCATCTTCCCCTAATGTAAGTCCAGAATGTGACGCACATATTTTCACATTTTTACGTGAATAAGAAATTGATTGACGAATTTGATCATATACACGAGATGTTGCAAAATTAGCAAATGTTCCAACAAATGGAATATATCCTCCTATAGTCATACCAGAAGCTATTCCTAACATATTTGCTTCTGCTATTCCAATTTGAAAAAATCGTTCAGGAAATTCTTGAGAAAATTCTTTCATAGATAAAGAACTTGTAAGATCTGCACATAATGCAACTACTTTTTTATCTTGTTTTCCTAAAGAAGTTAATGCTTTACCAAATCCTGATCTCGTATCTTTTGATCCTTGATTTTTATATATTTTCATGAAATAATGATTTATTATGATAATGGATAATCTTCCAATAAACTTTTAGGAAGTTGGTTCAATGCTTCTTTTAATTCTTGATCATTTGGATATTTTCCATGCCATATATGATTATCTATCATAAAATCAACTCCATATCCCATTTTTGTATGTAATATGATGACAACTGGATATCCTTGTCTTGTTTCTTTTTTTGCTTCTTTTAGAATTTCAATAACCTTTGTCAGATTATTTCCATTTGATTCTTCTAAAACTTTCCATTCAAAAGATTGAAATTTTTTTTTCAAATTTCCTAAAGGTAAAACTTCATCTGTCGTACCATCTATTTGTTGTCCATTATAATCGATGGTTGCTATATAATTATCTATTTTTTTAGATCCAGCGTATAAAACTGCTTCCCAAATTTGGCCTTCATTTAATTCTCCATCACCATGCAAACTATAAATAATTGTATCAATTTCTTTGTTTAATTTTTTTGATAATGCAGCACCAATAGAAACGGACATTCCTTGCCCTAAGGAACCAGAAGATATTCGTATTCCAGGTAAATTATTATATACAGAAGGATGGCCTTGTAAACGGGAATTTATTTTTCTGAAAGAAGAAAGTTCTTTTATTGGAAAAAATCCAAATCGAGCTAAAGTACTATAATAAACAGGAGAGATATGTCCATTAGAAAGAAAAAATAAATCTTCTTCACTTCCTTTTAAAGTAAATTTTTTTGCATTATATTTCATAAGCTGATATAAAGCTACAAAATATTCCGTACATCCTAAAGACCCTCCAGGATGACCAGATTTAGCATTATTGACCATACGTAAAATATCTCTTCTTATTTGAGTACATAAATTCCTTAAATAAGGTATGTTCATCTTATTATAATTTTTTAAATTTAATATCAATTAACCTATTTTATATGTTTCTTTATAGCAAAATTAATCATTAATTATGAGTATTTTAAATAGAAAAGCAAAGTTTCAATATCATTTTTTAGAACATTATACAGCTGGAATACAACTGTATGGAACAGAAGTGAAATCAATAAGACAAAATAAAGTCGATCTAAATAATAGTTTTTGTCAAATGAAAAATGGAGAACTTTACTCAATGAACATGTACATAGCTGAATATACATTTGGAACTCATGACAATCATTTAATTAAAAGAGAAAGAAAATTATTGTTAAACAAAAGAGAATTATTAAAAATTCATAAAAAGTTAATGAATCCTGGTCTATCTATTGTTCCTATAGAATTATTTTTTAATAATCAAGGATGGATTAAATTGAACATAGTTTTAGCAAAAGGGAAAAAAATATACGATAAACGTGAAATATTAAAAAAAAAAGATTCTATACGAGAAATGAAACGATTTTTCAAAAATTAAAAATTTTGTTTAATTTATTATTGATTAAATATTTATGATATCTTTGTCCAGATTAAAAATTCAAAAAAATTATAGTTTTATGAAAAACATAAATTTTTTTTTCATTTCCTTATTTACCTTTTTTTCATTTGCGTTTGCTGATAATCCAAACTTGGATGAAAAATGGTCGATACGAATGGGTATGCATGATGTAAATTTTTTTCCTACAAAATCTATTTTTAAAGAATTTTTTGATAAAAAAAACAATAGTTTTCATCCTGTTATTTCTGATGTTGGAATTGGATATGATGTCAATAAACATGTTAATCTATCACTAGATGCATCATTAGGTTTGGTAGATAATCCTAGATGGAATAAACAAAATGCATTTTTGATGCAATGTCGTCCCAGTTTAAATTTTTATACATTTCCTCAACATAAATATAAAATAGATCCTTATTTAACAATAGGAAGTAGTTATGTCAGATCCAATACATATCTTGATCAAGACTTAATTTTGTCTGAAACAAAATTATTTTGTACTAATAGAAAAAATTTTGGATCTGTAGATGGTGGAATTGGAGTTAATGTTTGGATAACGCCTAATATAGGAATCAATGCTCAAAGTACATATAATCACTTAATAGCAAGACAATCCAATCATTATTTAGATTTTTGGAAACATAATATAGGATTCATTTTTCGTTTTAACAAATTTATTGAATTTTTAAAAAACCATAAGATCAAAATATTACAAAAAAATCAAAAGGAACAAGATATGAAAAAAATAGTTCCATTTGATAAAGATGTATCTTATTATCCATCAATAGTAGAAAATAAAAAACAAGGAGAGCCAGTACAACAAGGAGAGCCAGTACAACAAGGAAAGCCAGTACAACAAGGAAAGCCAGTACAACAAGGAGAGCCAGTACAACAAGGAGAGCCAGTACAACAAGGAGAGCAAGTACAACAAGGAGAGCAAGATTTATATAAAGATGATCTTTTATATAAAGCAGATGTTTGCCCCAAAAAATTTGAATTAAAAAAATTTCAAGATTGTCCTAAAGTAACATTCCAACCCATATTTTTTAATTCAGGTAAATATTCATTATCAAATCGTAATATTTTCGCTATTGAAAAAATGGCTAATACAATGAATAATATTATACCTAATTCTAAATTTTATATAGATGGATATGCAGATTCTCATGGAGGATATAATCTGAATAAAATATTATCAACTAAAAGAGCAAAAGCAGTATATAATATTTTAGTTCGTAATGGGGTCGATCCTTCCAGAATTGAAACAAGAGTATTTGTTGGAAAAAAACATACTAAACAAGGAAGACGTGTGAATATTATTTTGAATCAATAATTATTTCGAATTGATAAAAAAATAAGAAATATATATACTTCCTTGATATAGTATCATCAAAGGTATCATAACAATGATTGTGCTTAATATATCACCAGGCGTGATAGCAGAAGATATAATTAACATAATAAAAAAAGCATATCTCCTATATTTTTTTAAATATATAGGAGATATGATTCCTATTTTCGTAAAAAAAAATATAAAAAATGGAAATAAAAAAAGGAAACCCATAGATAAAACAGAATGGATCATCAATGATATATAATCTGACAAATCAAATATATTTTTTGGAAAATGACTGATTTTAAAAGAAAATCCAAAATGAATTAAAAATGGAAATAAAATAAAATAACCAAAAAAAATACCAATAAAAAATAGTGTAGATAAAAACATAATAATTCCTTTCGAATATTTTTTTTCTTTAGCAGAAAGAGCTGGTTTTATAAATTTCCAAAATTCATAAAATATATAAGGAGATGATAAAATCAAACCTCCCATTAAACAAAACCATATATAAGTATTAAATTGTCCAAATATTTTTCTATTTTGAATTTCTAAATTGTCGGATAAATAAAATACAGGTTTTATAAAAAAGCTTATTTTCTTTGTAAAAAGAGATAATAAACGATAAGTAATAAAATTTTTTTTTGCTGGACCGAATAAAATGTAATCAAATATAATTTTCTTATTATTCATTAGAATAACCGTAGATATCGCAATGGCATAAAAACAATGAATTATGTGTTTTCTTAATTCTTCAATGTGTTCCCAAAAAAAAATCTCTTTTTGTTCATCCATGATTTATAGTTAATTTTGAATTATTCAATTTCTTGAAATTTTTTAAATTAAAATCAAATGAAATGCGGAATTATTGGACTTCCAAATATAGGAAAATCGACATTTTTTAATATTATTTCTAATTCTAAAGTTCTTTCACAAAATTTTCCATTTTGTACTATAGAACCTAACCATGGAATGGTAATAGTACCGGATACAAGATTAAATCAATTACAAAAAATCCACCATTCAGAAAAAATTATTCCATCTTTAATCAAGATAGTAGATATAGCAGGATTAGTTAAGGGATCTCATAAAGGAGAAGGATTGGGTAATAAATTTTTATCTCATATCAGAGAAACAAATGTTATTATTCATATGATTCGTTTTTTTCATGATAAAAGTATCACTCATGTCGAAAATTCGATAGATCCTATTAGAGATAAAGAAATTATTGATATGGAATTACAATTAAAAGATTTGGAAACGATCGAAAAAAAAATAAAAAAAATTATAAAAAAAAATAAAAACGATCAACGTATAAAAATATTAAACAATCTTCTTTCTTTTTTAAAAAAAGGAAAAAATATTAGAATGTATCCATTTCAAGAAATGGAAAAAAAATATGTAAAAAAATTTCAACTATTAACTGAAAAACCAGTAATATACATAGCAAATGTAGATGAATTTCAAAACAAAACTTTTTCATATATAAAAAATATGAAAATATTAGTTGAAAAAGAAAAATCAATTCTTATTACATTACCTTTGAAAGGTAGAAAAAACATATCACATAATATACAAAAATTCATCCAAAAAACTCATCATTTATTATCATTACAAAATTTTTTTACCGTAGGTAAAAAAGAAATCCGATCTTGGAGCATACCTAATCCATGTACAGCCTATCATGCTTCTTCCGTCATTCATACCGATTTACAAAAAGGTTTCATCAAAGCAAAAATCATACATTACAATGATTATGTTACATATCAATCAGAAGAAAAAATAAAAAAATTAGGAAAACTACTAATAGTCGGAAAAAATTATTTAATACAAGATGGAGACATCATTCATTTTCGATTCAATCAATAAAATAATTTGTCATGATGATCATTAATACTTTTTAAAGTTTCAAACATTAATGAAATGCCCATTTCTACATCTTTTTTATGAACCATTTCTACCGTAGTATGCATGTATTTAAGTGGAATAGAAATTAACGAAGATAAAACTCCTTTATTGGAATATGCAAAAACATCTAAATCTGTTCCTGTATATCTAGACAAAGACAAACGTTGAAATTTAATATTTTGTTCATTAGCTGTATTAATAATTAATTCTCTAATGTTTTCTTTTATAGATGGAGCGTATCCAATGACAGGACCAGATCCACATTGAATATCTCCTTCTATTTTCTTATCAATCATAGGAGTAGAAGTATGATGTGTCACATCAGTTACAATAACTATATGAGGTTTGATAGATTGTGCTATCATTTTCGCTCCTTTTAGACCAACCTCTTCTTGTACTGAATTAACTATATACAATCCATACTTCAAATTAATGTTATGTTCTACTAATAATTTTGTTACTTCTGCTATAATAAAACCTCCTATTTTATTATCTAAACTTTTGGATACAAAAAAATTATGATTCATGATAAAAAAATTATTAGGATAAGTAATGATACATCCTACATGAATTCCTAATTCCCTCACTTCTTTTCTACTTGAAACTCCAACATCTACGAATATATTATATACGTTAGGATATTTTTCTTCTGAAGATTTTCTTGTATGAATGGCTGGCCATCCAAAAATTCCTGAGATAGTCTTCCCTGTTTTTGTATGAATAATAACTTTTTTAGATGGAGCGATGATATGATCAGAACCTCCATTACGAGATACATATATTAATCCATCTTCTGTAATATAATTTACATACCATGATATTTCATCTACATGAGCCTCTATAATTAATTTATATGGAGAATCTGGATTAATAATACCAATAGCTGTTCCATATAAATCTATATCCATTTTTTCTACATAATGATTCACATAATCCATCCATATTTTTTGTCCTTCATTTTCATTTCCTGATGGTGAAAAGCTCTGAAGATATTTTTCAACAAATTTTATCGATTCATTTTTGATTTTATAACAATTTTTCATATTATGAAATATAATTTGATATAGTTAAACAAAAAAAACACCTTGATATACCATTTGTACTGGTCCAGTTAAATAAATATTTTGATATTCATTTTTTTTTTTTTCAAAAGATACCTCTAGCATTCCTCCTAAAGTTTGTACAAAAAATGTTGTACAATGATGACTAATTCTATTAGTTTCATATGCAGCTATAACAGAAGCAACTACTCCTGTCCCACATGATAAAGTTTCATTTTCTATTCCTCTTTCATAAGTACGAACTTGTATATAATTTTTATCTAATATTTTTACAAAATTAACATTTACACCTTTTTTAGAAAAAGGATATTGATATCGAATGCTGCGACCTTTATCATATACATTTATATTATTAATATTTTCTAAAAATGTAATATAATGTGGAGATCCTGTATTTAAAAATACATATTTTGGTTGAATGATTATATTTTTTTGATTTAAATCAATCAATTTAATGGAAACTATATTTTCATTATCGGTTTTTATATTTCCATAATGATATCCATCCGATGATCGAAAAAATATTGTATGTTTCTCGCATTTTTGGGATTGTTTATAGAAAAATATAGAACATCGAGCTCCATTTCCACACATGGTACTTTCTATTCCATCTGAGTTATAATATTTCATGTAAAAATCACTTTTAACATCTTTTTGAATTAAAATAATTCCATCAGCACCAATTCCAAAATGTCTATCGCATAATTTTTTAAAAAACATTTCATTTTGATCGAATAATTGTAATTCGTTTGTGATAGAATTCAAAATGATAAAATCATTTCCGGTTCCATGCAATTTGAAAAAAACTAAATTCATAATAAACAAAAACCAAGTTTATCCAATTTAAAATAATATCTTGACATACCAAAAGTATCATCTCTATTTTCTATATTTGTTATATACAAGTGATTTTCTATTTTATGTATATATGAAGAGAATAGTTTTTTATATTATAATCAGCAGTTTGATGAGCTCTATCATCAGTATAGTTGCATACAAAAAATATTCTAAAGAAAACAAATCGAAAATTCCAACTTATGCATTAGAAGAAAATAAATTAACGTCATCTACCTTAAATTATTCATCATTGGAACATTCTAACATTCCTGATTTTACAAGAGTAGTCAAAAAAACGATCCATACTGTAGTTAATGTAAAAAATTATTCGGATAAGTATAATGATCAGTTTGATCCATTTGACTTTTTTTTTGGTTTTTCAGAAGATTTTAATAATAACCATCAAAAAATGCAACAAGAGGAACATCCTGGACTTCATGGATCAGGAGTCATCATATCATCTGATGGATATATTGTAACGAATCATCATGTAATACAAAATGCAGATAAAATTGAAATTACTTTGAATAATCAAAGAACTTATGAAGCAAAATTGATCGGTTCAGATCCTAGTACTGATATTTCTTTATTAAAAATAAACGAAAAGAATTTGCCTTTTATATTTTTTTCAGATTCTAATAAAGTCCAAGTTGGAGAATGGGTCTTAGCTATAGGTAATCCTTTTGATTTGAATTCAACTGTAACAGCAGGAATTATTAGCGCAAAAAATAGGAGTATTGGTTTATTAAAAGGAGAGCCTCATTCATCTTCTTCAGCTATCGAGTCTTTTTTTCAAACAGATGCTGCAGTAAATCCAGGAAATAGTGGTGGAGCATTGATCAACACTCAAGGAGAGCTTATTGGAATTAACACCGCTATATCATCAGATTCGGGAAATTTTATAGGATATAGTTTTGCTGCACCTTCTAATTTGGTATCTAAAGTCATTCAAGATATTCAAAAATATGGATCCGTTCAACGTGCTTTTTTAGGTGTTAAAGGAATGGATTTATCTCATTCCGAATTTTTACAAGATTTTAATAAAAAAACAAATAAACATATACAAACCCAAAAAGGATTTCTAATTGGAGAAGTATTTGAAAAAAGTGCAGCAGATGAAGGGGGTCTGATGATGGGAGATGTGATCAAAAAAATAGATGGAAAAATGATAGAAAATGCATCTGATTTATCATTTATTATAGGAATGAAACATCCAGGAGATCAAATTAACATGGATATTTTACGTGATGAACAAAAAATATCATGCAAAATTACTTTAAAAGATTTGATAGGTAACAAAAAAATTGAACATAAATATACAATCACTCCATCTGAATTATTAGGAGGTTCTTTTGAATCAATTGATTTCGATTCAAAGAGATATTTTAATATTAATTTTGGAATAAAAATTAAAAAAATAACAAACGGATTTTTACATGATATGGGTATAGATGAAGGAGATATTATTTTATATATTAATGGAAAAAAAATGGAAAAACCTAAGGATGTAGATCAAGTTTTAAAACAATATTCAGGAGATGTTATGATCAAATTTATCAAGAAAAATGGTCAACTATATATAGTTGGATTTGAAATCAATCATTAATCTTTGATAAAATTTCTGTAACAAAAAAATAACATAGCAATAAATCCAAAAAAAATATTGGGTAACCAAATAGAAATTAAAGAAGAAAGACCATATTTTGTAGATAATATTTTGGATACTTCTGACAAAAAAATATATACAAAAGAAAAAATAATTCCTATTATAATAGGATAATGTATATTTAATTTTTTTATTGAAGAAATAGATAAACCAAGAATAGTAAAGATGAAAGTTGAAAAAGGAAGACTTGTTCTTTGATAAAATTCATTCAAATAAATATTTATGTTTTTATCATTTGTTTTTCTATCGATAAAATTTTTTAAATCATGTATATTCATGGTTTCTGCTATATATTCTTCTGGTAACAATTCATTTGGAGATAATGGAATTTTTACAATTTTATATTTTCCATGAGTTAATACGTCTCTTTTTTTTTGAATTCTAGTTTCATAGTAGTCATATAAAGTGTAAGTTTTACTTTTATGATTCCAAAAAATATATTTTGATTTTATAATATATGTTAATTTTTTCTTCAAAAATTTTTCATATATGTATTCTATTCCTATATTTTTTTTTTTGAAAAATTTTTGAAGAAAAATATATTCATTTTTGGAAATTTGATCAATTATATATTGATTATTTTCATATTTATTTTTATATCTTGAACTTAGTAAATATTGGTAATGAAACTCATTTTTTTTTTTATTAGCTATAGGTAATAAATAATAATTGATTAATAATGTCATTGTTCCTATGATCATAGATGATATAATATATGGATAAGTAAATCTTTTAAAACTAATTCCACTGGTCATGATAGCATCAATTTCCAAATTTTTAGTAAGTTTTGATGTAAAAAAAATAACGGATAAAAAAACAGAAATAGGAGAAAAAGTATTAGCTAACCATATAGACCAAAAAGGATAATATAAAAATAAAGCTTCCTTGATCGTTCCTTTATTTTGTTCTAAACGATGCATCCTTTGTGAGATATCTACAATTATGGATATTGATTGCGATGATATCGTAAAAAATAAAAAAGTAATGATCAAATTTTTCATAATATATCGATCTAGAATCTTCATATTATAAACGTTTTGTTAACGATGAAATAACGGATCGTTTCCAAGAAACAAAATTATTTTGTAAAATATGATCCCTTGCTTGTTTTACTAAGTTAAAATAAAAATAAAGATTATGTATAGATGCAACTTCTTTTCCCAAATTTTCTTTAGAAAGGAAAAGATGTCTTACATAAGATTTGCTATATAATTGATCTACAGGTGATGTTCCTCCTTCGTCTAAACAAGAATAGTCATATTTCCATTTTCTATTTTTTATATTGACGATTCCATTCCATGTAAATAACATACCATGACGACCATTTCTTGTAGGTATGACACAATCGAACATGTCTATTCCAAGTTCTATATTTTCTAAAATATCTTTTGGGCTTCCAACTCCCATCAAATATCGTGGATTTTTTTTAGGTATTATGTTTGTTAATAAATCAGTTATACTATATGTTTTTTCTTTTTTTTCACCTATACTTAAACCTCCAATGGCATACCCATCGACTTCTTCTACAAAATTCATTGTTTCTTCTACAGAATGTTTCCTTAAATCAGGATAAATACTTCCATGTATAATAGGAAAAAAGTATTGTTTATGATTATATATTTCTGGATTTTTTTTTAAAAAATATATACATTGTTTTAACCAAAAGAGTGTCCTTTTTAAGGATTGTTTAGTTTCTAAATAACTACATGGAAAAGAAGGACAATCGTCAAAAGACATAATAATGTCACCTCCAATTATACGTTGTATTTTCATTGATTTGTCTGGAGAAAATAAATGAGAAGATCCATCTAAAATAGATCGAAATATAACTCCATGTTCAGTTACTTTGTTTAATTTTTTTAGTGAAAAAATTTGATAACCACCACTATCTGTTAATATAGGTTTGTTCCAATTCATAAAAGAATGAATTCCTCCTATTTTTTTTATCACTTTCATTCCAGGTTGAATAGATAAATGGTAAGCATTTCCTAATATTATTGATATATCACTAAAATTTTGCATAAGTATAGATTTAATATATCCTTTTGAAGCTATTGGTATAAAAACAGGAGTTTTTATTTTTCCATGATCTGTTTGAATAAGACCTACTCTTGCTTTAGAAAACACATCTGTTTTTATTAAATTGAATTCCATGAATATTTTTTTAAAAATTTATACTTATAAGGTATAATTTCGTGTATAAATAAAAAAAATGAAAAATCCATATCATATATCAGTACTTGTAAAAGAAAGTATAGAAAAATTAATTACCGATAAAAATGGTATATATATAGACGCTACATTTGGAGGAGGAGGCCATTCACATGCTATTTTGAATAGATTAGATCAAAAAGCGACTTTAATTGCCATGGATCAAGATATAGATGCTGTAAAAAGAAATTTGATTAAAGACAAACGTTTTCATTTATTTCATACGAATTTTATTCATATAGAGGATATTTTAAAAAAAAAACAAATAGAAAAAGTATCAGGAATATTGGTTGATTTAGGACCATCTTATTTTCAGATAACAAATCCCAAAAGAGGTTTTTCTAATCAATTAAATTGTATGTTGGATATGAGAATGAATCAAGAATCAAATTATTCAGCGAAACATATTATCAATGAATATTCTAAAAATCAATTAAGCCAGTTATTTCAAAAATATGGAGAATTTAATAATGCAAAAGAAATAGCAAATAAAATATTAAAAAAAAGAATAAAAAAGGAAATTATCACTACTTTTGATTTAAAAAATATTTTTTTCATCAAAGGATCTTCAAAAAGTAAAAAAAGATTTTTTGCTAGATTATTTCAATCTATACGAATAGAAGTAAATAATGAAATCAATCTTTTCCAAGATTTTTTGTTCAAATCGAAGAATATTATTTCACCAGGTGGGCGAATGGCTATTATATCCTATCATTCTATTGAAGATAGAATAGCAAAATTTTTTTTTAAAAATAGAATGTTTTTTATGAAAAAAAATGATATTAGTCGTTTTTCATTTAAAATGATTCATAAAAAAGTTATTAAACCGAGTGTACCAGAAATCAAAAAAAATCCTAGATCTAGAAGCGCTAAATTAAGAGTTGCAGAAAAACAAATTTGAAAAGAATAAAAATGAGTATTCAAGATATTTTAAAAGGAACATTTTTGATTCAAAAAAATTCTCATAAAACATGGAATTTTATTATTTTTCTTACCGCATTATCATTAATTAGTATTACTAGTTCACATATAATGGATCGAAAAATTCGCGAATTTACAAAAATTAGTGAAGAAGTCATCGGATTAAAATCTGAATACGCATATTTACATAGTAAATGCATGAAAATGCAATTGGCATCTTTTTTACAAAAAAAATTATCTCATAAATTAAAACATTTAGAAGAACCTCCATATGAATTAATTTTGAATGATCAAAAAAGAAATGAAAAAGAAATATCCTAGAAAAATAGGTAATATAGAAATGAAAATCGAAAATAAAAATAGATATCTTCCTTTGTATAAATCTTACTTAATTGGTCTACTATTTGTTTTTATTGCTTTGTTGATCATTTTCAATTTATTGCATATTCAAAATGCATACGAAAAGTATAAAAAATATATTATAGAAAAAAGAATAAAAATTAATTTAATTCCAGCTAAACGGGGTAATATTTATTCTGCAGATAACCGAATATTATCTACATCAGTGATAAAATATGATGTTCATATTGATTTTCAATCAATTTCTGATGAATTATTCAATCATAATATCGTTTCTTTATGTAATTCGTTAGAATTTATATTAAAAAGACCAAAAGGTTTTTTTTATAAAAAATTTATAAAAGAAAAAAAAAAAGGAAATAGATATTTTTTATTAGCAAAAAATTTAGATTTTTCAAAATTACAAATGCTTCAAAAACTTCCTATTTTCAATAAAGGAAAAAGGATAGGAGGATTTATTTCAGAACATAAAATATCTAGAATTCATACATTAAATATAGGAATCCGAACATTAGGATATGATGATCATCGAGGAAAAATTGGAATAGAAGGAGCATTTAGTAAATATTTAAGAGGAAAAGATGGAAAAAGATTAGAGCAACGTATTAGCTCAAATATATGGAAACCATTACAATCAAAAAATGAAATCGATCCAGAAGATGGAAAAGATATCCATTCTACTATTGACATATCTTTACAAGATATTTCTTATCATGCCTTGCTACAAAAATTATGTGCATTTAAAGCTGATCATGGATGTGTAGTCTTAATGGAAGTAAAAAGTGGGAAAATATCTGTTATGATCAATCTTGAAAAAACCAAAAATAATACTTATGAAGACATAAGAAATTTTTCCGTATGGGAAGGAAATGAACCAGGATCTACATTTAAAACTATAGCTCTTTTAGCAGCATTATCAGATAAAAAAATAGATATGAACATGTTAGTAGATATTAATGGTGGAGTCATGAAATTTAAAGGAAAAGAAATACGTGATAGTCATCATTATGAAACATACAAAAAATTAAATCCAAAACAAATTTTAGAAATTTCTTCTAATGTAGGAATAGCAAAACTGATTCATGAAAAATATAAAAAAGAACCAGAAAAATTTATCAATCACTTATACAAATGGAATTTAAATAAAAAAATAGGAATAGATATTCCTGGAGAAGGAACTCCTTTTATCCCAAAACCTGGAAAAAAAGAATGGAATGAAATGACTTTACCATGGATGACTTTTGGATATAACATCAAATTAACTCCTTTACAGATCCTTACTTTTTACAATGCTATAGCAAATGGAGGAAAAATGGTAAAACCTATGTTTGTCACAGAAATTAGAGATAAAGGAAAAAATATCAAAACATTCAAAACACCTATTGTCATTAATCCTTCTATAGCAGATCAAGATTCTTTGAACAAGATTCGGTATATGTTAGAAGGAGTAGTGAAAAATGGTACAGCAAAAAAATATTATCATCCAAAATGGCCATATGCAGGAAAAACAGGTACAACTCAATTTGAATATTGGGATAAAAATAAATCTACTACTTATATTAGTTCTTTTGTTGGATTTTTTCCATATCAAAAACCAAAATATACTTGTATTGTCGTCATTTCTAAACCTAAAAAAAAACATTATGGTGTTGAAGTAGCTGTTCCAGTATTTGATCAAATTGTCCAATCAATTTATACAAGAATGAAAAAAAAGGAATTTCCTATTAATAAAAAACGAAATCAAACAGATTGGAAGAAAAAAATCAAAGAACGCAAAAATATTTTTTTATCCGATAAAAAAATTATGCCAAATGTTCTATCTCTTCCTGGTAAAGAAGTGATTCCATTGTTAGAAAATAAAGGATACATCATTCAATATGATGGAATAGGGAAAGTCATTCAACAATCAATCAAACCAGGAAAAAAAATAAAAAAAAACCAAGTTATTTTTCTAAAATTAGAAAAGTAGATGAAAAAAGTATTAAAAAATGTATTGAAAGGAGTCCATATTATTAAAAAAATTGGTAAGGAAACTTCTCAATGGATCATAGGAATTTCTATATCATCTCCAATGATTCATAAACATATGATTTTTATTGCTATAAAAGGAGAACAAACAGATGGTCATTTTTTTATTGAAGAAGCGATCAAAAATGGATCACAAACCATCGTTTGTGAATATGTTCCTATTTCTTATCAAAAAAATGTATTGTATATATTGGTTCCAAATTCTAAAAAAGCTTTAGGAAAAATTTCGTCTAATTTTTACGAAAATCCCACAAAAAAAATAAAATTGATAGGAATTACAGGTACAAATGGAAAAACATCTGTAGCATATATATTACATCAGTTATTTTCCAATATAGGAAAAAAAAGTATTCTTATTTCTACAATAGGAGTGAAAATACTATCCAAGGTCTATCCTAATTCACATACTACGCCCAATATTATTGATATCAATAAATATTTATATGTTTCAATTCGAAAAGGATGTCAATATGCTTTTATGGAAGTCAGTTCACACGGAATTCATCAACAAAGAATTGAAGGTTTGTCATTTGAAGGAGGAATCTTTACTAATATCACTCACGATCATTTGGATTATCATCAATCTTTTCATCATTATTTATATACTAAGAGAAATTTTTTTCAAAGTTTATCCAAAAAATCTTTTGCTTTGATTAATATCGATGACAAGAATTCACATAAAATAACAAGAAATATTTTGGCCAAGAAATATTTTTATGGATTAAAAAACAATAAAAATTTTTTTGTAAAAGTATTACGAAAAAATCTTAATGGAAGTCAATTATTGATTGATGGTACTTATCCAATATTTACTAAAATTATTGGAAAATTTAATATATACAATATTTTAGCTGTATATGCAACATCTATTTTATTACAAATGGATAAAGATATCATCATAAAAAATTTGTCAAATATAAAACCCGTAAAAGGACGTTTTGAGCAGTTTTTATCAAAAAAAGGAATACGAATTATTGTAGATTATGCGCATAATCCAAATGGATTAAAATCAGTTTTAAAAACTATTACAGATCTTACAAAAAAAAAGGATTCTAAATTGATATGTGTCGTAGGTTGTGGAGGAAATCGAGATAGAAAAAAACGTTCTATTATGGGTAAAATGGTTTATGAAACATGCGATATTTCTATTTTTACATCTGATAATCCAAGATCAGAGGATCCACATAATATAATAAAAGATATGAAAAATTTTTCATCATATTTAAATTCAAAAAAAAATTTCTCTTTTATCAATCGAAAACAAGCAATTAATCAAGCTATTCAAATTGCAAATAAAAATGATATTGTTTTAATAGTAGGAAAAGGACATGAAAATTATCAAGAAATAAAAGGAATTCAATATCCTTTTAATGATATGAAAATTGCTAAAAAATTTCTTTTTGATAACAAAAAATAATTCAAACAAATAATGTTAACCTATTTATTTAATATCGATTCTATTTTTTATAGATCATTTATTTCTTTTTTATTATCATTTTTTATATCTCATTTCTCTTATAAAAGAATTATATGTTGGAATCATAAAACAAAAAATGGTATCAAAGAAAATGTGAGAAATCTTGGTTTGATAGAGGAAAAAAAAAAAATTGGAATTCCAACAATGGGTGGTTTCGTTATGATATTTTCTACACTAATTTCTACTATACTATTTTCATCATTACAAAACATATATGTTATTATACTCATTATTACTTTGATTTTTATAGGATTGATTGGATTTATAGACGATTATATCAAAATAAAATATCATAATAAAAAAGGATTAAGTATAATGGGAAAAATATTAGGACAAACGATTATAAGTTTTTTTATAGGAACTATTATATATTTTTATCCAAATTCTTCTATTCATCAATCATTTTTTGATAAAACAAAACATGGATTCCAAACAACTATTCCTATGTTTTCTCAAAAATATTCAAAAAAAGAATTTGATTATTCTTATATATTAAGTTGGTATAATAAAAAATTAGAAAAATATACATGGATTATTTTTATTCCTATAGTTATTTTCATTGTTATATTTTTTTCTAATGGATCCAATATCACGGATGGAATAGATGGATTAAATGCTGGTCTTTCTGCTATTAGTTTTGTCACTTTATCTATATTATCTATAATTTCAAGTAATAAAATTTATTCTCAATATTTTCATTCAATTTATATTCCTGGTTTAGAAGAAACAATTATATTTTCTTGTTCTTTTTTAGGAACTTTAATCAGTTATCTTTGGTATAACTCCTATCCAGCTCAAATTTTTATGGGAGATATGGGTAGTCTACCTATAGGAGGATCAATAGCTATACTAGCTATTTTAAATAGGAAAGAATTGTTATTACCGTTTATATGTGGAATTTTTTTCATGGAGAATATTTCCGTACTTATACAAATATGTTATTTTAAATTTTCTAAAAAAAAATATGGAATAGGAAGAAGAATTTTTAGGATGACACCTATTCATCATCATTTTCAAAAATTAGGATATCACGAAAATAAAATTTGTAGTCGTTTTTTTATCATACAAATAATACTTTCTATATTGGTATTTATTTTTCTTATATAAAAAAATTGATGAAAAAAGATTTAATCGTAATATTAGGAGGAGGAGAAAGTGGAATAGGAGCTGCTATATTAGCTAATAAATATGGATTGAAAACATTTGTATCAGATTCTGAAAAAATTCCCAATAAATACAAAAATATGTTAATTAAACATCAAATTTCTTTTGAAGAAAAAGGTCATTCAAGGAAATTTATAATGAAAAAAGCGAGTAAAATTATTAAAAGTCCAGGTATTTCTGTCAAAAATTCATTTTTAAAAAAAATAAAATATATGGGAATTCCCATATTATCTGAATTAGAATTTGGAAAAAGTTTTTTAAAAAAATCATATATCATAAGTATTACAGGAAGTAACGGAAAGACTACTACCAGCAAACTAATATACAATATATTGAAAAACAATCAAAAACAAACTGTAGGTTTAGCTGGAAATATTGGAAATAGTTTCTCCAAAGAAATTTTAAAAAAAAAAAAATTTATGTATTAGAGGTAAGTAGTTTTCAATTAGATGATTGTTTAAATTTTCGTTCGAATATTGCAGTTATATTAAATATAACAAGAGATCATTTGAATAGATATGATAATAATATAGATAAATACATACATTCTAAACTAAAACTAGCAATATTTCAAAAAAAAGAAGATATTTTAGTTTACAATTATGATGATCCAATTCTTCGAGAAGGACTGATGAAATATGCAATCCATCCTCAATGCATTCCTTTTTCTATAGAAAAAAAATTACATATGGGTGCTTATTTCAAAGATGATAAAATATGGATTCAAAGTGGAAATAAAAAAAAATTCAAATTTTTGAATATAAAAGATATTCTTTTAATAGGTCATCATAATATTTACAATGTAATGGCTTCATTAATTGTATCTCAAATACTCAACATAGATAAAAAATTTGTAATAAATACTATATCAAAATTTAAACCAATGAAACATCGTATGGAGTATTTTTTTCATATAAACGGAATAACATTCATCAACGATTCTAAAGCTACTAATGTTAATTCCGTTTTTTATGCATTGGATAGTATAAAGGGACCCATTATATTGATTATTGGTGGATATGATAAAGGAAATGATTATCATGAATTGATCCCATTACTGAAAAAAAAAGTTAAAGCTATCATATGTTTAGGGAGAAAAAACAAAAAAATTATTAAATCTTTCGAAAAGATTATCGATTGTATTGAAGAAACCCAATCTATGAGAGAAGCTGTACGAATGGCATATAGATTTTCTTCGTATGGAGACTGTATTTTGTTGTCTCCTGCGTGTTCTAGTTTTGATCTATTCAAGGATTATAAAGAAAAAGGGAACAAATTTAAACAAGAAGTGAAAGAATTGTTCACTAAAAAGATGAAATAAATAATGAAACTTGATATATTTATAAAAAAATATGTAAGAGGAGATAAATATTTATGGTCATTTATATCTCTATTATCTATTTTCTCTTTTTTACCTGTATATTCCGCAAGTATTAATTTAGTGAACGCATATGGATGTAGTTCTAATATTGTTTTTTATTTTTTATTCAAACATACTTTGTTCATATTAATTGGATATGGTATTCTTTTTTTTTCTCAATTCATAAATTATAAATATATTTATCGTACATCTATATATCCAATTCCATTCGTCTCGATTTTATTAATTTTAACATTAATTCAAGGAAAACAATTACATGGAGTGAATGCATCTCGTTGGTTATACATTCCTATTCTTAATATATCTTTTCAAACTTCGAATATTGCTGGATTAGCACTTTTTATTTATTGCTCCAAATTTCTTTATCAAAAAAAAAATTGTGGTTTTATTTATTCATTGTTTACATTGTGGTTCCCAATATTTTTTGTTATAGGACTAATTTTACCCGCTAATGGATCTACGGCTGTTCTTATTTTTTTTTCGATTTGCATTTTACTTTTTATAGGTGGATACCCAATATCAAGATTAATAGGAATTTTATTCATGGGAATATTATTTGCAACAATATACATTTACTCCGTTCTAAAATGGGGTGAAAACCAACCAGTTCATAGAGTTTTTACATGGAAAAGTCGAATAGAAAAATTCTATAATCCATCTGGAGACAATTATCAAATTCAATTAGCAAAATCAGCTATTTTTTTAGGAAAAAAATTTGGACGTGGACCAGGAAAAAGTGTATTAAAAGCTTTTCTCCCACAATCCTCTTCAGATTTTATTTATGCTATTATTATAGAAGAATATGGATTGATAGGGGGAGTTCTCCTTTTATTCATATATTTGCTTATATTACTCAGAATCATTATAATAGCAACAAAAATACAAAATTATTACTGTACTTTGCTTGTACTGTCATTAGGTTTCCCTATAATTACTCAAGCATTCATTAATATGGGGATAGTGGTTGGATTATTTCCTGTAACAGGACAAAATTTACCTCTGATAAGTTCTGGAGGAACATCTATGTGGGTTACTTTTTTTAGTTTTGGTATTATACTTAGTGTCAGTAAATTAATAAATAAAAAATCGATAAGTCAATGAATTTCAATTTGCATCCAAAAGTGTTAATTAGCAGTGGTGGAACTGGAGGTCATATTTATACAGGTATAGCCATCGCAGATGCCATCACGAAAATCATTCCAAAATCAAAAATTTTATTTATTGGTTCCAAAAAACACATGGAAATCAAAAAAATACCAAAATCTGGTTATTCTATTGAAAAAATTCATATAACAGGCGGTAGAAATAGATTAAAATCTGTTTTAGGCTGTATATCATTACTGATGGAAGTAATAAATAGTTTTTTTTTAGCAGATAAAATTCTAAAAAAATTTTTGCCTAATATAGTAATTGGTACAGGTGGTTTTACTAGTTTTCCTACATTAAGTGCTGCAATCAAAAATGGAATACCTATTCTTATTCAAGAACAAAATGCGTTCCCAGGATTGACTAATAGAATATTTTCTAGATATGCTAAAAAGATATGCATAGCCTATGAAGAAGCTAAACAATATTTACCAAAAAACAAAACAATAGTTACTGGAAATCCAATTCGTTCCAAAATTTTAAAAACAGATCTTAGTAAAAAAGATGCTTGCATTCAGTTAGGTATAAATATAGAAAATCCTGTTATTTTATCTATAGGAGGAAGTCAAGGTTCTGAAAATATAAATAATGCTTGGATGAATGGATTACAACGATTAATCCATTTAAATATACAACTGATTTGGCATACAGGAAAATTTATTCATCAAATTAAAAATAACAAAATATCTCATCATTCTAATTTTATTTTAATGGAATTTATTGATAATATAGAAATTTGTTATGCAGCTGCTGATGTAATTGTATCTAGAGCTGGGGCTTTAACTATATCAGAAATATGTTTGATAAGAAAGCCTTATATATTAATTCCTTTTCCTTGGTCAACGGATGATCATCAAAATAAAAATGCAAAAGTATTAGAAAATCAAAAAGCAGCATTAATCATTAAGAATAATGAAATAAATCAAAAGTTAGTGGATTCTACAATAAGATTATTACAAGATTCTTGTTTAAAAAAACAAATGATGCAAAATATGATTCAATTTGGAAAACCTAATGCAACAAAAGACATTGTAAATGAAATTTTACATATTATATTATGAATTTAAATAAAATTAATTTTTTTTATTTTCTAGGTATAGGTGGAATTGGAATGAGTTCATTAGCTAGATACTTTCATTATATGGGAAAAGTAGTACATGGACATGATCAAAATAAAACTTATCTAACTAAAAATTTAGAACAAGAAGGTATTATGATTAATTATCGTGATAATATAAAATTTTTACCAAAATGGATTGATTCTAAAAAATGTTTAATCATATATACTCCAGCTATTCCTCATGATCATCAACAATGGATGGCTTTAAAAAAATGTGGAAAAAATATAAAAAAAAGATCTCAAGTATTATCTTTAATAACAAAAGAATCTATTTGTATCGCTATAGGAGGTACTCATGGAAAAACAACTACATGCAGTATATTAAGTCATATTTTTTATAATGCTGGAATAAGTTTTACTGCTTTTTTAGGAGGAATACCAGATAACTATGGATCGAATTTAATATTAAATGGGAATAAATTTATTCTAGTAGAAGCTGATGAATTTGATCATTCTTTCTTATACTTATCACCAAATATAGCTTGTATTACATCTATAGATCAAGATCATGTAGATATTTATCCTAAAAAAACATGTATGAAAAAAGCTTATATCAATTTTTCAAATCAAATAAAAAAACCATATAATAAACTCTTTCTTTGTAAAGAAGATACATTTTTTCAAGAAAATGCTATTTATTATTCAGTAGAAAAAAAAGAAAGTTATTATTCGAATCGAATTTACATTAAACAAAATAGATGGTATTTTGATTTTCATACTCCAAAAGAAATATGGAGATCGATCCCATTACCTATTCCAGGAATTCATAATGTAAAAA
This sequence comes from Blattabacterium cuenoti, assembly GCF_014252435.1. Taxonomy (GTDB): domain Bacteria; phylum Bacteroidota; class Bacteroidia; order Flavobacteriales; family Blattabacteriaceae; genus Blattabacterium; species Blattabacterium cuenoti_X. Next base: position 249,235 of record NZ_CP059220.1, read on the forward strand.
ATACTACTGCGGCTTTGGCTATTTCTGATTATTTAAATATTCATCAAGAAAAAGTTCGAAATGCATTATATTTATTTTCAGGAATTCAAAGAAGATTTTATTTTCATTATATATCTAAAAAAAAAATATATATAGATGATTATGCTCATCATCCAACAGAAATTAATGCATTAATTCATACTGTGAGAAAATGCTATCCTAAAAAAATCATATTAGGTATTTTTCAACCACACTTATTTAGTAGAACTAAGTTTTTTGAAAAATCTTTTGCAAGAAGTTTGGAAAAATTAGATTTATTAATCTTGCTAGATATTTATCCAGCAAGAGAATCTCCTATGGATCATAATATTAATTCGAATATTTTATTGCAAAAAATAAAAATCAGTCCTCAAAATAAAGAAATATCTTCATTGTCAAAAATTTTAGAAAAAATTAAAAAAAAATGTTTCGATATTATTATTACAATAGGAGCAGGAAATATAGATAATTTAATTATTCCTATCAAAAAATGGTTGAATAAAACATATGGATAAATGAAAAGAAAGAGAGTCTCTTTTATTTTTATTTTATTCTTATATATTATATTTTTAATGTTATTGACTTTTTTTACTGTTAAAAACCATAAAAATAGGAGTTTGAAAAAATTCCATATTATTATTCATTCCAAATCCAATAATCATTTTATCAATAAAAAAATCATTCAAAATATTATTTTTCATGAATCAAACAAAAATGAAAAAACCATTGGTCAATTATGTATATTAGAAATAGAAAAAAAATTGAATCGTTATCCTTTTATAAGAAAATCCGAAGTATTTTTGAATACAAATGGATCGATATATATCGAAATTTTTCAAAAAAAACCTATTTTAAGAATCAAAAATAACAGTCAAGAATATTATCTTACTGAAGATGCAGAAGAATTAAAATTATCGAACTTTTATTCATCTCCAGTCATGTTAGCTAATGGTGCTTTTTCAAAAAAGGAAAAAAAAATTTTAGTAGAATTAATAGAATTTATAAATTCTGACTATCTATTAAAAGATCAAATTATCAGCTTGAAAAAGGAAAATAACCATTCAATTATTTTAATGCCAAAAGTAGGAAATCATCGTATTATATTAGGTGATATGAAAGATTTTAAAAATAAATTGAATAAATTACGATCATTTTATGAACAATATCTAAACAAAATAGATATCAATCAATATCAAAGTATTAATTTACAATATAAAGACCAAGTAGTAGCAAAAAAAAGATTAATCTATGGAATATCAAGATATAGCTATAGGTCTTGATGTAGGGACCACAAAAATTGTAGCTATGGTAGGAAGGAGAAATGAATATCATAAAATTGAAATTTTAGGTATAGGTAGGTCTAAAAGTATAGGGGTACATAGAGGTGTAGTAAATAATATTACTCAAACTATCGAAGCAATTCGCGAAGCCGTATCGGAAGCCGAACATAGTTCTGGATTAAAAATAAAAGAAGTGATCGTAGGAATAGCAGGGCAACATATTAGAAGTTTGCAGCATAATGATTATATCACTCGTTTAGATTTTGAAAATGTGATCAATCAAAAAGATATACAGAGATTGATCAATCAAGTTCATAAATTGGTTATGTTACCAGGAGAAGAAATCATTCATGTTCTTCCCCAAGAATATAAAGTAGATAGTCAATCGGAAATAGGAGAACCTATAGGAATGTATGGAAGTCGTTTAGAAGCTAATTTTCATGTAGTAGTAGGACAAATTTCTTCAATTCGTAATATTGGAAGATGTGTAAAAGCTGCAGGATTAAATTTATCAGGTCTAACCTTAGAACCTTTAGCTTCTGCTGAAGCAGTATTAAGTAAGGAAGAGAGGGAAGCAGGCGTTGCTTTAGTTGACATTGGAGGAGGAACAACCGATATTGCTATATTTAAAGATAATATTATACGACATACAGCTGTGATTCCTTTTGGAGGAAATGTGATTACTGATAATATTAAAACAGACTGTTTAATTATTGAAAGACAAGCAGAACTACTAAAGATTAAATTTGGATCAGCATGGCCAGGAGAAAACAAAGAAACAGAAATAGTTTGTATTCCCGGATTAAGAGGACGTGATCCTAAAGAAATTTCTTTAAAAAATCTTTCTCAAATTATTCATGTACGAGTTGGTGGAATTTTAGAACATGTGAATGTAGAACTCAATAATTATGGAAATGAAGAACAAAAAAAGAGATTAATAGCAGGTCTAGTTATGACTGGAGGAGGTTCGCAATTAAAACATATCAGACCATTGACAGAATATATTACTGGTATGGATGTACGTATAGGATATGCAAATGAACATATTTCAGGAGGAGAAAACGGTTTCATCAGTAATCCGGAATATGCTACATCTATAGGTTTAGTGATTAAAGGTATTGATGACAAAGAAAAGTATATGAGTGGAATAGATAATTCATTTATACATAGCAGAAATAATAAAAAAGAAATTTTTTCCAAAAAAGATTATAATCAAAGCAATAGTTATCATCCGAATTTAACGAATAATTTGAATCATACTATAAAGAAGAAAAAAAATAAAACAAAATCTTTTTTTGAAAATTGGGCAGATAAATTTCGTCAAATATTGAATGATACAGAATAAAAAGCAATGAAAAAAGAATATTTTATAAAAAAAGAAAAAATTGATACTGAATTGTCTAAAAATCGTTCTGCTTCTATCAAAGTCATTGGAGTAGGAGGAGGAGGAAGTAATGCATTGAGCTATATGTATGAACAAGGGATTGATGGCGTAGATTTTATAGCATGTAATACGGATGTACAAGCTTTACGAAATAATCCAGTACCTAAAAAAATACAATTAGGTGTATCTATTACAGAAGGATTAGGTGCTGGAGCAGACCCTGATATAGGAGAAAAATCTGCATTAGAAAACATTGAGGAAATAAAAGAAATATTAGATGCTCATACGAAAATGACTTTTATTACGGCAGGAATGGGTGGTGGAACAGGGACTGGTGCAGCTCCAATTATAGCAGGAATTTCAAAAGAAAAGGGAATTCTTACTGTAGGTATCGTTACAATCCCATTTCATTTTGAAGGGAAAATGAGGTTAAAACAGGCTCAAAAAGGAATTGAATCATTAAGAAAAAACGTAGATTCTCTTATTGTTATTAATAATGATAAATTAAGAGAATTGTATGGAAATTTAGGATTTAAAGCTGGTTTTGCAAAAGCAGATGAAGTTCTGACCACTGCAGCTAAAGGGATAGCTGAAGTTATTACTCATCACTATAAACAAAATATAGATTTAAGAGATACTAGAACTGTCTTGAAAGATAGTGGGACTGCTGTCATGGGATCATCTATTGCTGTTGGAGAAAACAGAGCAAAAGAAGCCGTAGTTCAAGCTTTAGATTCTCCATTATTAAATGATAATAAAATTACGGGTGCTCAAAATGTTCTACTTCTCATTGTTTCAGGAAAAATAGAGATTACTATAGATGAAATAGGAATTATTAGTGATTATATTCAATCAGAAGCAGGAAATAACGCAAATATTATTATGGGAATAGGAGAAGATGAAAAATTAGACGAAAGTATATCGGTGACTATAGTAGCTACTGGTTTTCCTACAGAAGTTCAGAGAGTAATTAATCATGAAGAAAAAAAAGTATTCCATAGGTTAGAAGAACCTTTTGAACAAAAGTTGATGAAAAAAAGACATATCCATGCAGATCAAGAAAGGATAAAATCATTTTTCCCTGAAAATAAACATGTTAAAAAATCAGAAAAAATTTCTAATAAAAAAGATAATATTTCTTTAAATGAAAATGTTTTTGATCGATCTATAAATTCTGATTTTTTCATGGAAAAGAAATATAAAAAATACCATTTAGAGGATAATTTTGAAATTCCTATTTCATCTTACAGTAGAAAAAAAAAAATTATGGACAAAGAGCTTCATAAAGAAGAAGATCATGAAAATAAATGAATTTATATAATATCATCATTTTACATTGATTATGAAGTACTTCGATATTCCTAAAGGAACAAGAGATTTTTCTTCAATTGAGATAAATAATAGAAATTTTATAATTAATATTATTCAAAATCAATTTGAACTTTTTGGATTTCAGCCCATAGAAACACCATCTTTTGAAAAAACTTCCATTATTAATGGAAATTATGGAGAAGAGGGTAACTCTTTAATTTTTAGGATACTTAATTCGGGAGATGTTTTGAAAAAAAAAATATCTGATTTTTTAAAATCAATCAAGAATTTAGACAAACAAAATATTTCATCCAACGTATCGGATATATTAACTCAATATGTATCTGACAAAGTACTTAGGTATGATTTAACGGTTCCTCTTATACGATACATAGTTATGTACAAAAAACAAATTCTTTTTCCTTTTAAACGATATCAAATACAACCTGTATGGAGAGCCGATAAACCACAAAAAGGAAGATTTAGAGAATTTTATCAATGTGATTCCGATATTATTTCATTTCATCCTTCGTTATGGGAAGAAATAGAATTAATTCAACTTGGTAACAGTATTTTTACTAAACTCAATCTTCCTATCATTATCTATATTAATCATATAGATGTTTTAAAAGGATTAATAGAGATTTCTGGTATACAAAAAAAATTTTGGAAACAATTTATTATATGCTTGGATAAATGGAATAAAATAGGACAAGAATTAGTAAAAAAAGAAATGAAGTCTAAAGGGATGTCCTCTAAATCTTTGGATAAGATATCACATTTCTTAAATATGAAAACAAGTTTTCATGAAATATATGAAGATTTATATATAGCATTTGAAAATTCCAACAGTGGAAAAAAAGGAATAGATGAACTTTATTTTATTTTTAAAATGATAAAACATGTTTCTAGAAAACACATAAAACTTAAATGGAGTCTTTCTTTATCAAGAGGAATGAATTATTACACGGGCATAATATGGGAGATGGTTCCGGACAATGACATGAATGAATATTCTATTGGAGGAGGAGGTCGATATAATTTAAGTCATTTTTTTGGAAAAAAAAACGTATCTGGAACAGGTTTCTCTTTAGGACTAGATAGAATTTATTTATCAATGGTTCAAAATAATTTATTTAAAAAAAATATAAATTTTTGTTCATCAAAAATTTTATTTATTAATTTTGGACATAAAGAAGTTCTACATGCATATAGTATCATAAACTTTTTAAGAGAAAAAGGTATATCAACACAATTATATCCTAATAACATCAGGATAGGAAAACAATTTAAATATGCGAAAAAACAAAATATTCCATTTGTTATTATTATCGGAAAAAATGAAATAAAAAACAATAAAATAAAAGTAAAATATATAAAAGAACAATTGGAAAAAGAATATAATAATATACATGATTTGTTAAAGGATTTATTTTGATTGAAACAAGATATAAAATCATTATATTTTTTATTCTTTTATGAATTTTGTTTTCAATAAAAAAAGGATGAATCGATACTAAAATAAAATCCTTAAAATTGTAAATGGTACAATTGTTGAAAAAAAAAATGAATAAGTAATATTCATTTATATTCAACATTTTTTTTCTATATTGTCTATAATATAAACGAGATAATGGTTTTCTATTTTTCTATAAAAAGCAAAAAATTTTTTACTATAGAATTCTTTTATAATCCAACATGATATATAAGTATCATTTTCCATGCAAAAGGGAGATACTTTATAATGATCTAAAAAACTATAAAATATTCCACCTTCTAATTTGTATAAACTTTCTTTAATACCCCATATAATGTGAAGATAATCTTCTTCATAATTTGGATCAATAAATATAGATTCATCATTTCGAATAAATCTATTTTTTATTTTCACTATTTTTTTATCCTCTCGTAATTTTTCTATATCTATTCCTATTCGATACAAACTTATAGCAATAGCCATTCTTTCAAATGAATGGCTAAATGAGACATATTCTTTTCTTCCTTTTAGAAAAGGTTTTTTTTTATTGTAAAAAAAATTTTTAATACCCATTATATGTTTGATAACATAAATAATTCCTAAAAATTCTTTCTTTCTTTTTTTTTTCAAAGTAAAAAAAAATAATTTTTCTTTTTTAGAAAGGTTGATTTCTTTTAATAAAATAGATTCTGAGAAATGTTTCCATTTTATAATAAAAATCTTTGTATGAAATTTAATCATAATCTATTTTTCATCTCTTTTTTTTAATCTAATCATTTTTTTATACTATTGTTATTGAATTAAATTTTGCATCAACTATTAATGAAAGATAAAATTGAAAATATATTAAAAAATATTATAATTAATAATATAAATATTATTGAATCTAATTATGTAAAACATATTGATTTATCAAAAAAAAATGAAATTATTATTCATTTATCCTTACCAAATCCTACTATGCATTTGAAAAATAAAATGATAAAAGAAATTACTAAATCTATCAGATGTGATCAGGATATAGGACATAATACAAAATTATCTATAAATATAGAATCGATATCCCAAAAAAAATATTCAATAAATAATATCATAGCTATAGCTTCTGGAAAGGGGGGGGTAGGAAAATCAACAATAGCATCTAATATAGCCGTTTCTTTATCAAATATGGGTTATAGCGTAGGACTATTGGACGCAGATATTTATGGACCTTCTATTCCATTAATGTTCAATATTAATATTGAAGAAGATTCTATTTTAGAACATGAAAAAGGCATTATCAAACCAATCTATAGTCATGGTATTAAAATATTGTCTATAGGTTTTTTTTCAAAATATGGCCAGGCAATTCCCTGGAGAGGTCCTATGGTTACTAAAGCAGTAATGCAATTTGTTTATGGAACTTATTGGGGGAATTTAGATTTTTTAATTATCGATTTTCCTCCAGGAACAGGTGATATACATTTGTCTATTTTACAAGAAGTTTCATTAAAAGGAATTGTAGTAGTTAGCACTTCTCAAAAAATCGCAATTTCTGATGTAGCTAGAACAGTGGAAATGTTTCGTATTAAATCTATTTATGTTCCAATACTTGGAATAATAGAAAATATGTCTTATTTTATTTATAAGGAAAAAAAATTTTTTTTATTTGGAGAAAATGGAGTGAAAAATTTTGCTAAAAAAATGAATATTGTTTTTCTGGGCGAAATTCCTATGTTAAATATCATACAAACATATTGTGATTTAGGGATACCAGTCATTTTCAAAAATGATGAAATTAAAAATATTTTCATGAAAATTACAAAAAATATGATCAATCAAATATAATGTTTTTTTCAAGTTAATAACATTGAATAAGATCATTGATGATTAATATGACAAGAGATATAGAAGGTTCTATTTCTGGAATAAAAAATGAACGTGCATGTTTTTTTTTATATGATTCTATCATGATGATCATGGTAATAGCAAATATTTTTATATTCATATACTTAGCTATTAAAACATCTGTTGGCAAATCCATTCCTATGCAATCTCCACCCATAGATCGTATCATGGAATATTCAGCATAAGTTCTATAATTGAAATATGGAATAGAAACATATATACCTTTTTGAATCATAATATTATGATTCATCGCTATATTTTCTGCTATTTCGAGCATATTTTGATCATATGGTTGAATAATTTCCCAAAAATTATTTTTTATAAGTTTTTTGACTTTATTTTTTTCTGGAAAAAAATTAATATGATCTTGAATAAACATCACATCTCCAATTTTGTAATTAGGATTTACTCCATATGATTCATTGATGAATATTAACTTATTGATTCCTATATTTTTGCATAATATAATAGGAAAATAATGATGATTTATTTTTTGTATCTCAATCAATGTTTCCATGAAAAAAATAATATTTTTATTGTTCATTTTTCCAAATAGTAATTTTCCATATAAATGTTTAAGTATAGGAATGTCTTTATAAGGAATACATATCAGATCTTTTATGTTTTGGATCAATTCATGAAATTGATTTTGAAATCCTAATAAAAAAATTCCAATATCAGGTTTTTCTTTAACTTTTTCTTTTATATATTGTTTTGATTTTTCTAAATTTATGGACATATATTTATATTATTTTTATGAAATTTTAGAATAAAATATCATATTCCAAAATAGAAAATTAAAAAAAAATAATAAAATCGTTCATCGTATAATGTTGACTTCTTTGGATAAAAAAATTCCAAACTTTTTTTGTACTTCCTTTCTAAGAATGACGGAAATATTATATATATCCATTCCACTAGCTCCTCCGTAGTTCACTAAAATTAAAGGATTTTTATCATGTATTCCTACATTTCCTATTTTTTTTCCTTTCCATCCTATGTGTTCAATAAGATAACTAGCAGATATTTTAATTTTATTATTCAAAATATATATTCCTATAATATTGGGATATTGATTCTTTAATTTTTGAAATAAAGTATTTTCTATAATAGGATTTTTAAAAAAACTACCGGCATTTCCAATTATTTTAGGATTGGGAATTTTTCGTCTTCTAATATTGAAAATAGCTTTTCTTAAATCAAACAAATTTGGTTTTCTAATATTCATATTTTTCAATTCTTTTCTAATTTCCACATAAAATGAATTAAATTTTTGATATTTGTTTTTTTTTAAAATAAAAAAAACAGACAATATTACAAATTGATTTTTCCCATCAGGATTTCTAAAAATAGAATTTCGATATTGAAATCGACATTTTTTACGTGGAATTTCTATTATTTTGTTACTATTAATTTCATATACTACTACTTTTAATAAACATTCTTTTACTTCAGTTCCATATGCTCCAATATTTTGTATGGGAGAGGCTCCTACTGTACCAGGAATAAATGATAGGGTTTCTAAACCACTAAATCCATTTATTATAGTCCATTCTACAAATTCATTCCAATCTTCCCCAGCATATGCTTGAACCAAAACTTGATCCTTATTTTCATATACAACTTTTTTTCCTTTCATATTCATCTTAATGACTAATCCTGAATAATAATCATTTAAAAAAAGAATATTACTTCCATTTCCCAAAACACATTTTGGAATAGAAGGATCCTCCTTCAAAAATATATTTCGAATATCTTCTAAATTGTGAATTTCTGTGTAATAACGAGCATAAACATCTACACCAAATGTATTTAATTTTTTCAAAGAAAAATTTTGTTTAATTAACATAGTGAAAAATATTTCCTAAATACATAAATACAATTTTGCCCATAAACATGAGATGAGTAAATTTATCATAATAATAATAAACCGTTTTTTTATGAAAAAAGGAGGGAGTTTTTTTTTGGGGATAATTATAGGAACTATGACCGGTTTGATTCTGGGAATCATGTTATCTCAAAAAAAAGAACATAAAATTCAAAACATATTTGAAAAAAAGACAGAAAACTTGAAAAATAATATACAAAATATGAGTAAAAAAATAGGAAAAAAAGTTCAACACTTGAAATCAAATATTGAAGGAAATTGGAAAAAAAATAAAATAACAAACAATTTAGATAAAATAGATCAAGTAGAGGATGAATTAGGAACTTAATGAGGAAACATGTTCATTTTTATTAGAAATTTAATCCATAGTAAATGGTGTCATTTAAAAAATACAATTACAAAAATATTAGTAACTATAATCACAGAAATTTTTCTGAACTTTTTTTTATTAATATATTTCATTATTGTATTTTTCCTAATAAGCTTTTTATTAGGTTTTTTGTTCTCTTTCTATTTTGAAAATTATATTATTGGATTCGGTATTGTCACTATTTTTTATTCTGTAATTTTCTTATTTTTATTCTTTTTATGTAAAAATTTTATAAAAAGTTTGATTAAACATTTATTAGATAAATCAATTATTAAAATTTTTAATAAAAAATAATATGATGAAACCTTCATATATCATCGTTTATGGAATTCAACCCTTAATAGAAGCTATTCAAGCTAACAAAAATGTTCATCAACTTTTTTTACAAAATGGACTTCAAAAAGGATCGAATGCATACAAAAAATTGATACATATTTCTAAACAAAAAAATATTCCAATTCAAATTGTTTCAAAAAATAAATTTTTGAAATTAAAAAATAAAAATCATCAAGGAGTATTTTCTTTTATTTCACCTATAAACACCTATAAAATTAGAGATTTAATACCTATTTTTTATAAAAAAGGTAAAAATCCTATTTTAATTATCATGGACCATATTACCGATGTAAGGAATTTTGGATCCATAATACGTACTGCCGTATGTTCTGGTGTAGATGCCATCATCATACCACAAAAACATAATGCTATAATTGGATCCGATTCTATCAAAACTTCTTCAGGTGCGTTATTTAAAATTCCCATATGCAAAGAAAAAAACATAAAAAATACTCTACATTTTTTGATAAATTCTGGATTAAAAATTGTTGCAGCAACAGAAAAATCTAACGAATATTTATATAATATTGATTTTTCCGTTCCCATTGCATTGATATTTGGAAATGAAGAAAAAGGTATTTCTCGTAAACATATAGAATTTTCTTGTGAAACAGTAAAAATACCAGTAAAAAAAGGGATGGATTCTTTCAATGTATCCGTAGCATGTGGAATTATTTTATATGAAGTATTGAGACAAAGAAATATATCGAAAATTGTTCCATAAAATTAATACAATTCACTTCGAAATTGACTCAAAAAACGAATGTCATTATCAAAATAGATACGAAGATCTTTAATATTATAAATGATAAGAGCTAACCGTTCTAATCCGATTCCAAAAGCAAATCCGGAATACATTTCCGAATTAATATGGACATTGTTTAAAACTTCAGGATCAATCATCCCACATCCCATAATTTCTAACCATTCATTATTATAAAATATGTCAATTTCAGCACTAGGTTCTGTAAATGGAAAATATGAAGGACGAAATCTTATTTTTATGTTACCCAAAATCGAATCAATCATATAATGAATCGTTTTTTTCAAATCAGAAAAAGATACTTTTTTATCTATATAAAATCCTTCTGCTTGATGAAACATAAAATTTGAACGTGACGAAATCGTTTCATTTCTATATACTTTTCCTATAGATAAAATTTTTAATGGAGGTTTATTTTGTTTCATATATCGTATTTGTACGGAAGAAGTATGTGTTCTCATTAATACATTTTTATTTTCACATAAAAAAAATGTATCATGCATATCTCGAGATGGATGATCAAATGGAATATTTAATGCAGTAAAATTATGCCAATCATCTTCTATTTCAAATCCATCCACATAGGAATATCCTATATTAGAAAATATATCTATCATCCTATTTTTAAGAATAGAAAGTGGATGTAAAGATCCTATTTCGGAATATTTTCCTGGTATAGTGGTATCAAATGATTTTTTACATTGATGTGTATAATAAGATGATTTTTTTTTGAAATCAAAAGATTGTATTTTTTTGTTCACTTGAACTTTTAAATCATTCAGAATCTGTCCATAAATTTTTCTATTTTCTATCGAAAGATATTTTAATTTTTTCAGTAAAAATGGTATAATTCCTTTCTTTTTTCCTATGAATTCAATTCTAAATTTTTCTACATCTTGATGTGTTTTTATATAAAACGATTCTATATTCTTTTTTATTTGATCGATTTCTGTTTTCATTGATATCAATAATTTTTTCATTATTTATGTTATCAAAAATAATGTGATTTGAAAAATCATATTTATAAATATTACCTGTTTAATCATAAAACAATATCTAAAAATAAATATAAAAAAAATAGTCTATTCTTTTTATTAAATATTTAAAAAAAAAATAAATAGGTAAATCATTACATATCAATTTTTTATTTTATCAAGAATTGATTATAATATCATTGTTTGATGATTTAGATCAATTTTGTTTATTAATAAAAAAAATTATGATTTACTTAGATATAATGATATTATTTATCGTTTTTTATGGAGGATATCATGGTTATCAAAAAGGATTTATATCCCAATTTTTTACATTTTTTATATTTCTAATTTTTTTTTACAAAGGTATTTTTATCTATAAATATTTTATAAAAGTATTAAAACATATACATATTTTCGAAAATAATGCATTATTATTTATGATATATTCTGCATTTATTTCATTTTTTTCGGTTATTATATTTTCTTTTTTTACAAAAAAAATCATTCAATGTATCATGAATGTTCTATGTATCCAACCTATTGATAAGTGTATAGGTGGCATTTTAGGTATGGTTAAATATTTTTTATATGTTTCAATATGTTTTTTTGTAATACAAGAAATGAATCAAAAAATGAACTTAATTCCGAAACATCTTTTAAATAATTCCTTTGAGAAAGAAATTGAATTTCTTTTATATAAAAAAGGATCGTTTTTTGATAGATATAATGAATACAAATCAAAAATAAAAAATGAACTGTAACAAACATATTTTAAAAACAAAATCAAAAACTGATTTTGAATAATTAACATTCGATATATTTAAAAATCAATACAACAAAAATAAAAAATATAGATAATATTATTTTTATTCCTATTTTTTTTTTGAAACATGTCGTATTGATAGTGCTCAAAAAAAGTATAAATTCTGATATTCTGCTTTCTAGTAATGGTACAATAGGAACTAATATATACCATTATATTTCAAATTGAAATATGCACAATCAAAGTATAGAAAAAGAATGGAATGTTTTTTACGGGTTAATCAATCAATTTCAAATTGAAAGTATCTTTCCTAAAAAAAGAAACAACGATTCATTGATTTATATGATCAACTATTTCATTCAAAAAAAACATGAAAAAATGGTAGTTATTGTTTTTCATTTGAAAATTCAAAAAATATCGATCATTCCATTTTTTGTTCTAAAAATGAAAAAAATGTGGATTTTGGTCTTTAGTTTCTTGTTATTCTATTTTATAGAAACATATGATATGGAATTTTTTTACGATCAACCAATCATCAATATGAAAAAAGAATGAATGAAAAAAAAAAAAATACACGAAATGATCAGAAAATATTTTTTTTAAAAAAATCCATTCGAAAGATGGAATAATAACATACATTTTCCAATCATACGAAACAAATAATTTGGTATTTCAAAGTATTCCTTGGATGAAAATTGAGATTAAATCCATTGAATATTCTTTTTCCACATGTATCAAATAATAAAATAGAAGAAATTGATATGATTGATTTTTCTAATGATGTATCTTGTTCTTTTATATAGACTGAATATACAGGAAAAAGAGACACTAATAATGAATTCGAAGTATTATATCGTATATATTTGTCGTATATACGAAAATTCCATACAAGATCCTCTTTTTTTTTAATTTTTTTTATCTTTTCATCAAAAAATACGTATCATCTTTGTATGATCGATATGCAAAAAATTTTTTGTATAAAAATAGTATATCTTCTATATTGACCGAAATTTTTTTCGATTCTAGGAGAATTTTTAACATTAAAAATGTATTTTTTTCTCCGTATTTATTATGAATAATACCTATTACTTGTTGATTCAATTGTTCTTTGATTTGATCAAAAATTTTTTTTTTTGTGTATGAAGAATATTTTATATCTTTGCAATTTCTATCTATTGTTATTTTTTTTATGATATTGAAATGTTGAATCATGATAAGTTCAAGGGATGATAAATTTTTTTTTTGTTTATACGTTATAGGTTTATGACTGTTTTGTACATGAAATAAGGTTTGATCTGTTAAAATATCTGATGAATCAATAATTTCTTTAATTTTATCATATATGTATAAGTAGAAAACTCCAGCAATGGGTTCTCTTATTTCCGTTTTTTTAATTACTTGAATTAGAGAATTTTCAACATATAAAAAACTTTGTTTTACTTTCATAAACCTATTTCTACTCTGTTTCAGAGTTTCTATATTATCTTTTGTAATTCCTTCTATTGTTTTTCTATAAATGTTTTCAATGCATTCAATATTAGATTTTACAAGATCAAAAGTTTGACTTAAAGAACTTTCTAAAGTGAGAGGAATTACGTTCATAAACGTTTTCTTTTCTTCTATATTTTTTATTTTATAATAACTTTTATAAAAAACAAATAATATGAAAATAAAAAGAATCAATAGAGCTAAAGATTTGAAAAAATACAAAAATGTAGCATTGATTCCTGCTATAGAAAAAGCAATCAAACCTGTTAATATCCATCCTCTTATAACCTTTATTACACCAGATATTCTATAAACAGCACTTTCCCTATCCCATGCTCTATCTGAAAGAGATGTTCCCATTGAAACCATAAAAGTTACAAATGTAGTAGATAATGGTAATTTTTGTACAGTCGCTAGTGATATGAGTATACTAGATATAGTTAAATTAGAGGAAGCTCTCACTAGATCAAATGCTATATTATCTGTTTTTTTCACATTTGTATTTTTAAAATTTTTTTCTATTTTAACTAAAAATCTTTTTGGAAATAACCGAAAAAAAAATCGACTAAAATATATACAAAATCGAACAATTCCCCTAGAAAAAGAATTAGAAAAAAATTTTTCTTTTCCTTCATTTTGTCTACTTAAATTCAGTTCTGTACTAGTAATATGTTTGGTTTTATTCGAAAACCATAGTGTTAAAATCATAATGATACTGGATAAGATCAGAACCCATGAAGATACCTCTACATTTCCAGATAAATCTTCCATATTGAATGTTTCAGATGGAGGACTACCTTTTTCTTTCCATATTTTATATGATTCGATACTTGCGATAGGAATTCCTATGAAATTAACTAGATCATTTCCTGAAAATGCCATAGCAAGAGAAAAAGTTCCATATAATACAACAAATTTTAATATGTTATATCCTAAGGATATAAATATTTTTGCAATGATCATCCATGTCAAAAACATTACAAATAAAAATAGAATAGAATGATGAAGACTCCAATCTATTACATGGTGAAGAAACCAATAAAATCCTGTGATTTTTTTTCCATATAATCCTTTAAAAGAACTATGTAATCCTTTAACAATAAGAAAATAGGTCATACTGCTTAAAGAAATAGCAGTCCATATAACACCAAAATATGGTAATCGTCTTTCATAATCAAAACTGAAAAAAAAACGAATAAAATAATGAATTAAAGTTCCTGATATAAAAGAAATGATAATAGATAAAAAAATACCTAAACTAATATTTATGGTGGTTTCGGTTTTGATATATTGAGTTAAGTATTCAAAAGGTTCATGGTTTAATACCATTTTAATAATAGCTATGCTAAAAGAACCTCCTAATAGGCAAAAAACCATAGATACGGTAGTAGATGTAGGTAACCCAATAGTATTAAAAATATTTAATAAAATAATATCGGATATCATTACCGCCAAGAAAATAAAAATTATATCCGAAAAATAAAAATATGATGGATTAAATATTCCTTTTCTCGCTACTTCCATCATTCCATTAGATAAACATGCTCCTAATAATATTCCTAAGCTGGAAAAAATCATTATTGTTTTTCGAGTAGCAACTTGGGATCCAATTGCAGAATTTAAAAAATTCACCGCATCATTAATTAATCCAACAATAAGATCAAATATAGACAGTAAAAAAAGGATTCCTATAACTAAAGGATAAAAAAGTTCCATAATAAGTAAGGATATTTAATTAATAAAGATGTATTATTTTTTTTGTAATATTTTACAATTTTTTTAAAAATTCTTTAATTACGTCTTCTACAGAAAATTTTGGATGATTGTTTAAAATGTTTTCCAGAATTTTGTTCGAATTTTTAAAAGAAATTCCAAGTGCGTTTAAAGCACTTAAAGCTTCTTTTTTAATTAAATACGATTCATTTTTCAATAATTTTTCATGTTTTTCTTTTTTATGGATTTCTTTTGAAATTTTTTCTTTTAGTTCAATGATAATTCTTTGAGCCATTTTTATTCCAATTCCTTTAACTCCTTTAAATGATTGGACATCTTCTTTATATATACATTCTATTATCTCATATGGATTAATAGATGATAATATAACTATAGCTAAATTAGGACCGATTCCATTAACATATATCAGATAAATAAATATTTTTCTTTCTATTTTTTGAAAAAAACCATATAAAACATGTTGATTATCTCTGATAAAAAGATATGTGTAGATATATACATTCTTTCCTTCTTTTTCTTTAATTAGAAAGGAATAAGTATATGAAGAGATATAAACATGGTATCCTATTCCATGACAATCTATTATTAAATAGGATTTATTTTTTTCAACTAATTTTCCTCTTAAATGTGTTATCAAAGTATTTTCAAAAAAACGGAATAAAAATTATTTTTTTCTAAAGTGAATTTTCATTGGAACTCCTATGAAATCAAAATGATAACGTATTTGATGCTCAATGAATTTTTTATAAGATTTTTTTATATGTTGAGGAAAATTTGAAAAAAAAATGAATTTGGGAGAATATGAAGGTAATTGAGTACAATACTTAATCGTTATCAATTTGTTCAATTTATTATTTTTTACAGGAGTAGGTGGATGTTTTTTGAAAATAGGTAACATGATTTTATTTAGAATATTGGTTTTTAATTTTTTTTCTTTAGATCTTATGATCTGAAATGCTATGGGGATAATTTTTTGTATTCCATATTTATTTTTAGCCGATATAAAAATAATAGGTACATTGGAAAACGGATAAATTTTTTTACGAATCAAAAATTCGAATTGTTTTTTGATAAACCAATTTTTTTCATAGAAACAATCCCATTTGTTAATAAGGATGATCACACATTTATGGTACCTTTCTATTATTTTGAAAATATTCATGTCCTGTCTATCCCATCCAATCAATGCATCTACCATAAGTAAACAAACATCTGTATATTGTATGGTTTTCAAAACTCTCGTAGTGGAATAAAATTCCAGATTTTCTGTTATATTTGATTTTTTTCGCATTCCAGGTGTATCTACTAAAATACATTCATGTCCTATATCATTATAAATGATATCCAAACAATCTCTTGTAGTTCCGGAATTTTTGGTAACAATGTTTTGTTCCCTTTCGAAAAAAGAATTTAACAATGTCGATTTTCCTACATTTGGACGACCTATTATAGATATTTTTGGATAAGATATTCTTTTTGTCAAATATTTATTTTGTTGTTCATACAATAATTTTTTTTTTTGAAAAATATCAACTAAATTATCCAACAATTCTCCTGTTCCACTCCCATTTAATGCTGATATATAATAATAACGTACGAATCCTAAATAAAAAAAATCTGTATGAGAATGACATGTATATTTTCTACTATTATGATTATCAACTTTGTTAACTACTAAAAATATAATTTTATTATACTTTCTTATAAAATGTGTGATTTCTAAATCCAAATTAACTAATCCTACTTTTATATCTACTAAAAATAAGACTACATCTGATTCTTTGATTGATAAAAATATTTGATCATTGATTTTTTTTTCAATAAATTGATTTGGTTTCAAAGAAAAACCACCTGTATCTATTACAGAAAATACAAATCCATTCCATTCTGAATATCCATATATTCGATCTCTTGTTACTCCACTTATTTCATGAACAATCGCTTTTTTTTCTCCTATAAAACGATTAAATAACGTTGATTTTCCTACATTTGGACGACCTATTATAGATACAATATAATTCATATTTAAAAATTATTCATAAAGGTAGATTTTTTTTACTAGTTTCATAATTAGATTATTAGTCAAAATGTATCTTATTAAACAAAATTATGCGTATAGATATTGTTTGTGTCAAACCAGAAATTCTTTCTAGTCCATTTTATCATTCAGTTATAAAAAAAGCAATCAATAAAGGATATATCGATATCATTATTCATGATCTTAAAGAATATGGATTAGGGAAATATAAAAAAATAGATGATTATCCTTATGGAGGTGGATCTGGTATGGTTATTAGAATAGAACCAGTTGATCAATGCTTTTCTAAACTATTATCAAAAAGAAATTATGATGAAATAATTTTTATGACTCCAGACGGTGATCTATTTTCGCAAAAATATGCAAAATATTTAATCAAAAAGAAAAATATTATCATTCTATGTGGACGCTACAAAGGAATTGACCAAAGGATTCGAGATCATTTGATTTCTAAAGAAATTTCTATTGGAAAATACATTTTATCTGGAGGAGAATTAGCTTCTGCCATTTTAGTTGATACTTTAGTGAGATTATTACCTGGAGTGATTAAAAATAAAGAATCTATTCTTACAGATTCATTCCAAAAAGAATCTAATTTTATATCTCCTCCCATTTATACTCGTCCAGTCATTTATAAAGGATGGAAAGTTCCAAACATACTTTTATCGGGACACCATAAGAAAATCAAACATTGGTTAGAAGAAATGGAACAATTACAAAAAATCAAATAATTTGTTTCCAAAAACTGTTGATCATACATTGTTTCATATTGTATGATATAATTTGATTTACTTTTTTCATATCAAGGTATTTTTACCGTAAAATTGTATACATTTTTTATAAAAATGATTGATTTTTATAAAAAAAATGCTTTTTTACAACATTTTTTTCTTATAAGAAAATATTAATATCAAAATATTTTTTCTATATTTAGATTTGTTTCATAAATTTTTAGAAGAAAAAAACTCTAAAAAATTGTATTTGATGATTAAACAAAATAATAAAAATACTGATCCAAATTATACAGCAGATAGTATTCAATCTTTAGAAGGAATAGAACATATCAGGTTAAGACCTTCTATGTATATTGGAGATGTTGGAATTAGAGGATTACATCATTTAGTGTACGAAGTAATTGATAATTCAGTTGATGAATCTTTAGCTGGTTTTTGTAATAAAATATGGGTTACGATCGGAAAAGACGGATATATAACAGTACTTGATAATGGAAGGGGTATTCCAATTGATATCCACAAAAAAGAAGGAATATCTGCTTTAGAAGTAGTGATGACTAAAATCGGAGCAGGAGGAAAATTTGACAAAAATTCTTATAAAATATCGGGTGGATTACATGGAGTAGGAATTTCTTGTGTAAATGCTCTGTCCCAAAAACTTATAGTCACCATATATCGTGATAGAAAGATTTATAGACAAGAGTATTTGAAAGGAAAAGCAGTTTATCCTGTAAAATTATTAGGTAAAACGGATATGCGAGGAACAAAAATTCATTATATAGTAGATCATGATATTTTTCAATATACAAAATATAAATTTGAAATTATAGCTAATAGGTTAAAAGAGCTTTCTTTTTTAAACAAAGGATTACATCTATTTTTGATAGATGAAAAAAATTATACAAAAAAACATTTTTTTTCAAAAAATGGATTAAAAGAATACTTACTTATTTTAAATAAAAATCAAAACCCTTTAACAAGGGATACTCTTTTTATTGAGGGAGAAAAGAATAACACTAGAGTAGAAGTCGCTATGTTATATAATTCTTCTTTTCAAGAAAAAATTTATTCTTATGTGAATAATATTAATACTTTTGAAGGAGGAACTCACATTACTGGATTTAGAAGATCCTTAACAAGGACATTAAAAAAATATACAGAAAGTTATAGTCGATTTTCTCATAATAAAGAGAAAATAGAATTTACAGGAGATGATTTTAGAGAAGGTCTAACAGCTATTGTTTCTGTTCGTATCACACATCCTCAATTTGAAGGACAAACGAAAACTAAATTAAGTAATCATGAAGTAGGTGGTGTAGTAGATAAAATTGTAGGAAAAGCATTTCACATTTTTTTAGAAGAACATCCAAGTGATAGAAAAAAAATTATTGATAAAATTATTCTATCCGCCAAAGCGCGTCAAGCTGCAAGAAAAGCTCGCGAATTAATACAAAAAAAAAATCCCCTAGTTAATAGTATATTACCTGGAAAACTTTCCGATTGTTCTTCAAATAATCCAGAACATTGTGAAATATATTTGGTAGAAGGAGATTCTGCAGGAGGTACGGCAAAACAAGGTAGAGATAGAAAATTTCAAGCAATTTTACCACTACGAGGTAAAATACTCAATGTAGAAAAATCGGTTCAATATAAAATATTTGAAAATGAAGAAATAAAAAATATATTTACTTCTTTAGGTGTTACTATTGGAACGGATGAATATCAAAAAGTTTTAAACGTTCAAAAACTTAGATATAACAAGATTATTATTATGACCGATGCAGATATAGATGGAAGTCATATTGCTACTTTAATATTAACTCTTTTTTTTCGTTATATGAGACCCCTCATAGAAAATGGACATATTTATATAGCAACACCTCCACTATACTTTATTCGAAAAGGACCCCACCATCAATACGCTTGGAATGAAAAAGAAAGAAATCATATCATTGATCAATTTGGGGGCGATAGAAAATTGATGAACATACAACGTTATAAAGGGTTAGGAGAAATGAATGCAGATCAACTTTGGGAAACGACAATGAATCCAAAAAAAAGAACTCTACGTAAGGTTCATATAGAAAATTATTCCAAAGCGGATAAAACGTTTTCTATTCTTATGGGTGATGAAGTTCCACCACGAAGACATTTTATAGAAAAAAATGCAATTTATGCAAATATAGATGTTTAACATTGGTTTCCATGAATTATATTCAATCAGTTATATTAGGTGTTATTGAAGGAATAACGGAGTTTTTTCCTATTTCTTCTACAGGTCATATGATTATTGCTGCTTATTTGATGAGAATATTAGATGATAGAATCACGAATTTATTCCTTACTTCTGTTCAAATTGGATCCATTTTATCGATCATATTTTTATATAGAAAAAAAATTTTTTTTCAAAAATTTAATTTTTACTTCAAAATTTTTATTTCTAGTTTTCCTATATGTATTTTAGGTTTTTTAGTTCAAAAAAAAACCGATATATTTTTTGATAATCCATTAATAGTTGCTATATCTCTTTTTATAGGAGGTCTCATCATTTTACAATCTGAAAATTTGTATGAAAAAAACATTTTGGATAAAACCACCCATATTACTTATTACAAAGCTTTTATAATTGGATTATTTCAATGTATTTCTTTAATACCAGGTACTTCTAGAAGTGCTTCCACTATTATATCTTGTATGTTACAAAATATTAACAGAATAGCATCTATCGAATTTTCTTTTTTTTTATCTATTCCGGTTATTATTATTGCTACATGTAAGAAATTATTTGATTATTATTATTCAATGGATTTTTATTTTTTTTTCAAAGAAATGAAATTTTTATTATTAGGTAATACGATATCTTTTTTTACATCCATTATGTCCGTAAAATATTGTATGAAATATTTAAAAAATCATAGTTTTAGATTATTTGGATATTATAGAATTTTTCTAAGTATCATTTTTTTGATGATACATTATTTGGTTCAACCTATTCAAAAATTTTGATAGAATTTTTATCAGAAATCCAAGATGGACAAATAATTCTAATCGATAAACCATGGGGTTGGACATCTTTTCATGTTGTGAAAACAATTAAAAAATATATCCATAATATTCATAGAATAAAAAAAGTACTCAAAATTGGACATGCTGGGACTTTAGATCCTCTTGCTACAGGATTATTAATTATCCTTATTGGTCCGTGTACTAAAAAAATGAATATTATTCAAAATTATAAAAAATGTTATACAGGTATCATTAAATTAGGATGCGAAACTTCATCTTATGATTCCGAAACTGAAGAATATAATTTTTCGTCCTTTTCACATATCACTCCTAAATTGATTCAGGAAACATCTAATCAATTTATAGGAAGAATTCAACAATATCCTCCTTATTTTTCTGCTTTAAAAAAGAAAGGAAAAAAATTTTATGAATATTCCAGAAATGGGGAAAAAATGGATTTTATACAATCTAGATGTATAGAAATTGATAAATTTCATATTTTAAAAATCAGTATTCCATATATAAAATTTTTCATCCAATGTGGAAAAGGGACTTATATTCGATCTATAGCTAAAGATTTTGGAATTGCTCTAGAAAGTCGAAGTTATTTGCTTTCTCTAAGAAGAGAAAGTATAGGTCATTTTTCAATAAATAGTAGTTATAACATCAACCAAATCATTCATTTTCTTGTGAATAAAAAAAAATTATAATGAATTTTTATATAAGATTAAATTTTATATTTTTTATACCAAACATCAAATTTTTTATGAGCTTCTTCATGAGTAAATGCTCCTTTTTTTACGCCTTCTAATAAATGTTTTTGAAGTAGTACTCCCTTTTTGGAAAAAATAGATTTGACCGTATTTGTAGGTTGAGCTCCTTTCATTAACCAAGAGATCGCACTTTTTATTTTTAATACCGTTGAAGGTGGATTTGTATGAGGATTATAATTTCCTATTTTTTCAATAAATTTTCCATCTCGTGGAGAACGAGAATCCGTTACAATGATATGATAAATAGGTTTATGTTTTTTTCCAATTCTTTGTAAACGTATTTTAACTGACATAATTTATAAAAGTTTTGAATGATCAAAAAATGATTAAAGTTCATAAAGCAATCCAAATTTAGATATAATTATCATGTTTTTGAAAAAAAATGGTATATATTTACATTTTTCATAGACCCGTTGTGTAACGGTAGCACAGCAGATTTTGGTTCTGTTAGTTGGGGTTCGAGTCCCTACGGGTCTGTTGCTTGCTTTTTTTGAATACTTTTTTTTTGGAGATATATCGAATTTTATAAAATGAGTATTGAAATGAATATAAAGAAAGAAACAATTTTATTTATTGCTTTTATTAGTGTTTGTACTTATATATTTCTTCATATTTTCAGGGATTTTCTAGAACTAAATCAGTTCAGTCTTTGCATATTTAGATATCTAGTTATATCTTTTTTTATTTTATATGCTATACTAAAAAAAGATTTAACTACTTGGATTTTAATATCCATGATGATAGGAATAGAATTGGGATTAGACCAACCCAAGATCGCAGTAGAATTACGTTTTTTATCTCAAATATTTTTGAGATTGATCAAAACGATCATAGCTCCTATCTTATTTTCAACTTTAGTAGTTGGAATAGCAAGTCATTCTAATATTAAACAGCTAGGTAATATGGGATGGAAGTCTTTATTATATTTTGAAATAGTAACGACTTTAGCTTTATTTGTTGGACTTATTGCTATTAATATATCTCAAGCTGGAGTAGGAATTGTCATTCCTTCAGGAATAACAGAACAAATTCTTCCTAAAGTACACAAAACATCTTGGCAAGATACGATTATTCATGTTTTTCCAGAAAATTTGATAAAATCCATATATCATGGAGATGTTTTATCTATTGTTCTATTTTCCGTTATATTCGGAACGTCTATGGTTTTTTTAGATGAAAAAAAGAGGAATCCTATTTTAACATTTGCAGAAAGCCTGTCAGAAATTATGTTTAAATTCACAAAAATCATCATGTATTTTGCTCCAATAGGAGTAGGATCTGCTATAGCCTATACAGTAGGTAACATGGGATTAGATGTCTTGTTCAATTTATTTCAATTATTGTTAACTCTTTATCTAGCTTTATTTATTTTTTTATTAGTTGTTTTTTTACCTATTCTTTTATGGATAAAAGTTCCATTGAAAGGTTTTATCAAAGCATTATCTGAACCGGTTTCATTAGCTTTTGCTACTACAAGTTCCGAATCTGCATTACCTATACTTATGGAAAATTTAGAAAAACTAGGAGTTCCGAAAAAAATTGTTGCTTTTGTTATTCCTACAGGATATAGTTTTAATTTAGATGGGACTACTTTATATTTATCTTTATCTACTGTTTTTGTGGCACAGGCTTCTGGAATACCGTTGAGCTTAAGTCAGCAAATATTTATTGGATTAACTTTAATTTTAACTAGCAAAGGAGTAGCGGGAGTGCCTCGAGCTTCTTTAGTCATTCTTTTAGGTACTGTAGCTACTTTTGGATTACCTAACTGGCCCATATTAGCTATTGTCGGTATTGATGAATTAATGGATATGGCTAGAACGACTGTTAATGTGATAGGTAATGGATTAGCTAGTTGTGTCATAGCTCGTTCTGAAGGAGAATTAGATGATAAAAAAATGTTAGATTATATAAAAAAAGATTTGTAATTGATTTTGAATTCGGAAAATAATGGTTTCTTTTTTAGCAAAAAAAAATATTTCATAGAATCAAATGGAACAGTTACAAAAAAAAGCCATTCTAATATAGCTTTGATCAAATATTGGGGAAAACATACAAAAGAAATTCAAATACCTTTGAATTCATCCATTAGTTATTCACTTGAACAAGTTTATACCGTGACACGGCTTATTTATTATATGAAAAAAAAAAAATCCAAAAATTTTTCTTTAAAAATTTTCCTATCCGGAGAAAAAAAAAATATTTTTCTTCAAAAAATTCGAAATTTTTTTCATAGAATTGCATATTATTGTTCTTATTTACAAGATTACAATTTTATCATAGAAACCCATAATACTTTTCCCCATAGTTGTGGAATAGCTTCTTCTGCATCGTCTATTAGTGCTTTGTCATTATGTATCATGGAAATTGAAAAAAAATTGGGGTCTTTTTTGACAAAAGAATTTTTTTTCAAAAAAGCTTCTTTTTTGTCCAGATTAGGTTCTGGTAGTGCTTGTCGATCTATTTATTCTGGATTAGTTGTTTGGGGATATCATAAATATATAAAAGGAAGTAGTAATCTTTATTCTATCAGATATCCATATCAAGTACATCCTATTTTTACAAAAATGTTAGATACTATATTAATAGTAGATGAAAAACCAAAAAAAATTCTGAGTTCAAAAGGACATCAATTAATGAATCGTCATCCTTATGCAAAAGAAAGGTTTAAATATGCTAATCAAAATATGAATCGTATGATATCAATATTAAAAACTGGAGATTTACCAGAATTTGGCAAGTTAGTAGAATATGAATCATTAACACTTCATGCAATGATGATGACATCAAATCCATATTATTTATGTATGAAACCAAATACTTTAAGCGTTATTCATACTTTATGGGATTTCAGAATAGAAAGCAAAAAAAATATTTATTTTAGTCTTGATGCGGGAGCTAATGTCCATTTATTATACCCTATTCAAGAAAAAACATCCATATCAAAATGGATTAATAGCGATCTTTTATCTTACTGTAAACAAATTATTACAAGCTTTTGTATTTATTAGTTATATTTGTATGATTCATGGTGGACGTAGCTCAGTTGGTTTAGAGCATCAGATTGTGGTTCTGAGGGGCGCCGGTTCGAATCCGGTCGTTCACCCTTCGATTTTTTTTAGAAATCTAAATATTTAATGTGGATTTAATTCTTGTAAAAGCTTCGATTATTTTATCCTCTGATGATGCATAGGAAATTCGTAAAAAATTATCATTACCAAAAGCACTTCCACTGACAGTCGCTACTTGACTTTGATCAAGTAACAATTCAGATAATTCATCTGCATTATGAATACGTTTTCCATGTAACGTTTTTCCAAAAAAATAGGATACATTTGGAAAAATATAAAAAGCTCCTTTAGGTTTATTAAATTCGAATCCATGTATTTCCTTCATCATATCTAATACTAGATTTCTTCTTTTTTTAAATTCTATAATCATATATTTTATTTTACTTGGACAAGATTTTAATGCAGATACAGCGGCTCTTTGTGCTATAGAATTTGTACAAGATGTCATTTGACCCTGTATTTTATCACAAGAATTCACTATCCATTCTGGAGCTCCAATATACCCAATTCTCCATCCAGTCATTGAAAATGATTTCGATAATCCATTGACTGTTATGACTTGAGGATATATATCTGAAAATATTCCAATACTAGTAGGATGTTTTTTATCATAATGGATATGTTCATAAATTTCATCGGATAAAACCATGATATTCGGATATTTTTGTAAAATTTTAGATAGTTCTTTCAATTCTTGATAAGAATATACACTTCCTGTAGGATTACATGGGGTACTCAAAATGAATAATTTTGTTTTATTTGTTATCGACTTTTCTAATTGTTCTGGTTGAATTTTAAAATGATGATCCATACTTGTTTGAATGATAACGGGAATCGATTCACAAAATTTTACCATTTGAAAATAACTAACCCAATAAGGAGATGGAATGATCACTTCATCATTTTTATTAAGTAAAGATAACAAAACATTCATAATAGATTGTTTTGCTCCAGTCGATACTATAATTTGAGAAGGGTTATATCTTAAATTATTATCACGATAAAATTTTTCGCATATAACTTCTTTCAAATCTGAATATCCAGAAACTGGTGTATAATAGTGATATCCATCATCTATAGCTTTTTTAGATGCATTTAAAACAAAATCAGGTGGCAAAAAATCAGGTTCTCCTAAACTTAAATTAATAATATCATATCCTTTACTTTTTAAATATCGAGCTTTTGCTGACATAGATATTGTTTGTGAATATGATAGGTTTTGTAAACGATGGGACAATCTATTTTTCATAGATAGAAAATTTGAAATGAATACAAATCTAAATAAATTTAGAAATAAATTGATTTATATTTCCATTATGGAATAGATGAAAAAATATTATACCAATTAATTCAATCAAACAACTAATCTATGAAAAATGTTTGTATACATATTGTAATACATATATTAACGTTTGATAACATTGGATAATGTTTATCCAAAACATGTTTTTTTACATTTATGAATAGAAAAAGTATTGAAATATTTTTTTTGTATCATTGATGATGAAATTAGGAACATAGATGCCAATAGGTCCATTATCTATCACCTAAAATTAAATGTTGATTAGTAGATGATGTAGACAAAAATATTCAAATTGGACAACAAATCATATATCATATTCATTTTCAAAATACACATACTATTTGTATACAATAAGAATAAATTCAAAAAAAAATTATATTTTGGGAATACCATAGATATATCAACAATAATATACTATTCATAGTTGAATAACAATTTATTTTAAAAAAAAACAATTATAAAACTGAAAACGGATCATTATATTTTCAAGATGTCAACATAATTGTTGAAATGAATAGGATAAATCATGCAATTTTTTTGACACTAAATAAGTCATTTATATTTCCCATATTTAAAATAATAATATGATGAAAGTGATTTCAAAAATGAATTTAAAAAAAATATTGATAGACAAAATAAAACAATCAGGTGGATGGGTCAATGCTCATTCTCATTTAGATAGAGCATATACCCTGACAAAAAAAAATTTCAAATACTCGTATTTTTCTTTGAAAAAAAAATGGTATTTAGTCGACGATATGAAACGTTTATCTACCCAAGAAGATATTTATATGCGCATGGAAAAAGCTTTAGAAAATTTTTTAATACAAGGTACACAAGCTTTGTGTTCATTTATTGATGTAGATGAAATTATTGAAGATCGTGCTTTAAAAGCTGCTCAAAAGTTGCAAAAAAATTATGAAAATTCTATCAAAATTTGTTTTGCAAATCAAGTTCTAAAAGGTGTTTTGGATAAAAATGCTCAATATTGGTTTGAAAAATCAGTTGATTTCGTGGATATTATTGGTGGATTACCTGCAAAAGATGATGGAAAGGAAAATCAACACTTAGATTTGTTATTGAAAACAGCAAAAAAAAATGGAAAAATAGTACATGTTCATGTAGATCAATTTAATTCTAATCAAGAAAAAGAAACAGAAAAATTAGCAAAAAAAACAATTGAACATGGTATGCAAGGAAAAGTAGTCGCTGTACATAGTATTTCTTTAGCCGCACATTCCAAATATTATCGTTATCACACATATCAATTAATGAAAAAAGCAAATTTAATGGTCATATCTTGTCCAATTGCTTGGATAGATCATAATAGAAATGAATTGTTAACTCCAAATCACAATTCTATCACACCAGTAGATGAAATGGTTCCTGAAGGGATTATCGTCGCTATAGGAACTGATAATATATCTGATATATACAAACCGTTTTCCGATGGAGATCTTTGGATAGAACTACGTGTAATGTTAGAAGCTTGTCACTATTATAATATTGATCAATTAGTAAAAATTGCTACAGTAAATGGATTGAAAGTATTAGGATTGAAACAAACATAAATTTTTTATTTTTCTGGACGCATTTGTGGAAAAAATAAAACTTCTTGAATCGAATCTTTTTTAGTAAGTAACATCACTAATCGATCGATTCCAATTCCAACTCCTGCAGTAGGAGGCATTCCAAATTCTAAAGCACGTATAAAATCCTTATCCAGATAAAAATTTTCATCATGATTCCTATTTTTTTCCTGTGATTCTATTTGTGTTTTCAAACGATTTAGTTGATCAATAGGATCGTTTAGTTCTGAATAAGCATTTGCAATTTCTTGTCCATTTACTATAAGTTCAAAACGTTCCGATAAATTTTGTTTTACCCGATGTTTTTTAGTTAAAGGACTCATGTATAATGGATAATCAATAATAAATGTTGGATTCACATAGTGCATTTTACATTTTTCTTCAAAAATATTTTCAATCAGTTTATCTTTTCTCATTTTTTCATTTTCTTCTATGGATAATTTTCTGCATATATTTCTCAATTCTTTTTTTTCCATATTTTTTATATCAAATCCAGTATATTTTTGAATCGAATCTAATATAGGAATACGTGGTATAGGAGAATGGAATGGTATACTATTTTTTTCTTGAAATTTTTTGAAAATTTGTTCCATAAACCTTTCTATAAAATTCATCATCCAATAATAATCTTTATAAGCAACATAAAGTTCTAAAACAGTAAATTCTGGATTATGAACACGATCCATCCCTTCATTTCTAAAATTTTTAGAAAATTCATATACACCATGAAATCCTCCTACTATAAGTCTTTTTAAATAAAGTTCATTAGCTATTCGTAAATATAGTGGTATTCCAAGTGCATTATGATAAGTCATAAATGGTCGAGCTATAGCTCCACCTGGTATAGATTGTAATATTGGAGTCTCTACTTCTAGATATTCCTTTTGATTCAAAAAATTTCTTATTTCTTGTATAATTTGAGTTCGTTTTACGAAAGTATTTTTTATATGATCGTTGACTATCAAATCGACGTAACGCATACGATAACGCTGTTCTACATTGGTAAATTCATCATATATTTTTTTTTTATTATCTTGTTTGACTTGTGGTAAAGGACGTATCGATTTAGATAACAAAGTAAACTTTTGAACATATATAGTCATTTCTTTCATCTTAGTTTTGAATAAAAAACCTTGTATTCCAATAATATCTCCTATATCTAGGAGTTTTTTTATAAAAATGTCATAAACTTTATCCTTTTCTATTTTATCCAAAAGTAAATGATTCTTCTTCAAATATATTTGAATACTACCCGTATGATCCTTAATTTCTCCAAAAGATGCTTTTCCTAAAATACGCAAACGCATTAATCGTCCTGCTATACTAATTTCTTTTTTTTCTATGAACTCATCTTTTATCTTACGAACAGTAGTAGTAATGATATATTCTTCTGAAGGATAAGGATCTATTCCCAGTGTTTTTAATTGATCTAGTTTTTTTCTTCGTATAATTTGTTGTTCTGATAAATAGAGCATAGATTTCTATATAAAATGAAAGAAATGAAGGTACATTTGTTTTTTTTATTATATAAATTTTCAAAAAAATATGGATAAAAAAAAACTTGTTTTTGAAGACTTAGGAAAAAAAGAATATGAAAAAACATGGAATTATCAAAAAAAGTTGTTTAATAATATGATAAAAAGGAAACATTATTCTTCTAAAGAAGTAGGATATATTCTTTTTGTAGAACACCATCATCATGTATATACAATAGGAAAAAATGGAAACAAGAAAACCAACTTATTAGTTTCATCGGATTTTTTAAAAAAAAAACAGGTTTCGTTTTATCATATAGATAGAGGTGGAGATATTACTTATCATGGACCAGGTCAATTAATTGTATATCCAATTTTAGATTTAGAATATTTTTTCAAAGATATTCATAAATATCTTCGTTTTTTAGAAGAGGTTATTATCCATTTTTTATGGAGTAATTACAAAATTCATGGAATCAGAGAAAAAGGGAAAACTGGAGTATGGTTAAATAATCAAAAAAAAATATGTGCTATGGGAATTAGAATCAGTCGTTGGATTACCATGCATGGATTTGCTTTAAATGTGAATACAAATCTGAATTATTTCAATTATATCATTCCTTGTGGAATTCAAAATAGAAAAGTCACTTCTTTAAAAGAGTTTTTCAAAAAAAAAGTTTCATTTCATGAAGTAAAATATCAAATTAAAAAATCTTTTGAAAAAATATTTAATGTGGATATGATATGAAAACATTCACAAAATGAAAATTAATTGAATGGATTGGCTATCACAATTCCATCTTTATCTATTTCCGTTAGAATCACATTTTGTAACGTATTATGATAATATATTGGCTTTATTAATTTTTTCAGAATTTTAGTTCTAATATAATTTTCTGTATAACCATATAAATATTTTTTATTGTTAGTCGACTTTTCAAAAAGTACTGTCTTTTTTGTGAAAATTTGCATTTCACAAAAAATACGGTACTTTTTATATGAAAGTATTCTCAATACTTTATTCCGTTTATTTTTAATTTTTTTAGATACGTGTCCTGACATAGAAATAGATTTTGTATATGGTCTTGGAGAATAAGTAAATATATGAAGATATGAAAGGTCTAATTTTTCCAAAAATTGATATGTTTCATAAAAATGTTGATGTTTTTCTCCAGGAAATCCAACAATAACATCTGAACCTATACAAGCTTCAGGATTGGATTGTTTGATTCTATATATTTTTTCTTGATACAGTTCTCTATTATAACGTCTTGACATAGATCCTAAAATCGTATTACTACCCGATTGTAACGGAATATGAAAATGAGGTACAAAACATTTACTTTTGGATAAAAAATCAATAAGTTCGTTTTTTAACAAATTAGGTTCTATGGATGATAAACGTATTCTTACTTTTTCTTTTATTTGATCTTCTATCATTTTGATTAAATCGAAAAATGTATATGTATGACTACTTTTAGTATATATTTTTTCTTGATAATCTCCAATATTTATTCCGGTAAAAACAATTTCTTTCACTCCTTTGTTTATGAGAAAATGAATATTATTCAATATATTTTCTATTTTTTCAGATCTTGAAGGTCCCCTAGATCTAGGAATCACACAATAATTACATTTGTAATCACATCCATCCTGTATTTTTAGAAAAGAACGAGATCTATGATCTCCCGCAATAGAAAATGAAGGAAAATAAGAATATTTTTTCTTTTCTGTTTTCGTAATATTCTTTTTTTTTTTAGAAATATAATCTATTATTCGAGATTTTTCTTCATATCTTAAAACTAAACTCACTCCCATAATAGATGATACTTCTTTATAATTAAGTTGCGCATAGCATCCTATTGCTATAATAAAGGCTTTCGAATTCATACTCTTTGCTTTACGAACTAACATTCGAAATTTGATTTCGGCATTTCTAGTTACGGAACAACTGTTAATTACATAAATATCAGCATAGCTTTTAAAAGAAACGTGTTTATAATATAAATTGGAAAACTTTCTAGATATAGTTGATGTTTCCGCATAATTCAACTTACATCCTATAGTATAAAATGCAACTTTTTGTTTCAATACTTTTTGAATATTTTATTTTAATATGACAAATAATCTATAATTCCCTCACGATTGGCTTTCATGGTTTTTTCTCCCTTTTTCCAATTTGCTGGACAAACTTCTCCACTTTTTTCATGATGTTGAATCGCATCGATCATACGAATCGCTTCATTCACATTTCTACCGAAAGGAAAATCATTGATTAAAATATGTCGTATAATTCCTAATTTATCGATTATAAATAAACCTCTATAAGCAATTAACTCTCCCGATACTTTCCATTTTTCATTTTTGTTGCAATAATGAAAATTTCCAGATAAAACTCCATAATCATATGATATAGTTTTATTGATATCCGAAACAATAGGATAAGTGACTCCCAATATGCCTCCTTCTTCTTTTGGAGTATGTAACCAGGCCCAATGAGACTGTTCCGAATCTGTAGATACGGCTATCATTTGTACATTCCTTATTTCAAAATCTTTTATTTTGTTTTGAAAAGCATATATCTCTGTAGGACAAACAAATGTAAAATCTTTTGGATAAAAAAAAAGCAATACATATTTTTTACCTTGAAATCGTTCTAAAGTAAAATCTTGTATCAAATCTTTTCCATTTAATACTGCATTAGCGGTAAAGTTCGGTGCTTTTTGAGATATCAAATTTTTCATTACTCTTTATTTATATATAATTGCGAATTTATAAAAAAATTTGTATGATCATACATACCTATGTAATTTTTTAAAAATTTTATTTTTCATATTTGTTAAATACATAATCTTTTTTATAACACATTTACTATTGTTGATATGTTTGATATTATCAATTTCTTTTTGAATTAATTTTAAAATATATAAAGATTTATATTTTAATAAAATGTCATCTACATATTGATGCAGATGATCTTCTTCCGAAGGAATTTGAATTCCTTTTTTTTTCCATTTTGATAATAGATTCCATTTTTTGTTTTGGTTTTGTCCTGTAAAAGGAACACTTTTTTTCAAAAAAATATTTTGGTTTTCTTTCGAAATAAAAGATATTTTCCAATATTTGAAAAAATGAAGTAATCGTTCAAAAACGGTCATCAGTTTTCCATCTATTTTGATTGTTTTATTCCCATGATTTAAAATTAATTCTATTAATTTTTTTTCTAGGAAAATTACGACATCTTTTTCATGATTGTTTAATTTGATTTGAAAATTATATTTTTCATTATCACTATTTTGAATAATCAAACTATGAATACTTTTTTTTCGATTAGTTGATTGTTTTTTATTGATTCTTTCCAATTCAAAAATTAAAATATCTTGACGTATGTTTAGTATTCTAGAAGCCTCTTGCAAGAATAATTCTCTCTGTATGAGATTCCATATTTTTGATATACTATGCAAAATACTATCAACTAAAAATGATTTTTTCACTGGATCATCACTATAGAATTCACTAAATATTTTTTTTTTAAAAGAAATAAAATTATAACTATGTCGATCCAAAAAATGTTTTAATTCCATATGAGAATATTGTTTCGATATCAAATCAGGATCATATCCTTTAGGGACCGATAGTAAACGCAAATTCATTCCTTGTTCTAATATCATATTAATAGATCTCAAAGAAGCTTTGATTCCGGAATAATCTCCATCATAAAAAATGATGATATTTTTTGTGAATTTCTTAATCAATGATATTTGATAGATAGTGAGTGAAACTCCAGAAGAAGAAACTACATTTTTGATTCCTGATTGGTGTAAAGAAATAACATCAGTATACCCTTCCACTAAATAACACAAGTTTTCTTTTAAAATATATTTTTTAGATTGAAATAAACCATATAATGTTTTTCCTTTTTGGAAAATATCGCTTTCCGATGAATTCATATATTTTATATGACAAGATCCATCATCAATATTTCTTCCACCAAAACCAATAATTTTTCCGGACCAATCGTGTATTGGGAACATGATTCGTTTGCGAAAACGATCAAAATGATTGTTATTTTTTCTCGGAACAGTCAAACCAGATTTGATGAGATCCGATAGAATAAACCCTTTTTTCAAAGCTTCTTCAGTAAATGTTCTCCAATAATTGAGAGCATATCCCAATTGAAATTCTTGAATAATTTCCGATTTAAACCCTCTTTTTTGAATTAAATAATCCAATCCAATATCTTTCCCCTCTTTTGTTGAATATAATTGCTTGATAAATACATATTTTGCATACTTTTGTATAGTATATAGTTTATCATAATTCTTATCATTCTCATTTTTTTCATGAAATTCTTCATTATAAAGTTCAATATGATATTTCTTAGCTAAATAGGATAATGATTCTTCATAAGAAAAATGTTCATGTTCCATAAGAAAAGTAATAATGTTTCCACCTTTTCCAGAACTAAAATCTTTCCATATTTTTTTTATAGGAGAAACGATAAAAGAAGGATTTTTTTCCCTTGAAAAGGGGCTTAACCCTCTATAATTTAATCCACTTCTTCTTAATTGTACAAAATCTCCAATCACATCTTCTATACAAGAAGAAGAAAGTATTTTCTCTTTCATTTTTTTCGAAATCATGATTTTTCTTTTTTTTCTTGATTATTATAATCCTCCAAATTTCATTTGACGAATAATTTTTTTTGGATGAGAATTGGAAAAAATTGTAGATCCTGATACTAAGATATCTGCTCCATTATCGAACAATAAAGAAGAATTTTCTACATTCACTCCTCCATCAATTTCTATAAGAGCAGAAGAATCTTTTTTTAATATTAAATCTTTAGTTTCTTTTAATTTCTGATATGTTTGTTCGATGAACTTTTGTCCACATGAACCAGGATTGACACTCATCAATAGAACAAAATCAACATCATTGATCACGTCTTGTAAAAGAAATATTGGAGTATGTGGATTCACAGCTATACCCACTTTCATTCCATATTCTTTAATATAAGAAATTGTTTTATGTAAATGAATACAAGTTTCGTAATGAATATGCAAATGATTCGCTCCACTATTTTTGAATTCTTGTATGAAACATTCTGGACGAAGAATCATTAAATGAACATCTATTGGTTTATTAGTGTATTTTTTTACATATTTTGTAAATAAAGATCCGAAAGATATATTCGAAACAAAAGATGTATCCATAATATCAATATGGAACCAATCTGCTTCACTGTTATTTAACATTTCTATATCACGATATAAAAATGCTAAATCAGCTGAAATTAAAGATGGAGCTATAATTTTTTTCATGTTTCCTTTAAGATAACAATAATTTTATTCCGTATTATCACGATTTGATAGAATCGATCATTTGATCATTTCACTCAATCCAGTACTAGAAAATCCACCATCATGATATAGGTTTTGCATTGTGACTTTTCTCGTTAAATCCGAAAAAAGTGTAATAATATAATTAGCACAATCTTGTGATGTAGCGTTTCCTAATGGAGATATTTTTTCAGACATCATCATAAATTGTTGTAATCCTTGAATCGATTTTGAAGATCGGGTTACACAGGGTGATTGTGATATTGTATTTACCCTAACTTTTTTCTCCTTTCCCCAATAGTAACCAAAATTTCGTGTGATACTTTCTAAATAACATTTATAATCCGACATATCTCCGTAATGAGGAAAACATCGTTGAGAAGCAATATAAGTCAATGCGACAATCGATCCCCATTTTTTCATGGCTTGTTTTTCCCATGCAACTTTCATAATTTTATGAAAGGAAACAGCAGAAATATCCCATCCTTTTTTTAAAAATTCATAATTGATACAAGGATATGTGAAACCCTTTCTTAGGTTAATGGACATTGCAATAGAATGTAACAAAAAATCAATCTTACCTCCAAAATGAATCAACGCCTTATCAAACAACATATGAAGATCCGAAATCGACGTTGCATCTGCAGGTATCATCATAGAATTCGTTTTTTCAGACAATTTATGAATATTTCCAATTCTTAAAGAAGCTGGAGTATTAGTTAATACTAATATTGCTTTTTCTTCATGTGCACGTTCTGCTACTTTCCAAGCAATTGAATCTTCATCTAATGCTCCAAATATAATTCCTTTTTTTCCAATCAATAAATTGTAAGACATAAAAAAAACTAATTTTTTAATTTAAAAATATCTTGTATTATTGGTATATAATCTAATTTTTCCCATGTAAAAAGTTCTACATCTTTTCTTATTTGATTTCCTTTATCATCCCAAAAAAATTTGGAAACTTTTTTGGGAATTCTGCCCATATGTCCATAAACCGAAGTTTCTTCATACATGGGGTGACGCAATTTTAATCTTTGTTCTATATCGTATGGCCGTAAGTCAAATATTTTTTTTATATTCGATGTAATGAATTCATTGCTCATTGATGACGTACCATAAGTATTGACAAAAACATTGATGGGATTGGAATAACCTGCTGCATAAGATATTTGTACCAACAATTCATCCGAAACTCCTGCAGCTACAATATTTTTTGCTATATGTCTAGCTGCATAAGCACCGGATCTATCCATTTTAGATGGATCTTTTCCAGAAAATGATCCACCTCCATGAGAACCTTTTCCTCCATAAGTATCCACAATAATCTTTCTTCCAGTTAGTCCGGTGTCTCCATGAGGACCTCCTATTATAAATCTACCAGTCGAATTCACTCTATATTTAGTTCGATGTGTAAATAGATTTTTGATATTTTTGGATAAAAAATTTTGTATTACTCTAGGTATTAAAATATTTTTTACATCAAAAATCATTTTCTTGTTCATTTTTTCTTGGGTATCAAATTCGTCATGTTGAATCGAAAGTCCTACCGTATGAATCCTAATTGGAATATTATATGGAGAATATTCTATAGTAATTTGAGATTTAGCATCTGGACGTAAGTAAGTCATTGCTATTCCTTCTTTTCTAATGAATGATAGTTCTTTCAATAAATGATGGCATATTTCTAACGATAAAGGAATATAATTATTTGTTTCTTTAATAGCATAACCAAAAACAATACATTGATCTACAGATTTTATGTCTTCTTTTCTCAAATTCTGAAATCCCTTTACTAAATCAGGAGATTGTTCTTGAATAGATGATAATATTCCACAAGAATCTGCATGAAATTTGTATTCATTTCTTGTATATCCTATTTTTCGTAAAATATTTCTAGCTATTTTTTGAATATTTACAAATGTTTTAGAATGTACTTCTCCAGCTATTATGATTTGCCCAGTTGTAACTAAAGTTTCGATTGCCGTTCTGGATGATGAATCGTTTGCCAAAAAATGATCCAATATAGCATCTGATATTTGATCGGATATTTTATCGGGATGTCCTTCGGAAACAGATTCACTGGTAAATAAGTAAGACATTATATCAAAATGATTATTGATTTATTTTCTGACCTCATTTTGAATTTTAATCGACTCTTTATGTAATAATTGAAATATTTTTTCTAAAAGTTCTTCTGATATATTCAATTTCTTACCTAAAGATAGATATTTATCCATGATAAAATTCCATCTTTCGGGTTGAACAGTTGCTATATCGGAATCCATTTTCAATGGACCTAATTTTCGAGAAATATTCATTCTGTTATACAAAAGGATAATGATATTTTCGTCCAATTCCTCGATTAAAATTCTGCAAATATTTAATTTTTCCTGATGTGTAGAAAATATGTTTTTTTCTTTCATCAATTGATTAATCATATTCAACAAAACCTTTGGAGTGATTTGTTGTGTTCCATCACTCCAAGCAAGATCAGGATTGCAATGACTTTCAATCATTAATCCTTCACAATGAAAAGACAATGCTTGTTTTGCCACATCTAAAATACCTTTTCTATTTCCACAAATATGTGATGGATCACATATAACAGGAACTCTTGGAAATAGTTTTTTGAATTTTAATAATCCCATCCAATTTGGTTGATTCCTATATGTTGAACTTTTATAAGTATAAAAACCACGATGTATGACTCCTAAATTTTTAATACCTTTGCTCAATAAACGTTCTAAAGCCCCTATCCATAACTCAATATCCGGATGTATTGGATTTTTCACTAAAACAATTGTATTTTCATTTCCTTCTAAAGCGTTTGCAATTTCTTGAACAGTGAATGGACTTGCCGTACTTCTAGCTCCTATCCAAAGGATATCTATATTAAAAGATAAACATAGCTTAACATGTTCTTTATTAGCAACTTCTGTTGCAACTAACATTCCAGTATTTTTTTTGACCTTATTTAACCATTCTAGACCTTTTTCTCCAATTCCTTCAAAATTATTTGGTTTAGTTCTTGGTTTCCATATTCCTGCACGAAATATATGAACAAGATTAGGATGTTGATTTAATTGAGCAGCCGTTTCTAAAACTTGTTTTTCACTTTCTGCACTACAAGGACCAGATATCACTACAGGTTTATTCCATTTTTCGATCCATGATCGATCTATATTATTATTAAGGATGTCTTTGTTCATCATGACACGTTGATTAAATTAATTATACACATTTTTTATATCATTTCCTTTTTTAAGATACTGATGAATTTTATGAAATTGATTATTCAATAAATAATTACGAAATAATTCTAAATAATAAATATTAGTATCTATAGCATGAATTAAATTTTTTTTATTAGAAAGAAAAATAGGTAACCATGTTTCAGGGTTGCTTTTTGACAAACGTGTAGTAGATTTGAATCCGCTACCCATTATATGATGAATAACGTCTTTTTGATTATGAAATATTTTTAGTATGGTATTAGATAAAGAAAAAGATATTACATGAGGTAAATGCGATATATAGGAAATATAGAAATCGTGTTCCTTAGAAGTGATATAAATTAAATGCATTTCCATCATAGAATAAATTTTCATCACAACAGACATGGCTTCTGGATCACTAAGTCCAGAGTCACAAATAATACAATTTTTTCTATAAAAAAGGTCATGACGTGCTGAAATGGGACCGGAATCTTCTACTCCTGCAATTGGGTGAGTGGCTACAAATCTACTTCTTTTTGGATGAGATGATACTTTATGACAGATATCATATTTAGTAGATCCTGTATCAAAAATCACGGCATCTTCTTTAATATTATTCAAAATATTAGGTAATATTTTTTCAATTCCATCTACTGGAATAGATAAAATAATGATAGATGATTGCATGACAAGATCATTTAAAGGAATGATCTCGTCTACAATACCAAGTCTCAGTGCGTAGTTCGCATTGTGATCATTAGTATCTGTACCTATGAATCTATCTCCAAAATTGGAATGTCTTAACCCCAAACCGATGGACCCACCAATTAAACCTAATCCTATTATACCAATATTCATAAACAAAGTCGATTTTTTGCTTCCTTCAAAATTTCTATAGGACAACATATGGAAAATCTAACATAACCCATTCCATTAGTACCAAATATTCTTCCAGGAGTAATAAATATATGATATTTATGGAAAATATTTTCCGACCATATGATATCATCTTGTTCCAATCCATTTAATTTTGCCCATACAAAAATACCAGCACTGTTTTTAGAATATTTTAAATCAAAAGCATCACATATTTCCCATACCACTTTTTTTCGTTTCATATATTCCTCATTAATTTTTCGAAACCATTGAATATCATGTTTCAATGCTTCGATAGCTCCTATTTGTATTGGATAATACATTCCAGAATCCATTTGACTTTTCACTTTTAATATATTTTGAATAAATTCTCGCTTTCCTATTACCATTCCAATTCTCCATCCAGGCATATTATAACTCTTACTTAAAGAATTCAATTCTAAAGCTATGATTTTTGATTTTTTTATATTAAAAATACTTAAATAACTATCATCATTCAGTATAAAACTATAAGGATTATCATAAACAAGTAAAATACGATGTTTTATCGCAAAAGAAACGAGTTTTTTTAAATTTTCCAATGTAACCGTAGCACCTGTAGGCATATGAGGATAATTGACCCACATAATTTTTACCTGAGACAAATCTAAGGAAGATTCTAATAATTGTATATTCGGAAACCAATTTTCTTTTTCATGAAGATCGTAATAAACAATTTTCGCTTCCAACAATTTGGAAACAGAATAATAAGTCGGATAACCGGGGTTGGGAATTAATACCTGATCATTTTTGTCTAGATAAGACATGCTGATATGCATAATTCCTTCTTTAGATCCCATTAAAGGTAATATTTCATATTCAGGATCTACTTGAACTTTATATATTTTAAGATACCAATCAGAAATAGCATGACGAAACTCTTCTATTCCAATATAACTTTGATAAGTATTTGCATGATCATATTCCGATGCTTTTTTCATTTTAGATATGACACCATATGGTGGAAGAAGATCTGGATTCCCTATTCCTAAATTAATGATTTTTGCACCATTTTTTTCAAGAAAAACAATTTCTTTCATTTTCTTCGAAAAAAAATATTCCGATATATAAGATATTTTTTTTGATGGTACAATCATGATTTTCTTATTATTCCATTTTTATATTCTCCCATAATTGATAATTTATAAATACATGAAATATTTTGTATTTTCTTTTTCATTTTATAATAATCTTTTACATGATTAAATATGATGTCCACATAAAATGAATATTCCCAAGGTTTTTTTAAAATAGGAATGGATTGAATTTTTGTCATATTCATACCCAAATGAGATATAAAACCTAATATTTTCGATAAACTACCAATAGTATGTGATATTTTGAATTTCAAAGAAGCTTTATCAAAAGAATAAGAACATCCATCATCCATATACGAGCCATTTTTAATCACAAAAAACCTTGTAAAATTACTTGAAATAGTTTGTATCCTATGAAATAGGATCTCTAATCCATATTCTGTAGCTGCATGTTCAGAAGCAATTGCTGCAATTCCTTTTTTTTTGTATTGAGATATATACTTAGCAGCTGATGCTGTATCTGAATATTCGGATACTTTTATTTCAGGATGCCCATAGATAAACGATTCACATTGTAAAATAGCCATAGGATGAGAATAAATTTCTTTGATATTTGTTAATTTTTGTCCAGGATAAGCCATTAAATGATGTTGTATTGGCATATATATTTCTCCTATGATTTTTAATTTA
Source organism: Blattabacterium cuenoti (assembly GCF_014252435.1). GTDB lineage: Bacteria > Bacteroidota > Bacteroidia > Flavobacteriales > Blattabacteriaceae > Blattabacterium > Blattabacterium cuenoti_X. The sequence continues at coordinate 290,102 of NZ_CP059220.1, forward strand.
TACTCCGAAATGAGTCTATAATTTGTCAATATCGTTCCCGCTATAGTATTTTCTATAGCCATTACTCCAGTATCTACATCAGAATGAGCAACCGAATGGGCTAATTCTTTAAAAGAATTACATTCCAATAATTGATAGTTGCATCCTTTAAAATATGTTAAAACTGCTGCATGATGAAAACACCCCTTTACACCTTGTATTGCTATTCTTTTCATGAAAATTAAGAAAGATTGAATTTACTTAGGTACTACAAAGTAGTATCATCAATCAAAGAAATATAAAAATTATTCCAATCAATACAATTTTTTTTCCATTCGGATTTCTATCATTGTATTGTCACAGATCAATGTATATACAAATTTACAAAATAAAAAGTATTAAAACGGTTAACTTTATATTTTTTATTTTGATCATATATACCCAAAAAAAATCTTCTACAGAATGGAAAAAAAACATATCCATCCCTTTCATCAGTTTGTTCTTCTATATCCGTTCCTAAACAACAAAGTATTGGGAAAAAGATTCTTTCGTTTACTGGACCAGGTTTCATGGTCGATGTAGGATATATGGATCCTGTTAATTGGACTTCCGATATAACTGGAATGGTATAAATTCGGTTATATAATTTGATCCGTTATGTTGATATCTAATTTGTTTGCTATTATTTTACAATATTTATACCTAAAATTAGGAATTGTTTGTGAACGAGATTTAGCAGAAGTTTGTAGAGATCACTATGCTCATTTTATTAATGTTATATAATGTATTCTTTGTAAAATTTCTATTTCAGATTGTGATTTATCAGAAATTATGGGATCTGTTCTTGCATTTAAATTCCTTTTTGGTCTACCTATGACATGGGGGTTTTTCTTCCGACTATCGATGTTTTTATTATTCTTGTTTTTTCAGTACAAAGGATTTAGATATATTGAATGTATCGTTGCTATATTCATTCTTCCCATTTTCATTTGTTTCAGTTTGAAAATTTGTAGTTACAAACCAAAAATTACTTCTATATTACAAGTAGTCATACCCCATATTTATATTATCAAGAACTTACGTACATTTTATATATATAGGAATATTATCTTATCCAGTCATGCCACATCATCTTTATATACATTCAAGTATTATACAAACTAGAAATTATTCACGTACCAATGATGGAAAAAAAATGGCTATTACATACGCTACTATAGACAGGCCATTCTATTGATATTTAGCTTTTTGGATTCATTCATCTATATTGATGAAATTTGCATCTACTTTTCATAAATACGGATACACGGATGTAGCAGATATTATGGATGCACACAAATGACTCCATCTAATTTAAGGTGATAGTTTTGCTGATATATTGTTTGCTATTGCTCTTCTTGCATCAGGAAAAAATTCGACGCTTACTGGAACTTTATCTGGAAAAATTGTAATGGAAGAATTTTGAAATATTCGATTACAACCTTGGATAAGAAGAATCATTACAAGATTAAAGGTAATCGTACTTGCTATTATGGCATATTTTTTTTGATGGATAAAAAGGAACGACATAACTATTAATTATAAGTCAAATTATGTTATTGATACAAATTAGTTTTGCTATCATTCCATTAGTTCATTTTACATGATATCCGGAAAAAATGGGAATGTTTATCAACGAATTGATTTTAAATACATTATCATGGATCATTACTATGAGGATCCTAGTATTGAATTTATTTTTAATATATGATATATTAAGAAATAGCTAATACTTCGAAATTTAGTAAAAATTCTATTTTTTTGTGCAAATGTATATGAGCATGATGTTTTCCTATTGTTTTTATAGATTTATTTCCTGGAATTCTGATACATTTTTTATCTATAGATATGCCATTTTTATTTAAAATAATCATGATATCATGATTATTAATAGAACCAAAAATTTTTCCTCTTTTATTCACTTTCACCGGGATTTCGATCACTAATTTTTTTAATTTTTCCTTTATCTTTTGTAATTTATCCATTAAAAAACGTTCATTTTTAGAACGTTGTTTAAACATTTCCGAAATATTTTTTTTTACTCCAGGGGAAGATATTACCGCAAATCCTTTTGGAATTAAATAATTTCTAGCATAACCAGATTTTACATCTAATTCATCATATTGAAATCCTAAATTGTCTACGTCTTTTTTTAAAATAATTTTCATAATAGATACATTTATCTTAAATCATCTGTCACAAAAGGAAGAAGACCTATTTGTCTACATCTCTTAATTGCCGCATTCAATTTATGTTGATTTTTTTGTAAAGTACCTGTAATCCGTCTTGGTAGGATTTTACCTTGTGCATTCAGAAATTTTGTTAAAAATACAGAATCTTTATAATCTATATATTTTATATTTCTCTTTTCAAAATAACAATATTTTTTTTTGACTTTCGTTTCAATCTTAATAGGAGATAAATATCTTAAATCATGATCTCCTTTTAATTTCTTGGAATTATGTTTTTGATTAGATTCTTCTGAAAGTAAATTCATCATTTTTCTTTATTTTTAAAAAGTTTATTCCTTCGATTAACGGAATATTCTATTCCATATTGGTTGAGTTTAACGGTTAAAAACCGTAAAATACGTTCATCTTGTTTTAATTTCAATTCTAATTCAGAAATTAAATGAGAATTGAATAAAAATTCAAATAAATGATAACATCCACTTTTTTTTTTTTGTATTGGATACGCAAATTTTTTTAATCCCCAGTATTCTTGACAAATGATTGTTCCTTTTTGGTTTATTATATAATTTTCATATTCTTTTACTGTTTTTTTTGCCTGATCATCCGATAATATAGGAGTTATGACCATAATGTTTTCATAATGTTTCAACATCGAAATTTTTTTTGTATGTTTTTTATAAATTACAAAAAAATCTTCAAATTGTTTTTGTATTAATTTCGTTAATCAATTTTTTGATACGATTCATACTTTGTTTTTTTCCAATCATTTCTAAAATAATCATAATATCCACGCCTTTGAAAACACCTACTAGAGATAATCTCATTAATTTCATATAAATTTTCCACATATTTTTATCGACTTTATCTTGAAAAACTATTTTTAAATTATCCAATGTAAATGGAGTCACACTGAATAACAAGTTATGTAATTTTTCTAATTGATGTAGAAAATATTGGTATTTTTCATGGTTATACAACAAATATTGTTGATCATAATAATATGGATCTATGAAAAAATAAAAAGAATGATCCCATATTTCATGAATGAAATGAATTCGATCGATAGTGAGATCGATCACCCGATACAAATAATTTTTTTTATACCGATGAAAAATAGAACGTTTTTTTAGCTCTTTACATAAAAAAGTAAACACTTTTTCCTTATTCCGATTTAAATACCTTCTATTAAACCAAACCATCTTTTTCATATTAAAAAGAACACCAGATTTTTGAATCTTTTCAAGAGAAAAAGATTGTTCTAATTCTTTTAAAGAGAATATTTCTTGATTTCCTCCAGGATTCCATCCTAACAAAGCCAACATATTGATGAATGATTCTGGAAGATATCCTAATTCTCTATATCCAGGAATCATCTTTTTAGTATTTGGATCCATCCATTTGATAGGAAATATGGGGTCTATCGTTTCTTCATAATTTCTTTTGCTCATTTTTCCTTTTCCATTTTTTTTTAATATTAAAGGTAAATGAGCAAAATAAGGTGGATTCCATCCAAAAGAACGATACAATAATATATGAAAAAACATAGAAGATATCCATTCTTCTCCTCGAATAACATGAGTTATTTTCATTAAATGGTCATCTATTGTATTAGCTAAATGATATGTAGCGGTACCATTAGATTTTAAAAGAATTTTATCATCTAAATAATTCGTATTCATCTCTATATTTCCACGAATAATATCATGGATTTTCAATTGTTCTCCTGGATTCATTTTAAATCTCACGACATATGGATTTTGATCTTTCAGTTTAATGGCTAATTTTTTTTTTGTCATGGTTAATGAATTATTAAAATTCATACGAGTTTTGTAATTATAAGAAAAAAAAATCCCATGTTTTTGAAAATCTGTTCTTTTCTGATCAAGATCTTGATCTAAATCAAAAGCATAATAAGCGTATCCATTTTGTAATAATTGATTCAAATAAAAACGATAAATATATCCGCGTTTGGATTGATAATAAGGAGAAAAAGGTCCACCAAAACCAATTCCTTCATCTGGAACGATTCCACACCATTTTAATGATTCTAATATATGAGATTCTGCATTGCGTATATATCTTTTTTGATCTGTATCTTCCATCCTGAGAATAAATCTTCCTCCATTTTTTTTAGCAAATAAATAATTGTATAAAGCAGTCCTGATTCCACCTAAGTGAATGGGACCTGTAGGACTAGGAGCAAAGCGTACTCTCACAGGAGTGAACATGTTTGGTAACATACAAAATTTATTTTCCAATACAAAATTTAGAAAAAATATTGTTCAATATGTCTTCACTTGTTATCTCTCCTATGATTTCACCCAAATGATTTGATGCACATTTAATATGAATGAGAATCAATTCCTCTGATATACCTCGTTTTAAAGAATCATAAGCGAATTGGATTTCATTCAATGAATTCTTAAATGATTCATAGTGTCTACTTTGTAAAACAATATATTTTCTTTTTTTTAATTTTTTCATAAAAACACAGCTTAAATAGTTTAGCATTTCTTCAATTCCTTCTCCGTTTTTTGCAGAAATATGAAACAATCCATCTACTTTGGACTTGATATCGATATAATCATGAAAATGACAAATATCAGATTTATTTGCTATGGCAAAAATTATTTTTTGCGAATTTTTTTTATAAATATTTTGAATTATATGAATCATTTCTTTTTGTTTTTTTTCATTGAATGAAGAATCAAAAACATATAATATTAATTGAGAATTTTCAATTTTTTTCATCGTATTTTTAATACCCATATATTCTATTGGATCATGTACATTTTTCCTCATTCCTGCAGTATCTAAAAATCGAATTGGAATTCCTTTTAAAATCATAGACTCTTCTATAATATCTCTAGTCGTTCCTCCTATAGGGGATATAATAGAACGATCTTCTTGAATAATTTGATTAAATAATGTAGATTTACCTACATTTGTTTCCCCGATAATTGCTACAATGATACCTGTTTTTATCGCATTTCCTAATGAAAATGATTCAACTAAATTTTTGATTATTTTGATCAATTTTTGTAAAAAATTACATAGTTCCATTCTATCAGAAATCGATACTTTTTCTTCGTGAAAATCCAAATCTAATTCTAACATAGATGAAAAATCTAATAAATCTTGTCTTAATTTTTTAATCATATTAGATAATGAACCTTTAACATGCTGTAAAGAAATATCGTGATAAACTTTATTATCAGATGAAATCAGATCGGATATTGCTTCAGCCTGTGATAAATCTATTTTCTTATTTAAGAAAGCACGAAATGTAAATTCACCAGCACGAGCTAAACGCACGCCATTTCGAATTAAAAGTTGCAAAATATTTTGTTGTATATAATAAGATCCATGACAGGAAATTTCCACCATATTTTCTCCTGTATAAGATAAAGGATTCCTAAAAACAGAAACTAATACTTTATCTAAAAAAGAATATTTTTTATTGTTATTATTATCTTGAATATATCCTAAATGAATAGTATGTGTAGGTTGATCTTCTAGTTTTTTATTTTTTTGTATAGAAAAAAAAATTTTACTAACAATAGATATGGATTGATTTCCTGAAATACGAATGACAGAAATCGATCCATAACCAAAAGGAGTAGCTAATGCTGTAATAGTATCATCATTTAACATGATATTGATTCATATGAATATGGTTTGATTAAAAGTAAGTACTTTTTTATAAAAAAAAAAAATACAATGAAATATATTGATCCAATTTATTTATGATTTCAAAAGAATTGTTCCATTTTATATCAATCATATCAAAAGCTGGATATTCGATTCTTTTTAATTCCTTATTTTACAATGTAATGATACCAATATATTGATGAAATTCCTTTTTATATCAAACATTCGTTTTTTATTACAGAAAGTGAATGAAACAAATTATGAAAATTGAAAAAATCATAGGCCTATTCAATATATAATAGGTTATTCTTATTTTTGGAATAAAATATTTTTTGTTAATGAAAAAGTATTGATTATAAAGGATGAAACACAAGAACTCGTATTTTGTATATTAAATGATATATAAAATATTGATACGATTGATGATGAACCATAAATGATATCTGTATTCATAAATCATACATCCAAACATAATGTAAAAATTGACTTTACCAAAGTTGACATTTTGGAAAACGATATATGAAAAAATAATTCATAGACCAACTATTATCGTAAGAAATCCTAAATATTCGAAACAAAAATTACTCAGTTATCATATTATACAATATGAACCTGATAAGGAATGATTTGTTCCGTATGAAGATCCTTTAATATTCTATCAAAAAATTTATTTCTGGATGAAAAAAAAATTTACTAATGTAGTTTATGTTGATTTCGCAATTCGTCCATTGATTTACACGGATATGATTCTTATTCTAAAAAAGAAATGGATTTGTTCATATAAAAATTAAAAAATATTTTCAATGTTTTGATAGAATGATTCGTGCTAAATATGATGGATACAATAAAAAAATAATAAAATGACTAATAAAAAAATAAAAGAAAAAATATATAGATTAAGAAAAGAATTATCAATACTCAATAAAAAATATTACAATTTTAGTTATTCGGACATATCTGATTTTGATTTTGATAAAAAATTGAAAAAACTATATGATTTAGAGAAAAAATACCCTGAATGTTTTGATTCATCTTCTCCTACTTTAAAAATAGGATCGGAAATAGAACAGAAAAAATCCAAGGCTATCAATTATAAATATAAAATGTATTCTATTAATAATTCTTATTCTAAAGAAGAATTAAAAAAATGGAATAATAAAATAGAAAAATCGATTAACAATTTTTCCTTTATATGTGAACCAAAGTATGATGGAGTAGCTATCAATCTGATTTATAAAAATGGCATTCTTATACAAGCCATAACTCGTGGAAATGGAGAAAAAGGAGAAAATGTGATAAGAAACATCCCAATCATCAATTCGATTCCCCTAAGATTGATAGGGAATCATTATCCTTCATATATCGAAATACGAGGAGAAATATTCATACCTATTCATCATTTTGAAAAAATGAATCAACAACGCCTAAAACATGGATTCAAACTATATTCTAATCCAAGAAATACAGCTAGTGGAATGTTACTTAATGTTCAAAACAAATCATACCAAAAAAAAATATTATGTTGTATAGCATTTCATGCAGTAAGCACAGAATTTCATATCAATCAATACGATTCTTTACAAATCATGAAATATTGGGGTTTTAATATTCCATATCATACACGTATTTGCAAAAACATCAAAGAAGTTTTTCGATTGATAGACTTTTGGTCCCATTACCAAAATAAACTTTCTTATCAAATAGATGGAATAGTCATTAAAATCAATGAATATGAAAAACAATCGATTTTAGGATATACCAAAAAATATCCAAGATGGGCAATAGCCTATAAATTCAAACAACCATATTCAGAAACTAAATTAATAGGATTAACTTTCCAAATTGGAAGAACCGGTATTATTACTCCTGTAGCGAATGTTGATCCTACTCCAATGAGTGGAACAACAGTAAAAAGAGTCTCCTTATACAATATCAATTTCATAAAAAAAAATAAAATTCATTATGAAGATACTTTTTTATTAGAAAAAAGGGGTAATGTAATACCAAAAATCACCAAAATAAATGAGCAAAAAAGATCCGTCAATGCATTTCCTATCCCATTTATCAAAAAATGTCCATCATGTCATAGTTATTTAATAAAAAAAAAACAATTATTCTATTGTATGCATGGAAATTGTTCTTCTAAAATAATTATGAAATTGAAACATTTTGTCAGTGATAATGCTATGAATATAAAAAAAATTGGTTATAAAATGATTGAAAAATTATATAACAATGGTGTGTTATCTCATTTTCATGATTTTTTTCAATTAAAAATAGAACAATTACTCCAAATAAATGGAATCAAAGAAAAATTAGCAAAAACCATGATTCATAATATCCACATATCTAAACAAAAGACTCCTTATCATAATGTATTATATGCTTTGGGAATTCGTCATGTTGGAGAAGATATATCTCAAAAATTAACAATCAATTTTTTGGATATTCATTCTTTAATGAATGCAAAATATAATGATTTAATATCCATTCCAGGAATAGGAAATCAAATTTCAAAAAGTATTATTCATTACTTTTCTGTTCAAGAAAATAAAAAATTAATTCAAGTTCTTATTCAATTAGGATTGAATTTTTGTTCTGATTTTTCCATGACAAAAAATAAAATACATCCTATTCAAGGTAAATATTTTGTTTTTACAGGTAAATTATCTTGTATGACTCGTAAAAAAGCCAAAATTATCATTGAATCGTTTGGAGGTATAGTTTTTAACAATGTAAACAATCAAATTGATTTTATCATAGTTGGAAATAACTATGGATCCAAACTAAAAAAAAGTATAGATAAACATCATATCAAAATTTTAACAGAAAATCATTTTTTGGAAATGATTGAAAATTGAAACATATTGAATATTAGATAGATGTTTATGAACGTACTTTGAAAAAAAAGTAGCTTTTATAGAGGTTTTTTTTTTCATATAGAAAACAGTATATTTAATCAAGTGGAGGTTTTTTTCATAAAAAAATCATCACAGTAAGTATGAAATCTATTTTTTTATGTTATTAAAAAATACATTTACCGGATCTAGTTTTGAGTCTGAAGCAGAATTTATTCCATTAATGAGTCAAGATGAAGAAGATCAATTACTTAAAGACGAAGTTCCCGAACAATTAGGTATCCTAACAGTAAGAAATATGGTTTTGTATTCTGGAATTGTTTTTCCAATTATTGCAGGTAGAAGTGGATCCATCCAATTACTACAAGATGCTTATGGATTGGACAAAACAGTAGGAGTCTTAACACAAAAAAATCCTGGAATAGAAAATCTCAGTGAACAAGATTTATATTCCGTAGGAACCGTAGCTAAAATTTTAAAATTGTTAAAAATGCCTGATGGAAACACTACTGTTATTTTACAGGGAAAAAGAAGATTCAAAATCAGTCGTTTTATTCAAAACGATCCATATTTTAAAGCTGAAATTATCGCTTTAGAAGAAAAGAAACCTTCCTGTAAGGATAAAGAATATATTGCTTTGGTAGAATCAATAAAAGATATTGCTATAAAAATTATTCAAGATAATCCCAATATACCATCAGAGGCAAGTATTGCTATACGAAACATAGAAAGTCCATCTTTTTTAATCAATTTTGTAGCTGCAAATATGAATTTATCAATAGGAGATAAACAACAATTATTAGAATACGATGATTTAAAAAAAAGAGCAATAGAAACTTTACGATTCCTCAATGTAGAACATCAGCAAATTAAATTGAAGAATGATATTCAATCTCGTGTACGAAATGATATGGATCAGCAACAGAGAGAATATTTTTTACATCAACAAATTAAAGCTATTCAAGAAGAATTAGGGGATATTTCTTATGAAAAAGAAATAGATGATATGCGTGATAAAGCTACTAGAAAAAAATGGACTCAAGAAGCAAAAAAACAATTTGATAGAGAACTGATAAAAATGCAAAGAACAAATCCTCAAATGCCTGAATATACGGTACAAAGAAATTATCTAGAGCTAATGATAGATCTTCCTTGGAAACAATATTCAAAAGACAATTTTGATTTAAAATACGCACAAAGAATATTAGATAGAGATCATTATGGATTAGATCAAGTCAAAGAACGTATTATAGAATATTTAGCCGTATTAAAATTAAGAGGCGATATGCGTGCTCCTATTTTATGTTTTTACGGGCCACCAGGAGTCGGAAAAACATCATTGGGTACATCCATTGCTACAGCTCTCAAAAGAAAATATGCACGAATTTCTCTAGGAGGATTACATGATGAATCAGAAATTAGAGGTCACAGAAGAACTTATATTGGAGCTATGCCTGGTAGACTTTTACAGTCCATACGAAAAGTGGGAACTTCTAATCCTGTTTTAGTTTTGGATGAAATTGATAAAATGGGTATAGGAACTAATGGGGATCCATCATCTGCTATGTTAGAAGTTTTAGATCCAGAACAAAATACTGAATTTTATGATAATTTTTTGGAAATGGGGTATGATTTATCAAAAGTATTATTTCTAGCAACTGCGAACTCTATTTCTCATATACAACCAGCTCTTGTTGATCGAATGGAAATCATAGAAATTAATGGATATACCATAGAAGAAAAAACATACATTGTAAAAAAACACATTTTACCTAAACAGTTAAAAGAAAATGGACTCAACAAATATCATCTAACACTTGGAAAAAGACAAATAGAAAAAGTAATTGAAAGTTATACCAGAGAATCTGGATTGAGAAACCTGGAGAAACACATAGCTAAATTAACACGTTATGTTGCTAAGCATATAGCTATGAATAAAAAGTATGTAAAACGGTTAAGTATTGAAAAAATAGAGAGTATTCTTGGAATTCCTCATGAGCCAGATCGTTATGAAGGAAATAATGATCCAGGAGTGGTAACTGGATTAGCTTGGACTCATTTTGGTGGAGATATATTATATATTGAATCTAGTTTATCTAATGGGAAAGGTCATTTGAGTATAACAGGAAATTTAGGAGAAATTATGAAAGAATCCGCAACGATCGCTATGCAATATATTAAAGCTCATTATCAAGAATTTAATATAGATCCCATCATGTTCGAAGAAAAAAATGTACATATACATGTACCAGAAGGATCGGTTCCAAAAGATGGACCATCTGCTGGTATAACCATGTTAACTTCTTTAGTATCCATATATACAAAAAGAAAAACCAAACCGTATATAGCAATGACGGGAGAAATTACTTTAAGAGGAAAAGTTTTACCTGTAGGAGGTATAAAGGAAAAAATTTTAGCAGCTAAACGTGCTAACATCAAGAAAATCATTCTTTCCAAGGAAAATAAAAGAGATGTAGAAGAAATTAAACCAGAACATGTAAAAGGAGTAACTTTTGATTATGTTAGAAATATGAATGATGTCATTCATTTATCTCTTTTGTCAGAATCATAAAAAATTATGTTATTTTTTGTGTTAAAATTGATAGAATATTTCATTATATAATGAATGAAAATATAGAAAATAGTCAAAGGACCCCATTCCATGAAATAGATTTAATCAAATTAGCAAAACAATACGGCACTCCATTATATATATATGATTCTGAAAAAATGAAGGATCAATTTCAAAAATTGAAAAATTCTTTTTTAGATATTCAAAAATTGACCATTAATTATGCCTGTAAAGCAAATACTAATTTAAATATATTGAAATTTCTGAAAAAAATGGGATGTGGATTAGATACCGTTTCTATACAGGAAATAAAAATAGGATTAAAAGCGGGTTTTCTTCCAGATGAAATAATATTCACACCCAATGGTGTTTCTATAAAAGAAGTGAAAAACGCAGTAGAGTTAGGAGTTCGAATCCATTTAGACAATTTGTCTATTTTAGAACAATTTGGAGAATATTTTCCTCATCATTCTATAGGAATAAGAATTAATCCACATGTCATGGCAGGGGGAAATTCAAAAATTTCAGTAGGACATATTGATTCCAAATTTGGAATTTCTTATTATCAAATTCCTCATATGAATCAAATATTAAAAAATACAGGATTGAAAATAGAAGGATTACATATGCATACGGGATCTGATATATCAGAAATTCAATCATTTATAAATGGAGCAAAAGTGTTATTAAGAATTGCTAAGGATTTTCCCAATCTTGATTATATAGATTTTGGAAGTGGATTCAAAGTTCCATATCAAAAAAAAGATGATCAAACAGATTTAACTTTGCTCAGTAAATATATAACGGAACTGTTTCAACATTTTTGCAAAAATTATGGAAAAATCATTACTTTGATATTTGAACCTGGTAAATTTTTGGTTAGTGAATCTGGATGCTTTTTAGTAAGTGTTAACGTTATTAAACATACAGTTTCTACTATATTTGCAGGAATCGATTCAGGTTTCAATCATTTTATTCGCCCTATGTTTTATAATGCATATCATCATATTGAAAATATTTCTAATCCAAAAGGTCGTTTTCGTTTTTATAATGTAGTTGGATATATATGTGAATCAGACAATTTTGGTTTGAATAGAAAAATATCAGAAATACGAGAAGGAGATATTTTGTGTATTCAAAATGCTGGAGCTTACTGTTTTTCTATGTCTTCGAATTATAATTCTCGTTATAGACCTTCTGAAGTGATGATGATTGATGGAAAAGATTTTCTCATAAGAAAAAGAGAATCCATGACAGATCTTCTTCGAAATATAGTAGAAATTCAAATTTGAATGGAGAGATGGCAGAGTGGTTAATTGCGACGGTCTTGAAAACCGTTGAGGATATTTCCTCCGGGGGTTCGAATCCCTCTCTCTCCGCTTTATTTATTTTTTATATAATTTGTATAATTGTTTATGAATATCTTCATTCGTGATTTTTTTAAATAAAAATGTAAAATGACCCAATGAATGTCCAGGGTTTAAAAGGCACTCGATCTTTTCTATGTGATCCCAACATAATAGTTTGATATGAAGAATGTTTAGCAATTTTTGGGATGTATGAGGTAAGAATGGTTCTGACAGTTGCGATAACATGGCTACTATTTGTAATGAAACATAAATAATAGTATTGATTCTTTTTTTTTCTTTTTTATTCCAAGGTTCTTCTTCTGTTAAATATTTATTTCCGATACGAGCTATTTTCATGAAATAAGATAAAGAATCCCTAAATCTATAAGAATGAATTAAGTCGCCGATTTTTTTTGGGTATGATCTGATTTCTTTTAATATAATTTTTTCTTTTTCAGATAAAATTTCCGGAGTAGGAACTATTCTATTATTATGTTTTTCAACTAAAGTTAAACATCTGTTTACAAAATTTCCTAATATAGCCACCAATTCTGCATTATTCTTTCTTTGAAAATCTTTCCAATTAAAATTATTATCTTTTTTTTCAGGCATATTTGCTATGAGTACATAACGTAAGGTATCCTGTTGATTTGGGAAATCAATTAAATATTCATGCCCCCAAACGGCCCACTTTTTAGAGGTAGATATTTTTTTATTTTCTAAATTCAAAAATTCATTAGCTAATATATTATACGGTAGGATGTATCCATGGTTATATGCTTTAAGAATTGATGGAAATATAATACAGTGAAAAACAATATTATCTTTTCCTATAAATTGAATCCATTTTGTGTTTTGATTTTTCCAATAGGATTTCCAGTCTATACTGTTTTTTTTAGCCCATTCGATAGTAGAAGATATATATCCTATAGGTGCTTCAAACCACACGTATAGAACTTTTCCTTTTCCTTGATCCATGGGAACTGGAATTCCCCATTCTAAATCTCTTGTAATGGAACGTGAGTTTAATCCTTGATCTAACCAAGATTTTGCTTGTCCGTACACGTTTATTTTCCAATTTTTTTTATTATTCATAATCCAATTTTTTAAAAATTTTTGATATTTATTCAAAGGAAAATACCAATGTGTTGTTTTTTTTCGAATCGGATCACATCCACTAATGGTAGACTTGGGATTAATTAAATCTTCAGGAATTAAATTTTTTCCACAATTTTCGCATTGATCGCCGTATGCATCCTTTTCTTGACAAAAAGGACATGTTCCCGATATATATCGATCTGATAAGAACTGATGAGCTTTTTGGTCGTAATATTGTTCCGATGTTTGTTCAAATATTGTTTTTTTTTTATAAAATTCTAAAAAAAAAGAATTGGAAACTTCGTAATGAACTTTGTTAGAAGTTCTGGAATAATTGTCAAATTGAATTCCAAAATTCATAAAACAATCTCGAATCATATAATGGTATTTGTTCACTATTTCTTTTGGATTCTTATTTTCTTCCTTAGCTTTGAGGGAAATAGACACTCCATGTTCATCCGATCCGGATATGAAAATAACATCTATTTTCTTTCTTCTGAGAAAACGAACAAAAATATCTGCTGGTAAATAAACACCGGATAAATGACCAATATGAATTGGTCCATTTGCATATGGAAGAGCTGCTGTTACTATATATTTATTATTATTCAATTTTTCCATGTATAAATATGATTTTTTTTTTAATATAAAAAAAGTTGATATTGCTATAATGAATGATACTAAAAAGTTATTTTTAATAGATGCATTTCCACTAATTTATCAAAGTTTTTATGCTTATAAAAAATCCCATCTTTTTACTTCTAAAGGATTAAATACTTCTCCTATTATCCATTTTACAAACTTTTTGATTAATCTATTAATCCGAGAAAATCCTACTTATATGTCTGTTGTATTTGATAAACACCAAGAAACTTTTCGAAAAAAAACATACAAAAAATATAAATCTCATAGGAGAAAAATCCCCAAAGAAATACAGATAGCCATTCCTTATATTGAAAAAATATTAACAGCTTTTCGTATTTTGTTTATTCATTCATATAATGGATATGAAGCTGATGATGTCATAGGAACAATTGCTAAAAAAGCAGAAAATAAAGGATATATTGTATATATAATTTCTTTAGATAAGGATTTTTTCCAGCTTATTACAAAAAATATAAAAATATATATTCCTCCTTTTAAAGGAAATCCAAAAAAAATTATGGGTATAGAAGATATTCAAAGAAAATTTGAAATCCATTATCCAAAACAGATTATCGATTTGTGGAGTATGATGGGAGATTCTTCCGATAATATACCCGGAATTCCAGGAATAGGAGAAAAAAATGCAAAAAAATTTTTAAAAAAATATGGAAATATTGAAAATTTTTTAAATTCCACTTATGATCTTCAGGGCAAGATGAAAGAAAATGTAGAAAAAAATAAACAATTTGGGTACTTATCTAAACAATTAATCACTATAGTTACTAATATTCCATTTAATTTTCAAGATCAAATGTTTTTCGTCCAATCACCAAATTGGATTGGTATTCAGAAAATTTTCGATGAACTTGAATTTGTTCAACTACTGAAAAAAACATATCAATATTATAAAAAACATGAATGATAATCACATTATGTTGTGATATAAAAATTATGTTTCATAATATAAATCCAAACTTTTTCATGAAGAAATGATTTGATATTTTTACCATTCTGAATCGAATTTCGAATAAATGAAGAAGATATTTCAATAACTGGAGCTTCATTTAAAAAAATCACTTTTTTCTGTTTCAAAATAGGTTGATCTGATTTCATTTTTTTTCCTATTCTAGGATATACTAGAATATCATATTTATTTAATATAGTTTGATAATTTTTCCATTTCGTGAAAGACGAAAAAGAATCTTTACCTAAAAGAAGAAAAAATTGGTTCATAGGATACTGTTTCTCTATATGATTTAATGTATGAATCGTATAATAAGGTTTTATTAACCTTGATTCAATATCTAAAACCATCATATTTTTGTAATTATCAATAGCCTGACGAACCATTTTTATTCGGTGTTCATAATCTAAACATATATCTTTTTTTAATGGATTTTTAGGTGAGACAACAAACCAAACAGAATGAATATGATTGATGAATTCTAGTACATAATTTGCAATAATTAAATGTCCTAAATGAATCGGATTAAAAGACCCAAAATATAGTACTATTTTCATGTATGATGTTTGATTATTTCCATGAATTCAAAAAATTGTATACGATCATTCATTCCTAAAAAAACAACATAGATCATTTCATGATATATCAAATCATTAGGTTTTTGTTTCGAAAAAGTTTCTTATTAAAATGATCATCATATAAATGATATCCATTCGTTCACTATTTTTACAATGTGAATATGATTCGTACTATAATGATAGTTTCAAATTATCGATTATAACCAATGATTTGTTATATTTTATTTTTCATTGAATTCTTTCCTTATTAATATAATAAATTTTCTTTTTTTTCAAAAAACAATATGAATAAAAAAAATATTTTAAATAAAAACAAAAAAAAAATAAAAAATCATGGAAATAAAATTCGATCCACTATATTCGGATTTTTCCTGTTATTATTCAGTATTTTTTTCTTTTTAAGTTTTTTCTCTTTTATTTTTCATTGGGAAAACGATCAGAGTCAAATAGAAGACTTTTTTAATAACAATATCATTGCAGAAAACATGCTCGGAAAAATAGGAGCACTCATATCCCATTTTTTTATTTATTGTAGTATAGGAATCAGTGCGTTTTTTATTCCTATATTATTATTTATCACAGGATTACAGTTTTTGTTTGATAAAAAAAAAATATTAAATAATCTTTATAAATCACTAATCTATCAATTTATTTTTTTCAGTACATGGATCCCAATTACTTCTCATATTTTTTTTTCCAATAAAAAAATCATTTCCAACAGTATTGTTGGATTTGAATTAGGAAATTTATTAACCAACTTATTTGGTCGAACCGGAACATATATAATTATTTCTATTAGTGGATTATTTGATATGATGGTGATTGTTCATCTTATTACTTGTCAAATACAAAAAAAAATGAAAAATTATGAAAACATAATAAAAAATCACTTTACATTTCCCTCTTATTCGTCATATACAAAAAAAAAGATAGAATATAAAAAAAATATCAATATGTTACATTCTATTTTAAATAATAATAAAAATGCATCAATCGATATACAAAAAGTGGATTTAGAATCAAATAAAAAAAAAATATATCAAATACTCAATTTTTATCATATCAAAATATTTCATATAAAAGTTGTTGTAGGACCAAATGTGATATTGTATGAAATTGTTCCTCATATGGGGATTCGTATTTCTAAAATAAAAAATTTAGAAAATGAACTTGCTTTAAATTTATCTGCTTCGTCTGTAAGGATTATAGCTCCTATACCAGGAAAAAATTCTATAGGAATAGAAATTCCTAATAATCAACGTTATAAAGTGTATATGAAAGAAATTTTATTTTCAAAAGAAAGCAAAGAAAAAAGTAAAAACATGGAATTACCTATTTCATTAGGAAAAACAATTTTTAATGAAATTTTTATAATCGATTTAGTCAATATGCCTCATATTTTGATAGCAGGATCAACTGGCCAAGGAAAATCCGTAGGATTAAATGCAATCATTGTTTTTTTATTATATAAAAAAAATCCAAAAGATCTAAAATTTATTTTAATTGATCCAAAAAAAGTAGAATTATCCATATATGAAAAAATTTCAAAATCTTTTTTTGCAAAAATACCTCATTCGAAAAATTCAATTATTACGGATTTAAAAGAAGTAGAAAAAACATTAAATGCCTTATGTAAAGAAATGGATAAAAGATTTTCCATTTTAAAAAAAGGGAAAGTAAGAAATATTCAAGAATATCATATAAAATACAATAGTAAAAAAAATGTGCATTTACCTTATATCGTATTAATTATTGATGAGTTTGCTGATTTAAGTATGTTTTTTAAAACCACAAAAATAGAAATATATATTACTAGACTAGCACAACTTTCTCGTGCTGTGGGAATACATATGATTATAGCAACACAAAGACCTTCGGTCAATGTTATTACCGGATTAATAAAATCAAATTTTACAGCAAGAATATCTTTTAAAGTAAGTTCTAAAATAGATTCTAGAACAATTTTAGATTGTTCAGGTGCAGAAAAATTAATAGGTAGAGGAGATTTACTATTTTCTTCAAACAAAAACGAATTAATTCGATTGCAAAGTCCATTTATGGATTTGGAAGAAATACAAAAAATAGTGAATTTTTATGAAGATATCAATCAACAAAAAAAAGAATATTTTTTACCAGAACCAGATAAATGGATCAAATCATGATTAAAAAATTAGATTTTTACATGGTTCGTTTATTTATAGAACCTTTTTTTATCGTTTTTTTGTCAATATTTGTTTTATTTCTAATCCAATTTTTCTGGAGTCAAATTGATGAATTAACGGGAAAAAATATAGATATCATCATTATTATCAAATTTATTTATTATTTTGGAATAATTATCTTTCCTATAGTGATTCCTATTGTTATATTATTAACTTCTCTAATAACATTTGGAAACTTATCGGAAAAAAAAGAACTTTTCGTGATTCAATCTTCTGGAATATCTTTTTTTCGCATTATGTTACCCGTGTTTATCGTATCATTGATCTTATCTCTTGTTTCATATTTTTTCTCTGATTTTTTCATTCCAAAAGCTCATGTTCAGATTAGAAAATTAGGAGATCAAATATCATTATCTTCTCCATCATTAATAATAAAAGAAGGAATATTTGTCAATATATGTTCCAATGTTTTTATCAAAGTAGATAAAAAGATCGAAAAACAGAATCAGAATAGATTACAAAACGTTTTCATTTTTTTTCATAATGATGATAATTCTATAATCAATACCATTTTGGCCAAACAAGGATTTATAAATACTAACAAAGTAAAAAAATATGTTGTACTAAAATTAAGGAATGGATTTTTATATAGCGGAAAATTCGATTGGAGGAATCATTACAATGATAAAAAAAATACATATTATCAAATAGCAAAATTTAAAACTTTGATTCAAAAATTTCCAATTCCTTCATATCAAGAAAAAAATAGAGAAAACGATCATGAATCATATAAATTTCTCGATACAAAAAGCTTAATAAAAAGAATTAAATTTTTAAATAAAAAGCAAATCCATTCAAAAAATTTTACATATGAACAAAAAATTTACTTATACAAAACTCAATTAGAACTTCAAAAAAAATTTACGTTTCCAATAACATGTCTTATCATGTTTTTTATTGGTTCCTCATTGGGAAGTATTATCAAAAAAGGAGGAATTCTATATCCAACTATCATATCTTTATCTATATTTATTTGTTATTATATACTAATTACTATTACTCAAAATGAAGTAGAAAAAGGAAATTTGATTCCGTGGATTGGCGCATGGACTACAAACTTGATCTTTTTTCCGATTAGCATAGGGATTATCAAAGTAGCAATAAATAATAAATTGTCATGATATGGTCTTGAAAAATGATTTCATCATGTTGAACATCCGATAAATATGAACAAATCATCATCAACTAATGAAAAGTAGTAAAAATGAATGTTGGCAATACGGATAATATCAATAATAAAACAATCTATGTTATTTGTAGTAAATGAAAAAGGACCAAAATATAATAATCGTATTTCTCATTCGTGATCAAAATGTTGGAGTACTTAGAAAACAAATCAAAACGGTCTGGACGGGATTCGAACCCGCGACCTCATGCGTGACAGGCATGTATTCTAACCAACTGAACTACCAGACCAAAAGAACTATTTTATTAAAACATTTAACTTCTCTCTTATATATTTTTTAGAAGCTGATCCAACATAGATATCCACTTTTTTTCCATTTTTAAAAAAAATCATTGTAGGAATACTACGAATTCCATATTTGGATGAAATCAAAGGATTTTTATCCACATTTAATTTGAAAAATAAAACCTGATTTTTGTATTTTTCATCATGACACATTTCTTCTAATAATACCGATAAATTTTTACATGGAGTACACCATGGTGCCCAAAAATCGACCAATATAGGATCTTTTGATTCATGAACTAATTGATCAAAATTTGTATCGTTTATTTCTTTTAACATATAAAAAATTTTTTACAAAAAAAAAGAATAAAACAAATTTACTTTTTTTTTACGAAGATTCTAAAATAGAAACCTGGTTAATAAACCAATATAAATATCTATTCCTTTTTCGATTTCCGACACTAAAATATACTCATTAGATGTATGAGAACGAGAACTATCACCTACTCCCATCTTAATGGTAGGAAATGTCATGATACTTTGATCAGAAAGAGTTGGAGATCCATAAGTTTTTATTCCCATGAATTTTGCATGTAAAACAATAGGATGCGTTGAACTTATGTAAGAAGTGGAATGATAAGAACGTATTTCAATTTTAGAATGAATGGTTTTTTGAATGATTTCTATAAACTCATTTTTTTCATATAAATCATTCATTCGAATATCTACAATAAAAGAACAAAAATCAGGAATAATATTATGTTGAATACCTCCCTGTATTTGAGTGATATTTAACGTACTATATCCTAATAATATCGATTTTCTATCAAACAACATATTTTTTAAATTATTTATGTCCTTTATAGCTAAATATATAGCATTAATCCCATTACTTTTTGCAGAATGAACCGATCTACCTAATGCAATACAATATAGCACCATTAATCCTTTTTCAGCTACTGCTACTTTCATATTAGTTGGTTCACCTATTATACCCAAATCAATACAACCAAATTCTTTTAAAATGGATCTTATCCCTAATTTTCCAGATATTTCTTCTTCAGCTGTAATAGAAATGATTAATTTATATGGAAAATTAGACAAATTACTTAAGTAGAGAAAAGTAGATATTAATGATACGACACATCCACCTGCATCGTTACTCCCTAATCCAATAATTTGATCATATTTTTTTGTAGCAGTAAAAGGATTGGTTCTCCATCCTTTTACCGGTTTTACTGTATCAATATGAGAATTTAATAATATGGTTTTTACATTTTCTTTTTTAGGAAAATTAGAATTTTCTACCCATATATTATTAAATTTTCTTTTTACATAAAATCCATGTTTGTGAAAATAATTTTCTATCAAAACGGACGCTTGATATTCATTTTTCGATACTGAAGGAATATTGATCAGTTTGATTAGGAGTTTGATTGCCTCTTTTTTTAATTTTTTGATATCTATTACAGGCATAGTACAGTATTATTGTGAATCTCGTTTAAATAATGAGGATGACCAATAGATACTTTTTTCACTCCATTTTGGAATGCAAAAAATGCATTTTCTAATTTCGGAATCATGCCATTGAAAATAGTATGATCTTGTTTCATTTTTTGAAACAAATCAAAATTAATCTTTTTTAGAAAAGATTTTGGATTGTTTATATTCCGTAATACTCCTTTTTTTTCAAAACATAGATGTAAATCTACTTGATTATTATCATTTGATAACGCAATAGCTATATGAGATGATATGGTATCTGCGTTAGTATTCAAAAGAGTCCCATATCCATTATGAGTAATAGGACATAATACAGGAACTAGATCATTTTTTAGAAGAAGTTTGATAAAATGAATATTAATATTTTTTATATCAATATCCCCTACATATCCATAATCAATGTTTTTTTCTTTACTACGAAAAAATGATTTGATACAATTTCCATCTGCTCCAGACAAACCTAAAGCATTACAATTATAACCTTGTAATAAGGAAACAATATTTTTGTTAATATATCCCGCATAAATCATAACAACGACTTCGAGAGTTTTTTTGTCAGTCACCCTTCTCCCTCTTATCATTTTCTTAGGAATACCCATTCGATCCATCACATTATTTGCTTTTTCTCCTCCTCCATGAATGAAAATTTTATATCCTTCTAATTTACAAAAAGATTGAATAGAAATATTCAGAAGTTTAGGATCATTAATGATATGTCCACCTATCTTTACTATATGAATTTTCATGATAGAAATTGAAGAATTTTTAAAAAAACTATTTGTGCAGAAAAAATTCTATTTTCCGCCTGTTGCAATATGATCGAATTCGGACTATCTAAAACGGAATCTTCTACAACTACATTTCTCCTTACAGGTAAACAATGCATAAATTTAGCTTGATTAGTTATATTCATTTTTTGTTCCGTAATCATCCAATCAGAATAATCTTTCTGAATCACTTTTCCATAATATAAATAACTACTCCAATTTTTAGCATAAATAAAATCAGATCCTAAAAAAGCTTCATTTTGATGATGAATAATTTTTGATTTCAAAGAAAATTTTTCACAAAGATGGTATTCTTTTGGACATGAAATAACAAAATCTATTTGTTCAATTTTCGATATCCATTGAGCAAATGAATTAGCAACAGACTGAGGTAAAGGGTTGACATGTGGAGCCCAACTTAACACAACTTTACTTTTTTTTTTGAAAAAAGAACTATATTCCGCTATAGTAATCAGATCTGCTAAAGATTGTAGAGGATGTAAAGTTGCACTTTCCATATTAATTACAGGAACTTGAGAATAAGTCATGATTTTTTTAAATATAGTTTCTTTATAATCATCATCTCTATCTAAAAGATTGGGAAAAGTTCTGACTGCAAGTATATCGCAATACCTACTCATAACAGATATGGCTTCTTTAATATGCTCTTGTTTCATTTTCATAATACTTCCATCATTCATTTCTATTTTCCAAGAATCTTTATTAAGATCTAATATCCATGTATGACATCCTAAATTAAAACAAGCTTTTTGGCAACTAATTCTTGTACGCAAACTAGGATTGAAAAAAACTAATCCAATAGTTTTATTTTTACCAATGTATTGGTAATCATATGGTTTTTGTTTTATAGATATAGCTTCTTGAATAAGATGATATACATTAGGAACATCTTCTACACTAAAAAAATTTTTCATCAATTTGATTTATTTATATTCATCCCATGATTTCACAAATAATTTTTCCATAGATAAATGACAAAATGCTTGTATAAAGGCTTTCGATAAACGAGAATTGGTAAGTAACGGAACATTAAAATCTATGGCAGTACGTCTGATATGATAATCATTATATAATTCCGTTTTACTTAAATTTTTTGGAATATTGATAATCAAATCTAATTTTCTGCTTTTTATCAGATCTATCACATTAGAATACTTCCTAACGTTAGGCCAATAAACTTTGATAGAAGGAATTCCA
Source organism: Blattabacterium cuenoti (assembly GCF_014252435.1). Lineage (GTDB taxonomy): Bacteria > Bacteroidota > Bacteroidia > Flavobacteriales > Blattabacteriaceae > Blattabacterium > Blattabacterium cuenoti_X. Next base: position 313,148 of record NZ_CP059220.1, read on the forward strand.
TTCATAGATAAGAAATGGTTAGTTCCTGCTGTTGCATATAATATATATCCTTTTTTTGTTACAAGTTTCAATACATCCAATAGTTCTAACTTAGAATCAATAGGACCTCCAGAAATTAATATATTCTTTTTAGGAATATCATAACCAACAGAAATCATAGCCTTCAATAAGGCTTCTTCGAAAGAATCTCCTAAACAAGCGACTTCTCCCGTAGAAGCCATATCAACACCCAATATTGGATCTGCATTTTGTAAACGAGAGAAAGAAAATTGAGAAGATTTTACTCCTATAAAATTGTTTTCCAAAAAATTAGATTTTTTTTTATCCTGTTTTTTCCCAAGAAGGACTTGAGTCGCGAGTTTAATCATATTAAAATTAGATACTTTTGAAACAAAAGGGAAACTTCTAGAAGCTCTTAAATTACATTCTATGACTTTTATTTGATCATTTTTATATAAAAATTGAATATTGAAAGGACCAGTTATATTAAAATATTTTGATATTTTTTTAGACGTATTTATCATTTCTTTTAATGTAGAAACATAAATCTTATGTGGTGGATACACTAAAGTGGCATCTCCTGAATGAACTCCAGCAAATTCTACATGCTCGGATATAGTATAATATAATATAACTCCATCTTGAGACACAGCATCAAATTCAATTTCTTTTGCATTTTCTATAAACTCTGTAACAATTAATGGATATTCTTGGGAAATTTCTTTCATTTTTTCATTAAGATAATTTTGAAGTTCTTCTTGATTAGAAATCACGTTCATATTGGACCCTGATAATACGTACGAAGGCCTAACTAATATAGGAAAATCAACTTCTTTTACAAATTGATAAATAGTTTTAAAATCAGATAATTCTTTCCATTTTGGTTGCAAAATACCTAATTCATCCATAGCATGAGAAAATTTATATCTATTTTCTACTTTATCTATAGAAATAGGAGATGTTCCTAAAATACAAACATTTTTCTCATAAAGTTTTAAAGCTAAATTATTAGGTATTTGACCAGCCATAGATACAATAGTTCCTTTTGGCTCTTCTAATTCAATTATATCCAATACCCGTTCTAAAGAAAGTTCTTCAAAATATAATCGATCACATAAATCAAAATCAGTACTTACTGTTTCTGGATTATAATTAATCATGATAGATCTATAAGATTCTTGATTGATAGTATGTAATGCATTTACACAACACCAGTCGAATTCCACACTACTACCAATTCGATAAACTCCAGAACCTAGTGTGATGATCGATCTACCATCTTTTTCATAACAAATATCATGTTGAATAGAATGATAAGTTAAATATAGATAATTTGTATTTGATGGATACTCTCCTGCTAAAGTATCAATTTGTCTCACAAAAGGAATAATATTTTTTTCTTTTCTATATTGTCTTATTTTTTCTTCTAAATCATAAATATTTTCATATTTTTTTTCTTTTTTTCTAAAAAAAATACTAGCGATTTGTAAATCCGAAAATCCTTCTTGTTTTGATTTTTTCAATAATTCATATGGAATATCATTCCATTCTTTGAATGAAGAAATTTGATTTTTAGTTTCTAATATGTTTTGCAATTGATAGAGAAACCATGGATCAATTTTTGTTAAATTGTGAATTTTTTCTACAGAAAAACCTGTTTCAAAAGCTTCCTCTAAAAATAAAATTCTCTGATATGTAGGTTTTTTCAGATTTTTTTTCAAAAGTTTATAAGAACCAATTATTTTTTTGTTATGTATGGAATTCACGAATCCATACATTCCTATATCCAACATTCGGATTCCTTTTTGAATAGCTTCTTCGAAAGATCCACCGATAGCCATCACTTCTCCTACACTTTTCATACTACTTCCAATTCTATTAGAAACTCCATCAAATTTTTCAAGATCCCATCTTGGAATTTTACATACTACATAATCTAATGCCGGTTCAAAAAAAGCAGAAGTATTTTTGGTGATAGAATTTTTTAACTCATGTAATCCATATCCTATAGATAATTTTGCAGCAATAAAAGCCAAAGGATATCCTGTTGCTTTAGATGCAAGAGCACTTGAACGAGAAAGACGAGCATTCACTTCAATTACTCTATAATCTTCTGATTGATAATTTAATGCAAATTGAACATTACACTCTCCAATAATATTAAATTTTTTAGCTATATCTATAGCTAATTTTCTTAATTTGAAATATTCCGAATTATTTAAAGTTTGAGATGGAGCGACTACAATACTTTCTCCGGTATGAATCCCTATTGGATCAAAATTTTCCATATTACATACGGAAATACAATTATCATATTTATCTCGAACAATTTCATATTCTATTTCTTTCCATCCTTCTAAATATTCTTCTATAATAACTTGAGAAGAATAAGAGAATGCTTGATTTACTATTTTCTTTAAATCACTCACATTGTTTGCGTAACCACTACCTAAACCACCTAATGTATAAGCAGATCTAATTATAATAGGGAATCCTATTTCCATAGAATAGATAACAGCATCTTCTATCGAATTAACTACAAAACTTGTTGCTGTTTTTATTTGAATATGATTGAGTTTTTTTCGAAATTTGTATCGATCTTCACTTTCAATTATAGATTGGATGGGAGTTCCTAATACTTGAATGTTACTTTTATCTAGAATTCCTTCTCGAAAGAGATTGATTCCACAATTCAGTGCCGTTTGTCCTCCAAATGATAATACAATTCCTTCCGGTTGTTCCTTATATATCACATTTTTTATAAAAAATGAAGTTAAAGGAAGAAAATAAACTTTATCAGCAATTCCTTTTGAAGTTTGAACAGTTGCAATATTTGGATTCACTAATACGGTATAAATACCTTCCTCTTTCAAAGCTTTGATAGCTTGTGTTCCAGAATAATCAAATTCACCTGCTTCTCCTATTTTTAATGCACCTGATCCTAAAACCAATACTTTTTTTATTTTCATTTTTCTTTTTACAAATTCCTTTATTTATTCCTTTTTTTTTTTTTAATAATTAAATCTATAAAAAAATCAAACAAAAATTCTGTGTCTGTCGGTCCACTAGATGCTTCTGGATGAAATTGGACAGAAAAAAATGGTTTATGATTATGAATAATTCCTTCACATGTATCATCATTTAAATTTTTAAAAAAAACCTTCCAATCTTTATCTAATATATGACTGATATCTAAAACATATCCATGATTTTGTGATGTAATAAAACTTTTACCAGTTTGTAATGATATAACTGGTTGATTATGACTTCTATGAGGAAATTTTAATCTATGAGTTCTTCCTCCTGCAGCAATTCCTAAAAGTTGATTCCCGAGACATATTCCAAAAATAGGAATTTCTTTTTTTATAGCCATACGGATATAATGGATAGGTTTTTCATATATTTTTGGATCTCCTGGTCCATTGGAAATAACTAATCCATCATATGTTTCATCGGTAAAATCATAATTCCATGGAACTCTTATAATCGTACAATTTCTTTTCAATAAACATCTTAAAATATTATTTTTTAGTCCAAAATCTAGAAGTAATATTTGATAAATACCATTTCCATATATCATTTTTTTATCGATTGATACTTGATCAGATAAATTATCCGAATTGGGATTATAAAAAGGAATATTTCGGTTTTCCAATAATATTTTTCCTAACATAGATCCACCTTTTGTTCTAAGTTTTTTTGCAATAAATCTAGTGTCTAAACCATATAATCCAGGAATGTTATGTTGAAATAACCAATCTGACAAAGACTGATTCATATTCCAATGATAGGGTCTATTCGAATAACGAGAAATCAATAATCCAGAAACTTGAATTTCATCGGATTCATAGTAATTGGAAATGGATTCTTTACAAAAAGAAAAAGGTGGAACTCCATAATTTCCTATGATAGGATAGGTAAAAGTAACTATTTGACCTCTATAAGATGGATCCGTTATACTTTCTGGATATCCTGTCATGGCTGTGTTAAATACAACTTCACCTGATGAAGATACTGGCGCTCCAAAATGATAAGCATTGAATTTCGTACCATCCTCTAAAACTAAAAATCCCTTATTTTTATTTTTACTATTTTCCATTATTTTTTTAAATACAATAAAGCTTTGTTTAATTTATTCAAAAAAATTTCTATATGACATTTTTTCACATTTAATGGAGGAAGTAATCGTAAAACATATGGATTATTAGATGTACCTACAAGTATTTTTTCTCTATAAATCAACACATCTCTCAAATTATGAATAGGAAAATCAAATTCAATTCCTAACATGAGCCCTCTTCCCCTAATTCGTTTAATTTCCAATATATATGTCATTTTTTTGAATAGCAATTCACCCATTTTTTTTGCGTTCTCAATTAAATTTTCTTTTTGAATAACCTTTAAAACAGATATTCCTGCTGTACAAGCTAAATAATTTCCTCCAAAAGTAGATCCTAACATACCATGATATGATTTAAATTTTGGATGGATTAATACTCCTCCTATAGGGAATCCATTCCCCATGCCTTTTGCTACCGTGATAATATCTGGTTTTATAGAATAAAACTGATGGGCAAAGAAATGACCAGTTCTTCCATATCCACTTTGTATTTCGTCAATAATGAATACGGTGTTATATTGATGACATAATTGATCAATTTTATGAAAAAAATTTGGTCCTGGATCTACAATACCGGATATACCTTGAATTCCTTCAGTAATGACCGCACAAATATCCCTATTTTTTAATATTTTTTCTAAAATATCTAGATCATTATAATTCATGAATAAAACATTTTTTCGATAATCAAAAGATGTTTTTATTTGATTATTGTCTGTAATAGAAATGCTTCCAGTTGTTCTCCCATGAAAAGCCCCTTTAAATGATATCATCTTTTTCTTACCTGTATGAAAAGAAGCAATTTTTAATGCATTTTCATTCGATTCTGTTCCAGAATTACATATAAATAACGAATAATCCTCATATCCTGAAATTTTTCCCATCATATTCGCTAGTTTTTTTTTATGAGAAATCAAAATACTATTTGAATAATAACCAATTTTTTGTATTTGTTTTATCATGGATTGAACATAGTACGGGTGAGTATGTCCAATAGAAATGACTGCGTGTCCTCCATAAAAATCTAGATATTTATTTCCTTTTTTATCGAAAACATATAATCCTTCACTTTTATCAAGTTCTATATCTAGAATAGAATAAACATTAAATAATTTCATTTACTTATTATATTTTTTACTAAAATCGAACAGATTTTAACTTTAAACCACAAGTTTCTTCTATATTGAACATAATATTCATATTTTGTAAAGCTTGACCGGATGCTCCTTTGATCAGATTATCTAAAATGCTGATGACAATTAATTGATCTTTTTCTTTAGCTATATATAAAATACATTTATTCGTATTAACTATTTGTTTGATATCAACATTTTCATCGGAAATATGGACAAATGGATGGTTTTTATAATACTTTTTGTATATCATTTTATTTTCTTCTAAAGAAAGATTCGAATAGGTATATATAGATGATATGATTCCTCTAGAAAAGTTACCTCTATAAGGAATAAAATAAATTTCCGATGAAAAATCATCCTGTAATTGATCAATAGTTTGTTTTATTTCTTTGATATGCTGGTGTTGAAATATTTTATAAACAGAAACATTATTATTCCTCCAACTGAAATGATTTGTATTGATCATTTTTCTACCAGATCCAGTCGAACCAGTAATAGCACTAATATGAATATCAGTTCTCAATAATTTTTTTTTTGCTATGGGTAAAATAGATAGAATAATTGATGTAGCAAAACATCCAGGATTGGCAATATTATCAGACTTTTCTATTAATTTTTTTTGCAACTCTGGCATACCATAAAAAAATATTCTGTTTTTAAAAACAGATCGGTCTTTCATTCTAAAATCTTGACTCAGATCGATCACTCTAATATGTTCTGGAATCCTAATTAATTCTTTTCTAGATTGTCCATGACCTGAACAAAGAAAGGCTACATCGATATTTTTATCTATTTCGGAAGAAAACTTTTGGTGTCCAATTTGTTCTCCTAGTAAATCTTGATGAACCAAATATATGAATGACCCTGTATGACTATGACTTACTACACTTACAATATTGACTTTTGGATGATAATTCATTAATCGAATTAATTCTCCAGCTGTATATCCTGCTCCACCTACAATACCTATATTAATCATTATTCATCGTATGTTTATGTAAATTATGGTATATTTTTATTTGGTTACTTAAAATTTTTGTGAATCCTTCAACATCCTTTGCATTCCATGTATGATTCATTTCTCCATATTGATCTGAAAAATTAGAAGATGTCATTAAATCGAAGTCAGATTTTATTCCAATCAGTTGAAATCTATAAGGGTATAACATGATATTCACAAATCCTGTTAATCTTTCTTGAGTGCTTAGCAAAAATTGTTCTATATCCCGCATAACAGGATCTAAATATTGTGCTTCATGAAGCAAAATTCCATACCAATTAGATAATTGTTCTTTCCAATATAGTTGCCATTTCGTAAGAATATGTTTTTCTAATAAATGATGTGCTTTGATAATGATAATTGCAGCCGAAGCTTCAAACGCTATCCTTCCTTTAATTCCTAAAATAGTATCTCCTACATGAATATCTCTTCCTATTGCATATTCTGACGTGATTTGTCCTACTTTTCGTATATTATGTATTGCTTTTCCTTTTTCTCTATTGACACCTACTAATTCTCCTTTTTCGAATTCTAACTCTAATTTTTCTTTTTTTCTCTTTTTTAACTTTGTTGGATATGCTTTTACTGGAAAGTTATGATAAGATGTCAGAGTTTCTTTTCCTCCTATACTAGTACCCCAAATCCCTTTATTGATGGAATACTTTATTTGATTCCAGTGAATAGATATACCTTGATCTTTCAAATATTTGATTTCTTCTTTTCTGGATAAATTCATATCCCTTATCGGGCATATGGTGATTTTATCTGGACAGATAATACGAAAAGCAAGATCAAATCTTACTTGATCATTTCCAGCTCCGGTACTACCATGAGCAATACCTTTTGCTTGAATATTAGTAGCATATTCTGCTATTTTAATAGCTTGAAATATTCTTTCTGAACTTGCCGATAATGGATAAGTATTATTCCTAAGAATATTACCAAATATAAGATACTTGATACAATTTTGATAGTATTCTTCTACGCCATCAATGGATTTATGAGATAAAGAACCGATACTTAAAGCCCTATTTTTTATTTGTTCTAATTCTTCTTGATTAAATCCTCCTGTATTCACAATAACAGTATGAACTTCATATTTTTGTTGTTTCAGATATTTTAAACAAAAAGATGTATCTAATCCACCACTATAAGCTAAAACAATTTTATCTCCGATATTTAAAACATGATTTTTTGTATTTTGATGTTTGATTCTTTTTTTCGTATTATGATTTTTTTCAGGTTTGTATAATAACCCAGTACATAAACACATTTTTTTTTCATTTTTGATTAAAATATCAAAATTCACACAACTTCTACATCCATTCCAAAATTTTTTAGAATGAGTTAATTCATTAAAAGAAACTGGTTTAAAACCTAGTTTGGTATTAATTTTGATAACAGTATGATTTGTTGTAATACTAAAAATTTTATACTGTGGAAATTTGTTTCTAGATAATTTGAATATTTTAGTTTTGATCACTTTCGCTAATCCTTGATTTCGAAATTCAGGAAAAACAATTAAACCAGAATTAACAACAAATTTTCCATTTTGAAAAACTTCAAGATAACTGAATCCTGCTATTTTCTCGTTACAAAAAGCGATAACAGCGTCCCCATTAACCATTTTGGATTTGATATATTCTGGATCTTTTTTTGCAATTCCAGTACCTCTTTTTTTTGCAGATTCCTGAATTTTTTTACAAATTAGGTATGCATACTTGGTATCCTTTTCATGAGAGACTCTAACTTTGATTTTCATTTTTATTTGTAAGAACAAACTAAATAAAATGTATTTTTATGATATATTTGATATATATAAAATTATCATTCATATATTTTGATTGAAATATATAATAATGCAAATTTAATAAAGTCTTTTCATTATTGTTTTTAATTTAAACAAAAATCTACTTCTTTTATTTTTTTCAATTTGTTTAATAGAATGGAATCGATATTAATTCCATATTTTTCTGATTCAAATTTCAAAGAAATTTGATTTTTTTTATCATAAATCATGATATCCAATTTTTTATTTCCTATTTGTTCCTGAAATAATTTATCAATATGATTTACGAATTCTTCATTCAAATTATGAATATCAATTTTCACTAATAATTTTTTTGCTTCATTTTTTAAAATGTTCTTTAACATTCCTATATGTAGGATATTCAATTCGATATTTTTGAACTTTTCAATAGAGATATATAAGTATAAAATATTTTTTTCAATTAAAAATGACTCGTATTTTAAAAAATTATTTCCATAAATACGAAATTGTATATAAGAATTGTAATCTTCTAATGAAAATATTCCGTATTTGATTCCACTTTTTATAGACATTTTTTTTTCTACTTTAGAAATAATACCACATATGTATATTTTATGACCAATAAGAGTTTCTTTTTTTTTATTTAATTGTTCTATGGTATAAAAATTATTGAAGAAATTTATGTCATCAAAAAAATCATCTAAAGGATGTGAAGAAACATATACTCCTAGGACTTCTTTTTCTTGAAATAACTTATGTAAATTAGTCCATTTTTTACATTCCAAAATATTCGGTTTATCTGATCCGTTTTGATTTTTTTTTTTTTGAAATTTTGATGAAAATTGAATAATTTGTTCTATAGTACTTAATGGAGATCCTTTTTCAATATGAAAATATTGTTCTCTTCGTATTTGAAAACAATCCAACGATCCAGATAAAATCAAACTCTCTAAAGTTTTTTTATTAACTACACGTAAATCTACTCTAGATACTAAATCAAAAATGGATATAAATGGTTTGTTGTTTCTTTTTTTAATGATTTCTCTTACAGCGTTAAATCCAACTCCTTTTATTCCAGTCAGACCAAAACGAATATAATTTTGATGATTACATATTCTAAAATATGAATCACTTTCATTTATATCTGGTCCGATTACAGTTATATTCATTCTTCTACATTCTTCTATAAAAAAAGTAAGTTGTTTAATGTTATCCATATTATTACTTAATACATTAGCCATATATTCGTGTGGAAAATGTGATTTGAGATATGCTGTTTGAAAAGCAATATAAGCATAACATGTAGCATGAGATTTATTAAAAGCGTAACAAGAAAAAAATTCCCAATCTTTCCATATTTTTTCTAATTTTTGAATAGGATATCCATTTTTTTTCGATTGATATAAAAATTTATTCTTCATCTTATCAAGAATTTCTCTTTGTTTTTTTCCCATTGCTTTTCTTAAAAGATCAGCTTCTCCCTTACTGAAATTTGATAATTTTTGTGATATTAACATCACCTGTTCTTGATAAATTGTTATTCCATAAGTTTCTTTTAAAAATTCTTCCATATCTGGAATATCATAGGTAATAGGCTCTTTTCCATGTTTTCTAGATATAAAACTTGGAATATATTGCATAGGTCCAGGTCGATATAAAGCATTCATTGCTATTAAATCATCAAATTTATCAGGTTTTAATTGACGTAAATATTTTTGCATACCTGGAGATTCATATTGAAAAACGGCTATAGTTTCTCCTTTTTGAAATAATTGATAAGTTTTTTTATCATTTAATGAGAATGATAAATTCGTAATGTTTTTTACACGTTGTTTAATGAGATTTATGGTATGTTTAATGATGGTTAAAGTTTTTAATCCTAATAAATCAATTTTTAATAAACCAGAATATTCTACAATATGATTATCAAATTGAGTAATCAATAAATTTGTATCTTTTGATACAGATACCGGTACATATTCCCTAATATCGTTCGGACATATAATAATTCCACAAGCATGTATACCTGTACTTCTTATAGTTCCTTCTAGAAAACTAGCTTGAATTAAAACTTTACTTAACAAAGTATTTCTATCCATTACACACTTTTTCAAGTTGTTGATATTTTTTCTTTCGTCTTTGTTCATTTTTTCATATGAAAAGTTTTCAAAGAAAAGATTTTTTAAAGAAAAATAATTGGGAATCATTTTTGTAATCCGATCTGTTTCTTTTAAAGGAAATTCTAACACACGTGAAACATCTCTGATAGCAAGTTTTGCCCCCATTGTTGAATATGTGATAATTTGCGCTACTTGATTTTTTCCATATTTATTAGCCACCCAATCGATTATTTTATCACGACCTTTATCATCAAAATCAATATCTATATCTGGTAATGAAATTCTGTCTGGATTTAAAAATCTTTCAAATAGTAGATTATACTTCAGTGGATCAATTTCTGTGATTCCAATACAATAAGCAACAATGGATCCAGCGACAGACCCTCTTCCAGGTCCTACAAGGATATTCATATTTTTTGCTTGATGTATCAAATCTTGTACGATAAGGAAATAACCAGGATATCCTGTTTTTTTTATAATTTGTAATTCAAAATGAATTCTATCTTGTATGGTTTCATCAATATTTTGATAACGTTTTTTAGCTCCATTATAAGTTAATTCTTTTAAATAAAGATATTCTATTTTGTTTTGATCATATTTTATATTTATTGAATTTTCGAACAATGGTGGTATTTGAAATTTTGGAAGTAATAATTGATGAGAAATGTGATAAGATTCTATTTTTTCAATTAATTCATCCAAAAAATCAAATGCTTCTGGAAGATCTGAAAATATGTTCATCATTTCTTCCGAATTTTTGAAATAATATTCAAAATTAGGGAATCCAAATCTCTTTCCTTTTCCGATTCCTATTGGAGTAGATTTTTTATTTCCACTTTTTATACAAAGCAGAATATCATGAGCATTTGCTTCATTTTTATTCAAATAAAACACATTATTTTGTACGATGTACTTGACATGAAATTTTTTTGAAAATTTTAATAGGATGTTATTAATATATTCTTCTTCTTCTAATCCATGACGTAATAATTCTATATAAAAATCATCTTGAAATAATTCTTTCCACCACAAAAAAATTTTTTCTGCTTTCTTTTCTCCATAATTGAGTATAGTATAAGGTATTTCTGCATGAATATCTCCAGTAAGAGCTATTAAATTTTCCTTATATTCCTCTATTAATTTTCTACCAATTCTAGGAATTCCAGAATAGAATCCTTTTATAAATCCATAAGAACAAAGTTTGGACAAATTTTGATATCCTTTTTTATTTTTAGATAAAAAAACTTGACGGTACCGTTTATCTGGTTTTTCTTTTGTAAATTTATTTTGTGGATAATATTCGGATAAAAACATTTCGCATCCAACAATACCTTTGATTTTTTTTTTTGGATACAATTTTTTATTTGCAGAATAAATAGCATTTAAAAAATAAAAAGAACCCATCATATTTCCATAATCTGTAATGCCTACAGCATCCATATTCAATTGAATGGCCTTATTAATTAAGGATTTGATACTTATGGTTGAATTTAAAATAGAAAAATGAGTATGAATATGAATATGAGAATATTTTTTTCCTTTGAATAATTTTTTATTTAATTTTTTGTTGTCTATTTTTTTCTTTTCTTTTTCCTTTTCTTGTATGGATTTTTCTTTATGAAAACAAACGACAGATACAGGAATCTTATTTGTATATTTTTCCTTAAATGGTGATAAAAATTCACTTTCTACACCAATATCTTTATGAGATATTATTCCAATTCGTAATAATTCTAAAAAACAACGTGCAGTTGCTTTGACATCATTAGCAGCATTATGCTGATATAGTATATTTTCATTAAATAATTTATGATATAATTCAGATAACGTAGGCCATTTAAACCTCTTTTTATTTCCAGGTAATTGACAATAGTTCATGGAAATTAATTTTGTATCTAAACATTTTTTCTTTTTTAAAGAAAAATCTTTTTTTTTCCGAAACAGTTCAAATTCAATAACTCTTAAATCAAAATTTAAGTTATGTCCAATAACACACTTAGATTGATTAAAAGATTTTATAAATTTATTTAGAACAATATGTAAGTCAAACCCATATTTTTTTGCTATTTCATTAGTAATACCATGTATTTTAAAAGCATTAAAAGGAATATCATAGTTTTCCGGTTTTATAATAAAATCTTGAAATTCTATTATTTTACCTGAAATATCATGAATTTGCCAAGATAATTGTACTATTCTAGGCCAATTTTCGGAAGAAATATCTCCAGACCTGATAGGTAAACCAGTTGTTTCTGTATCAAGAATACAATACATTTTATTCGAATTAGTAGAAAAGTTACTGAAAAAATTATTAGTTTTGCATTATTTCTCTTCTCATAGAGAATTCAACAATAAACGAGTAATATAAACATATTTTTTTTTGCATATGTCAAATAAATGGATATGATAAATAATAGAAAATAAATTTAATATATTGTTATTATGTCTCATCAAACTAATCAAAATGAAAAAACAAAATACCAAAAACTACATTTATCTTTATCTAAAATTGAAAATAATTTAAAATTGAATAATCAAGGTAAAAAACAAAAAATAAGTTTCGATTGGATGAATTTCGGTCATTATATGAAAAAAGAAAATGATATTAATCAAATAGATAAAGAAGCAAGAAAAAAATATGAAAAAATATACTCTAAAACATTACCAAACATACAAGAATTAGAAATATATGAAGGTGTTGTTACTTATATTACAGAAAAAATTATTCTCGTAGATATAGGATTTAAATCAGAAGGAGCAATTTCTATAAATGAATTTAAAGAAAATAATCCTCCTGTTGAAATAGGGGATAAAATAGAAGTCATGGTGTTAAAAATAGATTATAGAGGACAATGCGTTTTATCATATCAAAAAGCAAAAATGCTGAGAAATTGGCAAAAAATAAATCAATCGTATGAAAATTCCGATATAATATTAGGTTATGTTGTAGCTAGAACAAAGGGAGGACTTATAGTAGAAGTTTGTGGTATTGAATGTTTTTTACCTGGATCACATATTAATGTAAAACCAGTACGAGATTATGATAATTATGTAGGTAAAACTATGGAAATTAAAGTGGTGAAAATCAATCAAAAAACAAAAAATATAGTTGTATCACATAAAGTATTAATAGAAAGAGATATTGAAGAACAAAGGAAAAAAATGATATCTAAACTTGAAAAAGGTCAAGTTTTAGAAGGAAAAATTAAAAATATACTTCCATATGGGGCTTTTGTCGATTTAGGTGGAGTAGATGCTCTTCTTCATATTACCGATATGAGTTGGCCACACATTAATCATCCAACAGAAATTGTTCAATTAGAACAAGAATTAAAATTTGTTGTATTAGGTGTAGATAAAGAAAAAAATCGTGTTCAATTGGGATTAAAACAATTGCAACCTCATCCATGGAATGCTTTGGATAAAGAGTTAAAAGTCGGAAATAAAATTAAAGGAAGAGTAAGTGTTATAGCTGATTATGGGGCATTTATTGAGATTATACCTGGAGTAGAGGCTTTGTTACATATAAGTGAAATGTCTTGGTTTTCTAATATATCATCCCCTCAAGATTTTGTACAAATAGGAGATCATATAGAAGCTATTATATTAACTATAGATCGAAAGGAAAGAAAAATGTCTTTAAGTGTAAAACAACTAACACCAGATCCTTGGATTGACATTCAACAAAAATATACTGTAGGTTCAAAACATATTGGAATTGTGAAAAAAATAACAAATTTTGGAATGATTCTAGAATTAGAAAAAGAAATATCTGGGATGATGCATATTAATGATTTTTCTTGGGTGAAAAAAATGAAACATCCATCTGGATATTGTTCGGTAGATAGCAAATTAGAAGTGGTTATTTTATCATTAGATCAACAAAATAGGAAATTGATTTTAGGACATAAACAACTTATGGATAACCCATGGGATACATATCAAAATATTTATAATGTAGGAAGTATTCATAATGGACTTGTTGAAAAAATATTTGATAAAGGTGCAATTGTAAAATTTTTAGATAATAATATTTTAGAAGGATTTGTTCCTACACGTTTTTTAGAGAAAATAGACAAAACATTTCTAAAAAAAGGAGATAAAGGAAAATTTAAAGTTATTGAGTTTAATAAAGAAAATCAAAAAATTGTTATATCTCATACATCCACTTTTCGTGATAAAGATCATAGAAAAGAACAACGGTCAAAAGGTCGTAAATTTGAAAAATCCACTTTTGGTGATATAGAAGGTTTAGCTAAACTTAAAGAAAAAATAGAAAAAGAAAAAAAATAAAGAGATTGATTAAAAATGGAAACACACCCTATTGCAGAAAAGGAAGGATGGAAAGTTAAAAAGGATTATCCTATTTGGGCTAACAATGAGTTATATCTTACTACAATTAAAGGTGGATATTTATTAAATGGAGAAACTCCATTTGGAGCATATAAAAGATTAGCAAGTAATGCAGCAAAAATTCTGAAAAAACCAAATATAGAGAAAGAGTTTTTCAATATTTTTTGGAAAGGATGGTTTATTCCTTCTACTCCAGTTATGGTTAATTTTGGTACAGAAAAAGGTTTACCTATTAGTTGTTTTTCAGGTGTAGTAGGAGATAGTATGTATGATATATATAGGAAAAACTTAGAAATGGCTATACTTAGTAAACATGGTGGTGGAACGGCATATGATTTTAGTTTGGTTCGACCTTCAGGAAATCCTATTAAAAAAGGAATTTTAGGAAATTCTGAAGGAATTATCCCCTTTATTAAATCATATGATAGTACCATAATAGCTAGTAAACAAGGAAAAACAAGACGTGGAGCTGTTGCTATATATTTAAATATTGAACATAAAGAATATCCAGAATTTTTAAAAATTAGAGAACCAAAAGGTGATATTAATCGTCAGTGTCATAATATACATCAAGGTGTTATAATATCTAATTCTTTTATGGATAAGGTTGTAAAAGAAAATGGAAAAGAAAGATTTTTATGGATCACTACATTGAAAGAAAGAGTAAAAACTGGAGAACCTTACTTATTTTTTAAAGATAATGCAAATAAAAATCTTCCTTACAATTGGAATAAGTATGGATTAAAAATACATCATAGTAATTTATGTTCAGAAATTATGTTACCTACAAATGAAGATCATACACTTGTGTGTTGTTTATCTTCTTTGAATTTACATAAATATATAGAATGGAAAAATACTAATACCGTATTTTACTCTATATTATTTTTAGATGCTGCGTTACAAGAATTTATTGATAAGGGAAAACATATAAAAGGTATTGAAGATGCTGTTCATTTTGCCGAAAAAAGTAGAGCATTAGGTTTAGGAGCATTAGGATGGCATTCTTATTTACAATCAAGAATGATACCTTTTATATCGATGAAATCGGATATTATCACACGTGATATATTTAAGTATATAAAAATAGAATCAGAAAAAGCTACTAAATACTTAGCAACAGAGTATGGAGAATCAGAATGGAATATTGGTACTGGAAGAAGGAATTTAGCTTTAATGGCTATAGCTCCTAATAGGAGTTCGGCTAAACTAGCTGGAGGAATATCACAAGGAGTAGAACCTATAGCTGCAAATATTTATGTAGATGATGATTCTAAAGGTATGCATATCAGAAAAAATCCATATTTAGAAAAGATTTTGTCAAAAAATGGACATAATATTCCTAAAGTTTGGGAGCAAATTGCTAATGAAAAAGGATCTTGTCTTGGATTAACTGTTCTTGATGAAAAGGAAAAAAATGTATTTCGATGTTTTAAAGAAATTGATCAACTTGGTTTAATAAAACAAGCAAGTATAAGACAAAAATATTTAGATCAAGGACAAAGTATTAATCTTTCATTTCATCAAAAAACTCCCGCAAAATATATTAATAAAGTTCATGTTGAAGCATGGAAAATAGGTATGAAAAGTCTTTATTATTTCAAAAGTGAAAGTATAATAAGAGCAGATACGAGTAAAAAACATAAATATATATAAAAAATAGGCAGTGACTTACTCTCCCAGAAAATAAACTAGTACCATCAGCGCTAATGCATTTCACTTCTCTGTTCGGAATGGTTAGAGGTGGTTCCACATTGCTATAACTACCCATAAAAAATTATATTACAAAACATAATATATAAATGAGGAATATATAAAAAACTTACGGGTAATTAGTACTACTTAGCTATGACATTACTGCCTTTACACTTGTAGCCTATCAACGTTGTCATCTACAACGACCCTTAAAAGAAGCCTTATCTTGTGGAGAGTTTCGCACTTATATGCTTTCAGTGCTTATCTCTTCCGAACATAGCTACTCAGCAATGCATCTGGCGACACAACTGATACACCAGAGGTTCGTCCAATTCGGTCCTCTCGTACTAGAATCAGGTCCACTCAAGCTTCTAACGCTCGCAATAGATAGAGACCGAACTGTCTCACGACGTTCTGAACCCAGCTCGCGTGCCACTTTAATGGGCGAACAGCCCAACCCTTGGGACCTTCTTCAGCCCCAGGATGTGACGAGCCGACATCGAGGTGCCGAACCTCCCCGTCGATGTGAGCTCTTGGGGGAGACTAGCCTGTTATCCCCGGAGTACCTTTTATCCTTTGAGCGATGGCCCTTCCATTCGGAACCACCGGATCACTATGCCCTACTTTCGTACCTGATCGACTTGTAAGTCTCACAGTCAAGCACCCTTATGCCATTACACTCTACACACGATTACCAAACGTGTTGAGGGTACCTTTGGGAGCCTCCGTTACCTTTTTGGAGGCGACCACCCCAGTCAAACTACCCACCACGCAATGTCCTCAATTTTTTGTAATTGAGTTAGATTTCAACTAAAAAAAGGGTGGTATTTCAAGGACAACTCCACATTATCTTGCGATGATGCTTCAAAGTTTCCCACCTATCCTACACATTTTTGAATCAAAATCAATACGAAGCTATAGTAAAGGTTCACAGGGTCTTTTCGTCCCATTGCGAGTAATCGGCATCTTCACCGATATTACAATTTCACCGAGCTCACGGCCGAGACAGTATCCAGATCGTTACACCATTCGTGCAGGTCGGAACTTACCCGACAAGGAATTTCGCTACCTTAGGACCGTTATAGTTACGGCCGCCGTTTACTGGGGCTTCAGTCAAAAGCTTTGCTAAAAGCTAACTTTTTTCTTTAACCTTCCAGTACTGGGCAGGTGTCAGACCCTATACGTCATTTTTCAATTTAGCAGAGTCCTATGTTTTTGATAAACAGTCGTCTGGACCTCTTCACTGCGACCTTATAAAAAGGCAACCTTTATCCCGAAGTTACAGGTTTATTTTGCCTAGTTCCTTAGCCGTGAATCACTCGAGCACCTTAGGATTCTCTCCTTAACTACCTGTGTCGGTTTTGGTACGGATTGCTTTTATCTGAAGCTTAGAGGATTTTCTTGGAAGCTCTTACCTGTTCTATCCACTCCCTCGAAAGTTTGTGGTACTATTGTAGATCAGAAAAATATACAGATTTTCTAATATATTCTATTCCTAACTACTTCAACGTACACTTCCGTCCGTACGCGACAGTTTCATTACTTCGTCCCCTCAATCGCAATAAAAGCAAGTACCGGAATATTAACCGGTATTCCATCGATTACACCTATCGGTTTTATCTTAGGACCGACTAACCCTCAGTTGATTAACATAGCTGAGGAATCCTTAGTTTTTCGGTGTGTGGGTTTCCCGCCCACATTATCGTTACTTATACCTACATTTTCTTTTGTAAAAGCTCCATTGTATTTCACAATACAACTTCTATGCCATTACAATGCTCCCCTACCGATCAATTATTTATTCAATAATTAATCCCATAGTTTCGGCGATATATTTATGCCCGATTATTATCCACGCTTAATCACTCGACTAGTGAGCTGTTACGCACTCTTTAAATGAATAGCTGCTTCCAAGCTAACATCCTAGCTGTTTATGTGACTAAACTTCGTTAGATCAACTTAATATATACTTAGGGGCCTTAACTGATGGTCTGGGTTGTTTCCCTCTTGGACATGGACCTTAGCACCCATGCCCTCACTACCGTGAAACATAATAACAGCATTCGGAGTTTGTCAGGAATTAGTAGGTGATGAAACCCCTTCATCCAATCAGTAGCTCTACCTCTGTATTACTTAACACGATGCTGCACCTAAATGCATTTCGGGGAGAACGAGCTATCTCCGAGTTTGATTGGCCTTTCACCCCTATCCACAGATCATCCGAAGACTTTTCAACGTCAACCGGTTCGGTCCTTCACTATGTATTACCACAGCTTCAACCTGTCCATGGATAGATCACTCGGTTTCGCGTCTAATTCCTCCGACTATAAATGCCCTATTCAGACTCGCTTTCGCTACGGCTCCACAGCTGAACTGTTTAACCTTGCCGAAAAAAATTAACTCGTAGGTTCATTATGCAAAAGGCACGTCGTCACTTCACTAAAAAGCTCCGACAGTTTGTAAGCATATGGTTTCAGGATCTATTTCACCCTTCTATTCGAAGTACTTTTCACCTTTCCCTCACGGTACTAGTTCACTATCGGTCTCTGAGTAGTATTTAGCCTTTCCAGATGGTCCCGGATGATTCAGACAAGATTTCTCGTGTCCCGTCTTAATTAGGTTCCTACTATATCTACTTTTTCATTTCGCATACAGGACTATCACCTTTTATAATTGATTTTTCCAAATCATTCTGCTATAAAAAAATAATATATATATATTGTAGACCTACAACCCCAACATAGCCAAAACTACATTGGTTTAGGCTGTTCCGTTTTCGCTCGCCACTACTAACGGAATCACTTTTGTTTTCTTTTCCTCTAGATACTTAGATGTTTCAGTTCTCTAGGTTTGCTTTATCTAATAAATTAGACAATATTACATGATTAAATGTAATAGGTTTCCCCATTCGGAAATCTGCGGATTAAATTGTATGTGCCAATACCCGCAGCTTATCGCAGCTTATCACGTCCTTCATCGCCTCTCAGAGCCAAGGCATCCACCATACGCTCTTAATTAGTTTTTTATATTGAGTTATTCCTCATATTATATATTATGTCAAAGAACTTTAAGTGGAGAATATCGGAATCGAACCGATGACCTCCTGCGTGCAAAACAGGCGCTCTGGCCAACTGAGCTAATTCCCCCATTTTTATAAAAAAATAAAGAACAAAATAGTCTCGCGCGGAATTGAACCGCGGACCTCTACATTATCAGTGTAGCGCTCTAACCATCTGAGCTACGAGACTGATATAATAATCAATCTCTTTATTTTTTATAAATATTTTATATGAAAAACTTCTAGCCTGAAAAATTTTAAGGAATCTACTTAATAAAAAACTCTAAAAAAGAGATGTTCCAGCCGCACCTTCCGGTACGGCTACCTTGTTACGACTTAGCCCCAGTTATCGATTTTACCTTAAGCAATTCCTTTTACGGACACCGATTTCAGGTACCCCCGACTTCCATGGCTTGAC
This sequence comes from Blattabacterium cuenoti, assembly GCF_014252435.1. Classification (GTDB taxonomy): domain Bacteria; phylum Bacteroidota; class Bacteroidia; order Flavobacteriales; family Blattabacteriaceae; genus Blattabacterium; species Blattabacterium cuenoti_X. The sequence continues at coordinate 332,819 of NZ_CP059220.1, forward strand.
GGGCGGTGTGTACAAGGCCCGGGAACGTATTCACCGCATCATGGCTGATATGCGATTACTAGCGATTCCAACTTCATAGAGTCGAGTTGCAGACTCCAATCCGAACTGAGATCGGTTTTTAGAGATTAGCTTCTAATTACTCAGTAGCAACCCTTTGTACCGACCATTGTAGCACGTGTGTAGCCCAAGGTATAAGAGCCGTGATGATTTGACGTCATCCCCACCTTCCTCTCGACTTACGTCGGCAGTCTTGTTAGAGTCCCCGACTTAACTCGCTGGCAACTAACAACAGGGGTTGCGCTCGTTGAGGGACTTAACCCAACACCTCACGGCACGAGCTGACGACAACCATGCAGCATCTTGTACTCCGTCCGAAGACTAAACTATTTCTAGTTTATTCGCAGTACATTTAAACCTTGGTAAGGTTCCTCGCGTATTATCGAATTAAACCACATGCTCCACCGCTTGTGCGGGCCCCCGTCAATTCCTTTGAGTTTCAATCTTGCGATCGTACTCCCCAGGTGGATCACTTATCACTTTCGCTTAGTCACTGAAAAGAAAAACGATCCAACGACTAGTGATCATCGTTTACGGCGTGGACTACCAGGGTATCTAATCCTGTTTGCTACCCACGCTTTCGTACCTCAGCGTCAGTATAGACTTAGTAACTTGCCTTCGCGATCGGTGTTCTGTGTAATATCTATGCATTTCACCGCTACACCACACATTCCAGCTACTCCAATCTCACTCAAGCCTACCAGTATCAATAGCACTTTTAACAGTTAAGCTGTAACATTTCACTACTGACTTAATAAACCGCCTACGCACCCTTTAAACCCAATAAAACCGGATAACGCTTGTGTCCTCCGTATTACCGCGGCTGCTGGCACGGAGTTTGCCGACACTTATTCGAATAGTACATTCAAAATTTCTATCACGTAGAAATTCTTATTCCTAAACAAAAGCAGTTTACAACCCATAAGGCCTTCTTCCTGCACGCGGCGTGGCTGGTTCAGAGTTTCCTCCATTGACCAATATTCCTCACTGCTGCCTCCCGTAGGAGTCTGGTCCGTGTCTCAGTACCAGTGTGGGGGATCGCCCTCTCAGGCCCCCTACCGATCATTGTCTTGGTAAGCTATTACCTTACCAACTAACTAATCGGACGCATGTCCATCTTCTTCCACATTGCTGTTTTAATAAAAAAATCATGCGATTTAATTATACTATAGAATATTAATCCAAGTTTCCTCAGGCTATTTTCTAGAAAAAGGTAGGTTACATACGTGTTACGCACCCGTCCGCCGGTCGCCATCAAAATCTATTTTCATAAATTTTATGCTGCCCCTCGACTTGCATGTGTTAAGCCCGCCGCTAGCGTTCATCCTGAGCCAGGATCAAACTCTCCGTTGTAAAAAAAAAATTTTTTATTACAAAATCATGTAATTAAGAGACCCTTAAACAATCAGGCGTCGAAGCTTTTTTTTCAAATGTAAAGAACAATAAATTTCGTGTTTTTTATTTAATTTAAAAAAAATTTTCACGAAAAGGATAAATATATATATTTTTTTTTAATTGAAAAAAATTAATCTAATTTTATAAACAAATTTTTTCTCAAATCCACATAATTTACTATGGTAAAAACTTCAGATTTTAATTTCAAATCGCCCTTAGATTTACTTGCAAAATTTCCTTCTCAAGAAAGAGACGAATCTAGATTAATGATTATACATAAAAATATAAATAAAATAGAACATAAATTTTTTAAAGATTTACCTAAATATTTTGAAGAAGGTGATGTTTTAATATTAAATAATACAAAAGTTTTTCCTGCAAGATTATTTGGAAATAAGGAAAAAACAGATGCAAAAATAGAAGTATTTTTATTAAGAGAATTAGATTCAGAAGATAGAACGTGGGATGTTTTAGTTGATCCTGCAAGAAAAGTTCGAGTTGGAAATAAACTTAATTTTGGATATGGATTAACTGGTGAAGTAATAGATAACACTACATCTAGAGGTAGAATTTTACAGCTTCATTTTAATGGAAATCATCAAAAATTAATTCAAAAAATTAAGGAAATAGGAAAAACTCCTTTACCTAAATACATTAATAGAAATCCAGAAAAAAATGATGAAACACGTTATCAAACTGTATATGCTAAAATAGAAGGATCAGTAGCAGCTCCAACTGCAGGTTTACATTTTTCTAAACATTTATTAAAAAAATTAGAAATAAAGGGAATAAATTTAGTAGAAATTACATTACATTTAGGATTAGGAAGTTTTCATCCGGTAGAAGTAGAAGATATATCAAAACATAAAATGGATTCTGAAAAATGTTTTATAGGTAAAGAATCCTGTAAAATTATAAATAACGCTATAAAAAAAAAAAAAAGAGTTTGTGCTGTTGGTACATCTTCTATGCGTGCAATAGAAAGTTCTGTTTCTTCTGATAAAAATTTAAATCCTTTTTCAGGATGGACAAATAAATTTATTTTTCCACCATATCATTTTAATATAGCTAATGCTATGATTACTAATTTCCATATGCCAAAATCTACTTTACTTATGATGATAACAGCTTTTACTGGATTTAATTTAACGATGAAAGCATATGAAATAGGAATAAAAAAAAAATATAGATTTTATTCTTATGGTGATGCTATGTTAATTTTATAAAATAGATAATGTTAAATAAATGTTTTTAAAAAATTTCATATTTATTTTTTATTATGAAATTAATTTTAGAAAAAATTAAAATTCCCATAAAAAAAGAAATAAAAAAATTTGAAAAATTGTTTATTGAAATAACTAAAAGTAAAATAAAGCTTGTAAATCAAATAAATTATTATATTTCTCATAGAAAAGGAAAACTAATTCGACCAATATTTGTTTTTTTAATAGCTAAAATGTTAGGAAAAATACAACAAAAAACTTATCATACAGCATGTTTAATCGAATTAATACATATTGCTACTCTTGTTCACGATGACGTTATTGATAATAGTCTTCTTAGACGTGGTTCTTTTTCTATAAATGCTATATGGAAAAATAAAATAGCAGTTTTAGCAGGAGATTTTATCCTTTCTAAAAGTCTTCTGCTAGCAACAGATAATAATCATTTAGATATTTTAAAAATTATTTGTAAGTCTATTAATAATATGAGTGAAGGTGAATTATTACAAATAGAACAATCAAAAAATTTAAATATTGATGAAAAAATGTATTATCAAATTATATATCAAAAAACAGCAAGTTTAATTGCTGCTTCATGTGAATGTGGAGCAATTTCCGTAAATGCAAAAAAAAATATTGTTTCAAAATTCAAAAAGTTTGGAATACTTATTGGATTTGCTTTTCAAATTAAAGATGATTTATTTGATTATGAAAATCATAATAAAAATTTTACAGGAAAACCTGTAGGAATTGATCTTAAAAATAGAAAAATAACACTACCTCTTATTTATACTATACAAAATGCTTCTAAAAAAGATCAAACATGGATATTAAACTTTATCAGAAATTATAATGAAAAAGAAAAATATAAAATAATCAATTATATTAAAAAATACAAAGGAATAGAATATGCTACTAAAAAAATGATAAAATTCAAGGATAATGCTTTAAAAATATTGAATATTTTTCCAGATGGATTAATAAAAGAATCTTTAAAAACTATGGTTAATTTTATTATTGAAAGAAACCAGTAATAAACTAATTTAAATCCCAAATTATTTTTGATAATAAAAAAATCAAAATTTTATACAATCACAAAAATTTATTTTCTATAAATAGAATATTTATTATAGAATGTTATATTTTTTAACTATCAAAATATCTTTGATTTAAATATGTAGTTGGATATGCTTGATCATGTCCCGTTCTCCTTATATGATCTAAATATTTTGGAATATAAGATAACGCTTTTATCTGATCAGATAGAGACATTCCATTCCATATGTTTTCTGCCATTTTTTTTTTTCCTACTTTATATCTATAATCGGTCCAAAATCGACTAAAAGATAAATCAATTGGAATTTCTTCTATTGAAAAAGCAGATTTTAATCCATTCATAGTATTTATAATAGACTCATTATGAGGTAAATATTTTCCAACCCATACATAATGGGAAATAGAAAGTCTCTCAGGAAAAACAATTTCTCTTAAAAATCCATTCAAATCATATCTAAATATAATATCTCCTGAAACGAAAGGACTTTTAAAGATATATTGTTTACCTCTCATTATCACTGATTTCGTCATCGTTAATAATAATAGATTGATAATTTTATTTCTTGAAAAAAGTTAAAATAAATTATATTTTTTATAAAAAGAATAAAATAATATATTATTACATAATAAATAATATACACAAAAAATTATATATTTTTTATCAACAATGTTATATATAGTTCCTACTCCTATAGGAAATTTAGAAGATATTACATTTAGAAGTTTGCGTATTCTAAAGGAAGTAAATTTAATATTAGTAGAAAATTACCAAATATCTAGAAATCTTTTAAAATTTTATAATATTAATACTCCAACAACAAATTATCATAATTATAATGAACGCAATATTATTCCTTCTATTATAGATAAAATGAAGAAAGGTGAAAAAATAGCATTAATATCTGATGCTGGAACTCCATGTATTTCAGATCCTGGTTTTTTACTCATACGTACTTGTATAGAAAAACATATATCTATAGAATGTTTACCTGGTCCTACATCTATTATTCCCGCGTTAGTAAATTCGGGTTTACCTATTCATGAATTTACTTTTATAGGATTTTTACCTAAAAAAAAAAGACAAAGTAAATTACATTCTTTATCTAAAGAAACAAGAACAATTATACTTTATGAATCACCTTATAGGTTAATAAAAACGTTAAATGATATAAAGAAAATATTTGGAAAAGAAAGAAAAATAGTTGTTTGTAAAGAAATTTCAAAAATATTTCAACAAATTTTTAGAGGAAATATAAGTGAAATTATTTTTTTATTGCATCAAAATTTTAATAAAATATTAGGAGAATATACAATCTTAATTGATAGAAATAATTCTAAATAATAATATTAAACATAATTTTTTTTCAGTATATATTCGGCTATTTGAATTGCATTTGTTGCAGCACCTTTTCTCAAATTATCTGCAACAATCCAAAGATTGATTGAATTTGGATGAGAAAAATCTTTACGTATTCTTCCTACAAAAATTTCATCTTTTCCATGAGCATATAATGGCATAGGATAAATATTTTTGGATGGATTATCTTGAACTATCACTCCTTTTGTTTTTGATAAAATTTCACGAATACAATGAATATCTGGATTTTGATTAAATGTAATATTTACACTTTCTGAATGGCCTCCTATAACTGGAACTCTTACTGAAGTAGCCGTTATTAATATATTTTCATCATTCATTATTTTTTTTGTCTCCTTTATTAATTTGATTTCTTCTATAGAATAACCATTTTTTGTAAAATCATCGCAATGAGGTAAAATATTTTGATAAATAGGATATGGATATATTTGATGGATATGCGATACCATTTTATTATTTTTTTCTTTATTTAATTGATTTAAAGCTTTTTTTCCAGTTCCTGTTACTGATTGATAAGTTGATATTATAACTCTTTTTATGTGGTATTTTACATGTAAAGGATATAAAATCATTACTAATTGTATAGTGGAACAATTTGGATTAGCGATAATTTTATCTTTCTTTTCTAAAAAATAAGAATTTATTTCAGGTACAATTAATTTTTTATTTGGATCCATTCTCCAAGCAGAAGAATTATCTATAACAGTAGAACCAATTTTAGCAAATTCAGGAGCCCATTTTTTTGATATTTCTGATCCAGAAGAAAATAAAACAATATTAGGTTTTTTTGACAATAAATGTGTTATACTAATAACTTTGTAAGCTTGATTTATACAAAATAATCTCTTTCCCAAAGATTTTTGAGATGCAGATACATACATTTTTTTAAATGGAAATTTGTATTTTTCAAGAACGCTTAACATAACACGTCCCACCATTCCAGTAACTCCTACTATTCCTAACACCATAATAAATACATTATAAAATATTCAGAAATTCAAAAATATTTAAAAAAAATCATTTTTTATAAAAATAATAAGCAAATTTAAATAATTAATTATTAATAATAATGGAGAAAAAAAAAATGATCATTTTATCAGGTCCATCCGGTTCAGGTAAAACAACTATATCAAAAGAATTATTATCTAATATACCTAAATTAGATTTATCTATCTCATGTACTACTCGTAGAATGAGAAATAATGAACAAGATAAGAAAGACTATTATTTTATTTCTGAAAAACAATTTTTATCAAAAATCAACAAAAATCAATTTGTAGAATGGGAAGAAGTTTATAAAAATTTATATTATGGAACTTTAAAAAGTGAAATATATAGAATATGGAATAACAACCGACATATATTATTTGATATTGATGTAAAAGGAAGTATAAATATTAAAAAAAAATATCCTAATAAATCTCTTTCTATTTTTATAATGATACAATCATTAAATATATTGAAATATAGGCTTATAAACAGAAATACTGAAAATTTTCATAAAATTAAAATACGTTTAAAACGAGCAAAAAAAGAAAATAATCTATCTTGTTTATTTGATTTTATTTTACCAAATATTAATTGGTATGATACAAAAAAAAAAGTCGTCAATATAGTTAAAAATTTTTTATCAAAAAAAAATGATATCGGGGTGACTGGATTTGAACCAGCGACCGCACGCCCCCCAGACGTGAACTCTAACCAATCTGAGCTACACCCCGATTAAGAAAAACTCCTCAGGCTGGATTCGAACCAGCGACATCCTGATTAACAGTCAGGTGCTCTAACCAACTGAGCTACTGAGGATTATATTTATATTTTATTTATTCTTTTTAAATGCCGACCACCTTTAAAAGGTGTTTTCAAAAAAATGTCAACAAGTACAAGCAATTGATTTTCATTTACAAAACGGGAAGGAATGCTCATAATATTTGCATTATTATGTCTTTTTGCTAAAAAAGCAATTTTTTCATTCCAAACTAAAGCTGCACGTACATTTTTATATTTGTTTGCAGTCATAGCTGCTCCATTACCACTCCCACATAAAACAATTCCAATATAAGCTTTCCCTTTATCAACATATTTAGAAGTTGGATGAATAAAATCTGGATAATCAACAGCTTTCTCTTCATGATATGATCCAAAATCTTTAACTCCATATCCTTTTTGTTTGAGAAAATTATTGATTAAATATTTATATTTCACTCCAGTGTGATCTGATCCTGTAGCTATAACTATCATTTATCATTATATTTTATTTTTCATAATTATAAAGAAATCCTACATCCTAATATGTAAAAATACAAAAAAGGACAAAAATAAAAAATTTTAAAAATAATTAAAATCTTAACTTTATTATATGAAATATTATATACTAAACAATGATGAATGAAATAAAAAATATTAATTGTTTTAATTTTACGAATAAAAGAGTTTTACTTCGAGTAGATTATAATGTTCCTATAAATAATGGTCATATAACAGATGACACAAGAATTCAACGTAGTATTCCTACTATACAAAAAATATTATCCAAAAAAGGAAAAATTATTTTAATTTCTCATTTTGGAAGACATAAAGATTATCAAAATAAAAATTTATCCTTAAAATTTTTAGTTCCTATTTTATCAAAAATATTAAAAATTTCTATCAAATTTTGTGAAAACTGTATAGGAAGCCATGTAATTAAAAAAATTGATCAGTTAAAAAATGGTGAAATATTATTATTAGAAAATTTACGTCTTTATAAAGAAGAAGAAATGGAGGATCCAAAGTTTTCTTTTTATTTATCAAAATATGGAGATATTTACATAAATGATGCTTTTAGTGTTTGTCATCGATTTCATTCATCCATAACTGTTCTTCCAAAATTTTTCAACGAAAAAAAATGTATGGGTATTCTTTTAGAACAAGAAATAAAAAATTTGAATCTATTCTTATCAGAAAAAAGTGTTAAACCTATAACAATTATATTAGGAGGTGCAAAATTATCTTCCAAAATAGAAACTATTAAAAATATCATTAATTTTGCCGATCATATTTTATTAGGAGGAGCAATGTCTTTTCCTTTTATAAAGAAAAAGGGAGGAAAAATAGGAAATTCCTATATAAATAATTACATTTTAATTGAACATTTAATTGAAAATATAATTTGCCATTCTAAAATAGAAAATAAATTGTCATTACCATTAGATAGTATTATAGCTAATTCATTTCATAATAATGCTAAAACTAAGATTGTTTCTACTTATTCTATTCCAAATGGCTGGCAAGGTCTAGATATTGGTCCTAATTCTATTAAAAATTTTTGTAATATTATTCAAAAGTCTAAAACTATTTTATGGAATGGTCCTATGGGAGTTTTTGAATTTCCAAGTTTTTCATTAGGTACTACATCTATTGCAAAAGGAATAGCAAAATCAACAAAAAATGGATCTTTTTCTTTGGTAGGAGGAGGAGAATCACTCTCTGCATTAAAAATAGAAAAATGTGAAAAAAACATTAGTTATTTATCCACAGGAGGAGGTGCTATGTTGGAATATTTAAAAAACAAAAATCTACCTGGAATAATTGCTTTAAAAGTATAAACAATTTTTTTAATTATATTTGTTATAAAAATTAGTTATGTCTTTTAAAAAATCCGATTTATTATATTCATATGAAGATCTCGAACCTTTTATTGATCGAGATACTATGAATATACATTATAACAAACATCATACTTCTTACACAGACAATTTAAATCAATATATATCAGGTACAGATATGGAAAATTTATCTATTGAAGAAATTCTTCGAAGGTCACATATTGAAAATCCTTCTGTACGAAATAATAGTGGAGGATTTTTTAATCATAATTTTTTTTGGAAAATATTAATACCACATTCAAAATTTTCAAATCCAAGTATATATTGGAATAATATTTTAAAAAATAATTTCAATTCTTTTAACTTGTTTAAAGAACAATTTACTAATGCTGCTATGAGTATTTTTGGATCTGGATGGACTTGGTTATGTGTAAAAGATAAAAAATTATGTATTTGTACTACACCTAATCAAGATAATCCCATTATGTATAAATCTGGATGCGAAGGAAATCCTATATTAGGATTAGATTTATGGGAACATGCCTATTATCTTAAATATCAAAATAAACGTTTAGATTATATATCTTCATTTTGGAAAATTATTAACTGGAAAAATGTTGAAAAAAATTATCAACAAGCTATAGGGTATTTATAATAATGGGAAAGATTATATTAAAAAATATAGAATTATTTGGATTTCATGGACCTATTCCAGAAGAAAAAAAAATTGGATGTAAATATACCGTTAATCTTGAAATTGATTTAGATTTACAAACAGCATCTATTAAAGATGATTTAAATCAAACTGTGAATTATGTTATTTTATTTCAAATTATTAAAGAAGAAATGAAAATTAGATCTAATTTAATAGAAACTGTAGCTAAAAGAATTATAAAAAAAATTCAAAAAATCAAAAAAATAAAACATATAAAAATTAGGTTATGTAAAATTAATCCACCTATATGTGGAGTTATTAAAAAATTTTGTGTCGAATTAAATGAATAATTTTTTTTTCAGGCACCGTGGCCGAATGGTTAGGCAAAGGTCTGCAAAACCTTTTATAGCGGTTCGATTCCGCTCAGTGCCTTATAATTATTTTTTTATTACAATTATATCATAAAATATCTAAAAATTATTTAGATTTGTAAAAATATAAAAAATTTGATGTTTTAAAAAAAATGAAAATAAATAATATTCTTATTTCACAATCAGTGAATGGAGGTTTTTATTCTCCATATTTAGAAATTAGTAAAAGACAAAATATAAAAATTGATTTTCGATCTTTTATAGATATTATTGGTGCAAATCCAATTGATGTTAGAAAACAAAAAATAAATTTTGCTAATTTTAGTGTTGTGATATTTATAAGTAAAAAATCAGTTGATCATTACTTTCGATTAGCAAATGCTATGCGTTTTAAAGTTCCTATTTCTATGAAATATATTTGTCAAACAAAAACAATAGCTTATTATTTACAAAAATATATCATTTATAGAAAAAGGAAAATTTATATAGGGGATAAAAATTTCATTGATCTATTACCTTATATAAATAAAAATGAAAAGGAAAAATTTCTTTTACCTTCTTCAGACATTTTAAGCCAAAATATTCTAAATCAACTTAACAAGTTAAATATTTTTTGGAAAAGAGCTATTTTATATAAAATAGCTTATAGCGATTTATCAGATTTAAAAAATGTATGTTATGATATTTTAGTTTTTTTTAATCCATCAGAAATAAAATCGTTATTTGATAATTTTCCAAATTTTGATCAAAATAATACTAAAATAGCTACATTTGGTAAAAATACTTTAGATGAAGCATATAAATCTGGATTAAAAATAGATATTAAAGTTCCTACACCGGAATTGCCTTCTATGTCTATGGCATTAGATAAATATATTAAGAATCATATAAAATAAACAATATTGTTATAAAAAATAAATAATATATAACGAATATAAATGGAATTACTCTACTGTTACGGATTTAGCTAAATTTCTCGGTTGATCAATATTTTTTTTACGTAAAAATGCTATTTGGTATGCTAATAGTTGTAATGGAATTACTGTTAGTAAAGGACTAAAAATATCACATATATTCGGAATATTTATTACATGATCGGCTATCATGTCAATTTGACAATCATTTTGATTAGCTATAGCTATAACTATTCCTTTTCTTGCCTTTATTTCTTGTATATTACCCATTATCTTTTCATAGAAATCATTTTTTGTTGCTAGGACAACTACTGGCATTTTTTCATCAATTAAAGCTATAGGGCCATGTTTCATTTCAGCTGCTGGATATCCTTCTGCATGAATATAAGATATTTCTTTCAGTTTTAATGCACCTTCTAGTGCTACTGGAAAATGAATTCCTCTCCCTAAATAAAGAAAATTATTATAATTATAATATAAATTGGATACTTTTTGTAAAGTAGTATTCAATTCTAGTGTACGATTAATTTTTTCAGAAATTGAATCTAATTCTTTATATAAAAATTGAGAAAAACTTTTATTTACAGTAGATCGATATTTTCCTAATTTTATAGCTAATAATATCAAAATTATTATTTGTGCAGTAAATGATTTGGTTGAAGCTACACCTATTTCAGGACCAGCATGAGTGTAAACTCCTGCATCAACATATCTTGCAATGGAAGATCCAACAACATTACAAATTCCAAAAACAAAAGCTCCTTTTTTTTTTGCTAATTTTAAAGCTGATAAAGTATCAGCTGTTTCTCCAGACTGAGAAATAACAATGATAATATCTTTAGGATTTATAATTGGATCTTTATATATAAATTCTGATGCATATTCCACTTCCACAGGGATATGATCTAATTTTTCAATTAAATATTCCCCTATTAAACTAGCATGCCATGAAGTTCCACATGCTATAATCGTAATAGATTTTGTTTTTGTAAAAATTTCTTTATTAGAATCTACTCCATTAATATATATAATTTCATTAGATATAAATAACCTACTCTTTAATGTATCTAAAATAATTTTGGGTTGTTCATATATTTCTTTTAACATGAAATACTTATACTTTCCTTTTTCAATTTCTTTTAGATTAATTTTTAATTTTTTTATAATGGGACTTATTTTAAGATTATTAACTATTTTTCGTAAATCTAATTTTTTATTCTTTTTTAGAATTACCATTTCTCCATCTTGTAAATAAAGAACGTTTTTAGTATAATTTAAAAAAGAAATTGGATCGGATGCAATAAAAAATTCTTTTTCATTATATCCTATTCCTATAGAAATAGGACTACCTAATTTAGCAAGTATAACTGTTTCCGGATTTGATTTTTCTATTATAGCAATAGAATAAGTTCCTATTACTTCATTTAATGAAATACGGACAGCTTCTTCTAAAGAAGATTTGTTTTCTATTTTTAAATATTCTATTAAGTTAACAAGTACTTCTGTATCTGTTTCACTTTTAAAAAAGAATCCATTTTTTAATAAAAAAATTTTGATTGCATGATGATTTTCTATAATACCATTATGAATCATAATAAGTTCATTAGAATTAGACACATGAGGATGTGCATTAACATTATTTGGTAATCCATGCGTAGCCCATCTAGTATGACCCAGTCCAATAGATCCTTTTAAATTCATTTTTTTAGAAAATATCGTTTTTTCTAAATCAGATACTTTTCCTATTGTTTTGCATAAATTATATTCATTATTATGAAATAATGCAATTCCAGAACTATCATATCCTCTATATTCTAATTTCTTTAATCCATTAATAAGAATATGATAAGCTTTTCTATAACCTAAATAACCAATTATACCACACATTTGAAATGATAAAATTATTTATTTAATTTTATTCATTAATTTTTTGATAAAATTTTTTGATAAACGTTTTCTATTTTTTCATATGAAAAATATTTTGATACTAATGATTTGTTTATTTCTATAAATTTTTCTACTTCTTTAGGTATAATGATATCTCCTTTTATGATTGCATCAGAAAAATATAAACAAATCTTCATTAGGTTCAAATAATCTGGATTTTTTAATAATGTCAATTTTTTAGATTTAATTCCATCTAGTTGTATTTTTTTTATAACATTGAGATCAAGTACTCCTATAAAAGGATTATTATCAATCGATACTACTATTTTAACATTTTGATAAATAGGATCTATTTGATATATCTCCTTGATATATAAAGGTATAAAACAACTAATCCATCCATATATGTGAATAATATCAGGTTTCCAATTGAGTTTTTTTACCGTTTCCAAAACTCCCTTTGCAAAGAATATAGCTCTTTCATCATTATCACTAAAAAAATTTCCATTAATATCATAATAAATATATTTTCTTGTAAAATATTCTTCATTATCTATGAAATAAACTTGTAATCGAGCATCAGGAATAGATGCTACTTTTATTAATAAAGGTTGATCTATTTCATTTATAACTAAATTAACACCTGATAAACGAATTACTTCATGCAATTGATGTCTTCTCTCATTTATTACTCCAAAACGAGGCATAAATATACGAACATCATTCCCTGTTGATTGCATAAATTTAGCAGTTTTTAAAACTGATAAAGATATAGGGCTCTCTGAAGAAAAAGGAAATAAATCCGAAGAAACATATAATATGCGTTTACCTGTCATCTTAGAGTTTAATTTTTTTGTTTTTATATAAAAGATAAAAAATGGATCGGTACAAATATAACAATTTTATACATTACGTATTTTATAAAGTAAAAAATAGTAAGTGATTTTTTTCTAATATAAAATCTTGTAGATTGTATAAATAAAAATCCGTATGTAGAAATACTTATTTTTATCATGAAAATAAAAAATAAAAACAATAAATTTTTTATCGGGATCATTAATATAACTAATTTTGGATATGCTTTTGTGAATATCCAAGAATTTCAAAAAGATATTTTTATTCCAAAACATAAAATTCATCATTCTTTAGAAGGAGATTTAGTAAAAATAAAAATTCAGAAAAATATTAATGAAAAAATCAAAGGAGAAGTTGTTCAAATAATTAAAAGAAATAAAACAAAATTTATTGGAATTTTAAAACATAATAATAACAATTATTGGAAAGTAATTGTGAAAAATTATAATTATCTAAATATATTAATTCCCATAGAAAAATTGCAAAATTACAGTTATAATGAAAAAGTTTTAGTAGAAATTATATCATGGCCAAAAAAATTCAAAAATCCTTTAGGAAGAATTATCAAAAAATTTGGAATTTCTGGAGAATATAATACAGAATTTTTTTCCTTATTAGAAGAATATCACATTTCTTGTCAATTTTCTAAACAATCTGAAAATGAAACAAAAAAAATTCTTGTAAATGAATTGACAGACTTTCATCAGAATGCTCAATCAAGAAGAGATATGAGAAAAACAAATACTATCACTATAGATCCTATAGATGCAAAAGATTTTGATGATGCATTATCCATTAAAAAATTAAAATCAAACGAATGGGAAATAGGTGTACATATTTCTGATGTATCCCATTATATTCGAGAAGGAAGTTATTTAGATAAAGAAGCCTATTCACGTGCTACTTCTATTTATGTTGTAGGAAAAGTTATACCTATGCTTCCTAAAGCATTATCCAATAATTTATGTTCTTTACAACCAAAAAAAGATAGATTTTGCTTTTCATTTATTTTTAATATAAATGAAAAGGGTGACATAATAAAAATGTGGTTTGGGAAAACACTTATACGATCTAATCATCGGTTTTCATACGATGAAGTCCAAGAAATTATAGATCAAAAAAAAGGAATTTTTTATTCGGAAATATGTAGGCTATTTTATTTTTCTAAAATATTTCAAAAAAAAAGACTCAAAAATGGATCCATTTATTTAGATAGAAATGAAGTAAAATTTTTTTTAGATGAAAAAAAAAATCCAATAAAAGTTTCTTGTGCAAAAAATAATAATGCTCATCATTTAATAGAAGAATTCATGATATTAACTAATCAAAAAGTATCAGAATTTGTTCATAAAATAAAAAGTCAACATAATCAAGATAAATTCGTTTATATATATAGAATTCATGAAAAACCTGATTTAGAAAAAATTTTATTTTTAAAAAAAGTAATAAAACCTCTAGGTTATTTTTTAGATTTGAATAATATAAAAAGTTCAATCAATCATCTATTAATGAAAATAAAAGGAAAATATGAAAAAAATATGATTGAAAACTTAATACTTCGTTCTATGAGCAAAGCGAAATATTCTACAAACAATATAGGTCATTATGGTTTGTCTTTTGTACATTATACTCATTTTACATCTCCAATAAGAAGATATTCAGATATTATTGCTCATCGTTTACTATATCATTTGTTATTGAAAATTAACAATATGAAACAAAATGAAAAAACATTGAAATTAAAATCAGTGGATTATTATGAAAAACAATCTATACATTGTAGTGATAAAGAACGTTTGTCTATTGACATAGAAAGGGAATTTTTAAAATATATACAAGTAAAATATTTTTGTAAATTTTTGGGAAAAGAGTTTATTGGTATAATTACAGGATTTACTAAATGGAGTGTTTATGTTGATTTATTATCGTTTCAAACAGAAAGTATGATAAAATTTTCTGATATAAAAGAAGATAAGTATATTTTAAATACAGATAATTGTAGTATAATAGGAAAAATCAAAAAACGTATTTATTATCTTGGTGATCAAATTAAAGTAAAACTTTTGGATTCGGATTTAGAAAAAAAACAAATTATTTTAGATTGGATTGGAAAATATGAGTAATTTTGATTTTAAATTCTTACGGATTGAGGTACAAATACTGTGTAATTTCCTCCTTTTTTCATAACATCTCTTACCATAGAAGATCTAATGAAAAAATTATCATAAGAAGAAAAAATACAAATAGTTTCTATTTTAGAATTTTTATTTAATTTTTTATTAAAAAAAAACATTTCTTTCTCAAATTCGAAATCTAAATGATTTCGAATTCCTCTTAACAAAAATTTTACTTTTTTTTTTATGCAAAAAGAAATAGTTAATCCATTAAATGAATCTACTTCTATTTTTGAACATTTGTTTAAAAATGTTTTGTATATCCAAATTTTTCTTTTTTCAATTGAAAACATACTTTTCTTTTTACTATTATCTCCAATGGCTATAATGATTTTATCAAATAATCGTAAAGCGCTAAAAACAATATCACAATGACCTAAGGTAATTGGATCAAAAGATCCGGGAAATACTGCTATTTTGTGATTATTATTCATTTTATTACTATATATATGATTATATTCAAAAATGAAATTGAATATATCTAATGATTTGAAAAAATAAAATTAATAAAAAAATTTATTTTTGTTATCAAATTGATCAATATGATAAAAAAAATTATGTTTCCATTATTTTCGTAATACTTTTTTTTCAAAAAAAACATAATTCAAAAAAATGTTTTATTCACAATATATATATAGTTAGATATAATATTAATATAGGATAATTCACATTACTGAAAACATGAAAAAAATTACAAGTAAAAATCAATATAGTGATTGATACTCTATAAAAATAATATCAAAAAAATATAAAAATAAGGATATTATTTATTGTAAATAATTTTCAATAAATAAAAAATTGAAATATATTCTGTGAATATTGGTTATTTTGAATATTATAAATGTGAAACAAAAACTGTTCTTTATTAATACATATAAAAATATGATGGATTTTCAAAAAATGATAAAAATATTAGAATCTTTATTTAAAATACGAAAAATAGAATACAAAAAAAAATATGCCAAAATCAAGGAAATAGATACTTATGTTTGTGAACAAAATGATTTTATTTTTGTAAAAAATTTGAACATTTTTTTATTAAATACATCAAAAAATAAAAAATTACCGATAAATAATTTACAAATTATTTTACCATATGGTAAATGTAAATATGATGTTGATTTCGAATTGAATCATTATTTATCATATATTCAAAATTCTGCAATAAACAATCAAAAAATATATAAAAAAAAATGGATGAAAATTGTTCTTTTTAAAAGAAAAACATTTTTTTTTTATATCCTACCTCCTCTTCCTTAGTTCAGGAACTAATTTAAAAAAGTTCTAAATTTCTCCTTTATTTATAAACATCATCATAATTTAAGAAGGATACAGAACTAAACTTTTATAAGTTTCATAACTATTTTTACAATCACGTTATATATGAATACCTAATTTTATAACATAAAATTATATACGTGTATCATACAAATGAAAAAAACATATATTTATTCAAAATCATTGTTTCTTTTTGGTTTTTATTTTTTTCAAGTATCGGATCTTTTTTTATCATCATATTTATTGCATATCAAGGATATTTAGGAGATTTACCTAGTACTGAAGAAATAGAAAATCCTTTTATGGAAAAAGGATCAAAAGTTTATGATATTAATGGCATTTTACTTGGAAAATTTTTTTCCGAAAATCGAATTTTAGTTAATTATAAACAATTACCAACCAATCTCGTAAACGCTCTTTTAGCAAAAGAAGATATTCGCTTTAAAATTCATTCTGGAATTGATGCTAAATCTATACTTCGAGCTCTATTTTCTTTTGGTAAAAAAGGAGGAGGAAGTACCATATCTCAACAATTAGCAAAACTTCTTTTTACAGGACATTCTGCAAGAAATAAATTGTATAGAATACATCAAAAAATTTTAGAATGGGTGATGGCAGTTGAATTAGAAAAACATTATACAAAAGAAGAAATTATTGCAATGTATTACAATAAATTTGATTTTTTATATAATGCAAAAGGAATAGAAAAAGCATCACATACTTATTTTAATAAAAAAGTTTCTGAACTCAATTTAGGAGAATGTGCAACATTAGTTGGAATGTTAGAAAATCCTTCATTATATAATCCTAAAAGTCATCCAAATAGAGCTATAAAACAAAGAAATTTGGTGTTATTTCAAATGAAAAAATATCATTTTTTAAATAAAAATAAATATAAAAAAGAGTTAAAAAAACCAATGAAAATAAATTTTAAAATACAAAAAAAAGATTTTGAACTTCTTACTTATTATGGAGAATTTCTTAAAAAAGAAACTCAAAAATTTGTAAATGAATATGAAGAACAAACTGGAAAAAGATTAAATCTTGATTCTGGAGGTTTAAAAATATATACATCTATCGATTCAAGAATGCAAGATTATGCAGAACAATCAGTAAAAAAACATCTAAATAAATTACAAAATTTATTTAATAAATCGAAAAAAAATAATAAAAATTATCCATTTTTAAATATTTCTCATGAAAAAATAGAAAGAATCATGATATCAGCAATGCATAGAACATCATTGTATCATAAATTAAAACAAAATGGTTTGTCAGAAGAAAAAATTATAGATGAATTTAAAAAACCAAAATTAATGGAATTATTTACTTGGAATGGAAATAAAAAAGTATGGATATCTTTATGGGATTTAATTCGATATCGAAAAGGCATTATTCAAGCTGGGTTACTTTCCATAGAAGCATCAACTGGTTTTATAAAAGCATGGGTAGGGGGAGTTGATTTTAATCATTTTCAATATGATCATGTAGCACAAACAAAACGCCAAGTTGGTTCGATTTTTAAACCTATTTTATACGCTACAGCTATAAATCAATTAAATTATAATCCATGTACAAAAATTTCTAATGAAAAATTTCAATTAGGAAATTGGAGTCCTAGAAATTCCAATGGAAAATATGGAGGTCTTCTTACATTAAGAGATGGATTAGCTTTATCTGTCAATACTATTTCAGCACGAATTATTGCAGAATTAACTCCAATACCAGTTATTGAATTAGCAAAAAAAATGGGGATAGAATCGAAAATACCAGAAAATCCATCTATAGCACTTGGATCATCTGATCTAACATTATATGAAATAACAGGAGCTTTTAATACATTTACTAATTATGGTTTTTACATCAAACCAAGTATTATCATTAAAATAGAAGATAAAAATGGAAATTTAATTAAAAACAATGTGAATTGCATAGAAGAAAATAAGAAACAAGTTTTTAATAATCGAACTGCTCATATCATGTTAAATTTAATGAAAGGAGTTATTGAATATGGGACTGCTAGAAGATTAAAAACATATTATAATATGAAAGGTGATATTATAGGGAAAACTGGAACAACAAACGAAAATTCAGATGGATGGTTTATAGGAATGATTCCAAATTTAACAACAGGAGTTTGGGTCGGGTGGGAAGATCGATATTGTCATTTTAACAATATACAAATTGGTCAAGGAGCTAATACAGCATTACCTATATGGGCTTATTTTATAAAACATTTATATCAAGACATAAATCTTATGTATCACGATCAAATGTTCTTTCAAAAATTAAGAAATGGTGAATTTTATTGGAATCAATGTGAAAAAAAATATAATACAAAAAATTATATCAAAAATAGAACAATCAATACAAATAAAATTGAAAATAACGAAGAAAATTTAAATGAAAAGAATAACGAAGAAAATTTAAATGAAAAGAATAACGAAGAAAATTTAAATGAAAAGAATAACGAAGAAAATTTAAATGAAAAGAATAACGAAGAAAATTTAAATGGAAAGAATAATGAAGAAAATTTAGAGAAATCATGAAAAAAATACTCATTATATATGGCCATTATTTTTTGATTTCATATAACATATATGCAATGAAATGTATTTTTTCCATTATTTCATGATCTTTATTTATTTTCTATTAATACATGTTATTGTTTTTATTTTCTAATGTTTACATATATCGAATAAAAAACATGAATAAAAATTTTCTACACCAAATCCAATCATAGATATTAATTTTATATTATTTTTTTTCAAAGAAATGTGGATTTATTTGAAAACTTTTTGATTACATTTTACCTAAAAAAGAAAATGACAATACAAAAAAATGATACAATTTCATTTTATTCAAAATAATTCATAACCTATTGATTGAATCAATACTTATTATATAAATATTTTATATATAAATCATTTCATCAAAGTATTTAATATGGAAAATTATATAGAAGTATCTTAATACGTATAAGAATATATAAATTGTTTCGTAAAAAAATGATTTATTTCAAATAAACAATGTATGAATTTTTCATAATTCATAATACAAATGATATCATCATACTTATTATTTTAATACACATTCTGTATCAATTTTTTCTCTTTTTTCATTTGTTCAACAAAAGATTGACCATTAAAATGACCAACACATTCAATGACACGAATAATCATATTTTCAACATCTATACTCATAGGATTTTTTCTACCACATATATATATATATGCTCCTTCTTGAATCCAAATGAAAAAATCTTTACGATTATCCCATATTTTATTTTGTATATATATTTTTTCTTCTTGATCTCTTGAAAAAGAAAGATCTAACTTATAAATAATTTTTTCATGTTTCCATTTTTTAATTTCATCTTTATATAAAAAATCAACATGATAATTACGAAATCCAAAAAAAAGCCAATACTTTCCAGTCAAATTTTGATTCATTCTTTCATATAAAAGAGATCGAAAAGGAGCTATTCCTGTTCCAGTACCAATAAGAATTATATTGTTATTGGATTTTGGAAATCGAAATCTTTGATTATTGTGAATAAAAAAATATAATTTATCTCCTTTTTTTAACTTGGATAAAAACGTAGAACAATGTCCATATGTTTTTTTTCCATTGAACATAATAGGATAATGAGATACAGTTATATGTATTTCATTGATATGTATTTTCATAGAAGATGATATAGAATATAATCTAGGCTTGATAGGTTCCATTATTTTGAATAAATCTTCTAATCCAAATTGAGAAATATTAATAGGATATTTTTTTAATAAATTGAACATATCCCAACTTTTTTCTAAATCGAATGAATTTTCCGCTTTACTTAATAAAAATGAATATTTTTTCAAAAATTTTTTAGATAAAAAATATATATTGAATTTTTTTTTCAAAAGATGAGTAATTTCATTTTTTTTGTGATGGATTAACAAATCTTGTTTGGAAAAAATATTGATGATATTATTCACTTTGGAGTCTTCATTTTCAGGATAAATCCCAACAGAATCTCCCGGAGAATAATCTAATGGATTGTTTTTATTAAATACATTGATTTCAATATGATGAATATTTTTTAATAAATCATTATTTGCATTTTTTTTGATATTATTTAGGATTCTATTTTTAGAAATTATTCCTAAAATTCTTTTCATAAAATTTCTCTATTATTTTTTTTTATAAATTTTCTAAAAAAATTTTCAATAGATTACTTCATCTATATAATTTCATATTTTTATTTTGATCTATAAAACAATTAAATCGTTTTTTTTATGACAAATTTTGTTATATATTAAAATAGACCATCGACTGATAAATATCGTTCTCCAGTATCATAATTTATAGTTAAAATTGTCGAATCTTTTGAAAAATTTTGTAAATTTTTATTTATAGCAGATAAAGAAGCACCTGTAGATATTCCAGATAGTATTCCTTCTTTTCTTGCCATTTTTCTGACAAATAGAAAAGCATCTTTTTTAGAAACTAAAAAAGTTCCATTTAATAATTTTATATCTAAAATAGATGGAATAAATCCAGCTCCTAATCCTTGTAAAGAATGCGAATTCGCTTTCCCTCCAAATAAAACTGGCGATTCTTCTGGTTCTACAGAATAAATTTTCATATATGGAAATTTTTTTTTCAAAATTTTTCCTATACCAGTTATATGACCACCAGTTCCTACTCCTGTAATAAAATAATCAATTCCATTAGGAAAAGAATTGATTATTTCCATACCAGTAATTTTTTCATGTATAGATGGATTCGATAAATTATCGAATTGTTTAGGCATCCAAGAATTAGGAATAGTCTTGAGTAATTCTTCTGATTTTTTAATCGCTCCTTTCATACCTTCTTCTCTTGGAGTTAAAATAAATTTTGCTCCAAAAACTGAAAATAATTTTCTTCTTTCCTTACTCATAGATTCAGGCATTACTAATATTAGTTTATACCCCTTAATTGAAGAAACTATAGATAACCCTATACCTGTATTTCCAGAAGTAGGTTCTATAATAACATCTCCTTTTTTAATAATATTTTTTTTTTCTGCATCTTCTATCATAGATAAAGCTATTCGATCTTTTATACTTCCACCCGGATTATTTTTTTCTAATTTTATCCATACTTTATGATAGGGATACATCCGTTTCAGGCGGACATGTGGTGTGTTTCCAATTGTTTGTAAAATATTATCTACTTTCATCATTTTTTTTTATCATATTATAAAATTGATGGAACTAGGAATGGAAGGTTTATTTTTCATTGCTATTTCATTTTTTTGATATACCACAGAAAATGGTGGAACACTTCTTGTTATCCAAACATTTCCACCAATAATACTGTCATGACCTATGACTGTATTTCCTCCTAAAATTGTTGCTCCAGAATAAATGGTTACTTTATTTTCTATAGTAGGATGACGTTTTTTATTAAATAGTTTTTTATCTACATAAATAGCACCAAGAGTAACACCCTGATATATTTTGACTTCATCCCCTATAATTGTACTAGATCCGATAACAACTCCAGTTCCATGATCTATTGAAAAAGATGTTCCAATGATTGCAGAAGCATGAATGTCCACTCCAGTTTTACTATGAGCATATTCTGTAATCAATCTTGGGATAATTGGAACTTGTTGATTCCATAATTGATGTGCTAATCTATATAAAGCCGTAGCAAAAAAACCTGGATAGGAAAAAAATATTTCGTATATTGAAGTAGCTGCTGGATCCGATTTTAATATGGCATCTGCATCTATTAACAACATGTCATAAATATTGGGGATATCTATCAAAAAATTTTTCAAAATTTCTTTTGAAAAATTTTTTGATAAGTTCATATTAATCAAAATCAGATATAGATCATTTTTTATCCTATCATATTTTTTTTGAAAAAGAATTTTATTTTTCAACAAATTTTCAGAAGGAGTAAATAAGATATAAAATAATTCTTCTAAAAAACACTCTAATTTCTTTTTATCAATGGTAAGAAATTGATTTTTTTCTTTTCTTTCAGAAACAATTTTTTGAAATATTAAATCACTCATCTTTTTTTTATTCATTTAGTATGTTAATCCTAATTAATTTCATATACTAAATTAATGTATATTATCAAGGTTATATTATATACACTATTTTAGTTCTAATTTAATAAAAACAATCAAAAAATAAAATTTATATTTTTTTGAATCATTATTTATTGTTTCACTAATTAACAAACATATTCAAATAATAGTTAAAATGAGTAAATAAACATATCATTCATTATGATAAAATTTATTTATCTCATGAAAAAATAAGAAAATTAAAAAATGTTTGAAAAAAGAACGAAGTAATATTTTTTTATTCTATTGAACAAAACAAAAAATATAAAATATTAATTGATATGATGCATTCAAATATAAAAATTCTTTTTTGTATTATTATACAAATAAATATAAATTTTTAATTAATTAAATTATGAAAATAATCAAAGTCAAGAATCCTATAGTGGAAATGGATGGAGATGAAATGGCTAGAATTATTTGGAAATATATTAAAGAATATTTTATATATCCATATTTAGATATCAAAATCATGTATTTTGATCTAGGAATAGAAAATAGAAATAAAACGGAAGATAAAGTAACTGTCCATGCAGCTAACTATATTAAAAAATATAATGTAGGAATAAAATGCGCAACAATCACTCCTGATCAAAAAAGAATGAAAGAATTCAACTTAAAAAAAAAATGGAATTCTCCAAATGGAACTATTCGAAATATGATTGGAGGTACAATTTTTAGAGAACCAATTTTGGTAAGTAATATTCATAAATTTGTTCCTGGATGGATTAACCCTATATGTATAGCAAGACATGCTTATGCAGATCAATATAAAGCAGTTGACTTTTTGGTTAAAGAAAAGGGTGATTTATATATTTCTTTTTTTCCTGAAAATCAAAAAAATCCTAAAAAAAGTTATAAAATACACCATTTTACAGGACCTGGAATCGCAATGGGTATGTATAATACAGTACATTCTATATATGGATTTGCTCGTTCTTGTTTTAATTATGCTTTATCTAAAAAATATCCTCTTTTTCTTTCCACAAAAAATACCATTTTAAAATCATATGATGAAAAATATAAAAATATTTTTCACGATTTGTATAAAAATGAATTCCAAAAAAAATTTAACGATATGGGAATTATTTATGAACATCGTTTAATAGATGATATGATAGCAAAAACTATAAAATCTAACGGAGGATTTATATGGGCTTGTAAAAACTATGATGGAGATGTTTTTTCTGATTGTATTGCTCAAGGATTTGGTTCATTAGGAATGATGACTTCTATTTTGATATCCGAAGATGGAAAAACATTAAAATCAGAAGCAGCACATGGAACTATAACAAGACATTTCCGTTTATATCAAAAAGGTATTCATACGTCAACAAATCCAATTGCTTCTATATTCTCATGGACACGTGGATTAAAACATCGTGCTTTTTTAGATAAAAATAAAGAATTAAATCATTTTTCTGAAAAATTAGAAAAAGATTGCATTCAATTTCTAGAAAGAGGAAATTTAACTAAAGATCTTTATATTATAGCTAATAAAACAAATAACAAACATAAAAACAAAATTCTAGATACTAAAACATTTCTGAAAAAATTAAGAATTTTTTTTGAAAAAAATTAATTTATTTGATTTATTATTTTCTTAACAATTTTTATTTTTTGAATTTTTCCAAGTTCATTTTCTATAAAATGAGGTACAAAAACAATTTTTTTAGGATAAAAAAATTGTTTTTCCCCTATAAAAATTGATTTGGGAATTTTTAATGAAAAAGGAAAGCTTTCTATCACTAATATTAATTTTTCTCCTAAAACATGATCTGGAATGGAGGATAAAAAAAATCTTTTATTATTTGGAATAAAAAATTTTAAATCTTTTTCTACTATTTCAGGAATAATTTTAACTCCTCCACTATTAATAATTCCATCATATCTACCAATCCATATAAACATATTCTTCGATACTAATTGTACGATATCGTTTGTAATAAATAATTTATTATTAGAAAGAAATCTAATTTTTAAACAATTTTTTTGATCTATATCTACAGATATATCATTAAATGGTTGATAAAATAATGTTTTATTCCATCCATTTACTTTTCTTATAGCTATATGACCAGATGTCTCAGTCATTCCATAAGTTGCATAACAATCTGTTGTTCTAATAGATTCTAATCTTTTTTCTAAATCCTTATTAATAGGAGCTCCTCCTATTAAAAGAATTTTTACATATTGAAGTTTTTTTATACTATAAAATACTTGCATTGGTGTCATAGAAACAATATCAAAATAATTTTTAATATGTACCATAGGATTCGATGATGGAGGAACAAAAAAAACTTTCCATTTAAAAATCATAGCACGAATTAAAAACATTTTTGCTCCTATAGAATTTATAGGTAAACATAGTAAACCTGTAACTTTTTTTCGATTTAACTTTAAAAATTCTACGGTTTTTAATGCTCTTTCATACATATATTTTTTTCTTAGAAATATCATTTTAGAACTACCTGTAGTTCCAGAAGTAAAAGAAACAATCTTTGGATTCATACTATACCAATCCTTAATAAAGGAATGAATTTTTTTTTTCCAATAAGAGTCAAAATGATTTCGAAAAATATGATTATAAGTAAAATCTATCCACATTGTTCCATTTTTTTATATAAATCCTCTATTTTACATTGAAAAGATGAATGATACCGAACTAAACCTTTCTTAATTCTTAAAAAAGAACGAAAATTATTGGTATATACACAATGAGTATTCAATCCATGATACATTTGTTTTCCCTTATTATATTTCTTTTCCATTATAAATGTCCACTGTGCTATAGCGTTCATACCGATATTGCTTTCTAGAGATGAACTAATATACCACTTTATATTTCTTTCACATGCTTCTTTGATCCATTCCTCAGATCCAAAGAATCCATTATTCATACTAGGTTTTAAAATAATATAATCCGGGTTAATATAATCTAATAATCTTCTTTTATTTTCTATATTTTTAATTTTTATCAATTCTTCATCTAATGCTATAGATATTTTCGATTTTTTACAAATATGATGCATATCGTTCCAATAACTTGGAGGAATAGGTTGTTCTAACAAAACAACAATATTTATATCATATAATTTTTCTATAAACAAAATTGCTTCTTTTCTATTTCTAAAACATCCATTTGCATCTATATGTATTCTTAACAAAGGATATCGATCTTGAAGTTTTTTTAAAATGAAATATTGTTCATTGAACAATTCTTTACTCATTTTTATTTTTAAATAAAGAAATCCTTTATCAATCTTATCCTCAATTTTTTGAATTATTTTTTGCTTTTTCCATGTATTTATCCATATAACATCATTTATAAACATACTTTTTGTTCCTTTTGTAAAATCAGAATGATATAAAATGGGATATTTCTCTTTCAAACTTAAAAAAACTTGTTCTAATCCAAAAAATAAGGAAGAATATGAAATATATTTACGATAATGATATATATCATATTTTTTTATATATGATATTTTACTTATAACATTTTTTAATTCATTTTTAAATCTATATAAAAAATTAGGACATTTTTCTTCCAATAATGGATTACATTCTCCAATACCTATGTTGTTATTAGTGAATAATATAATAAAAAAAATTATATTCTTTTTAAAAGAATAATTAGAATTAGAAACTTCTTTTTTAAAGACAAGTTTTTTTTTTCGTATTGAAAAATTTAACATATCAAATATGTACAGAATGACCTATGTTCAATATTATTAATTCTTTTCCTTTTTGATAAAAACTTTTTATTGCATTTTTTTCATCTATTTGAATACTATCAAAAGTATTATAATGAACTCCTATAATTTTTTCACAATGTAAAAAATCAGATGCAATAATTGCTTCTTCAACATCCATCGTAAATCGACCACCTATTGGAAGAATAGAATATTTTAATTTACCAAAAGTTGGTATGATTTTCATATCATACATAAGAGATGTATCTCCGGATACATATATATTTCCTTCATCTGTGTGTAATAAAAAACCACCTGGATTTCCTCCATATATTCCATTAACAAATGAACTTGAATGAAGAGCCCATACATATTTTAATTTTCCAAATGGAAAAGAAATAAAAGATCCATAATTGACTCCATATGTTTTAATTCCTTTTTTTTCAAAAAAATTGGAAATTTCATAATTAGAAATTACCAAAGAATTCGGATATATTTTGTGAAATAATTCAACGTCACACACATGATCATAATGAGCATGAGTGACTAATATATAATCAATAGGTTCTACTATATATTTTTTCCAAGAAAATTGTTTTTTACAAAAAAAAGGATTTTCTGATAAAAATGGATCTACCAATATATTTTTTTCATGTACTTTTAAAATAAAAGTACTATGAGAAAGAAATGTAAATTTCATTATTTAATATTTTGATTTATAAACAAATACTTGTAGTCAATCCTACACTATATAAAAAAGATATGAAAATTAATTTTTTCAATTCTGAAATCAATATATTTTTTTCTTCTATAAAAAGGATATTTTTCATATGAAATATGAAAAATAGAAAAATACATAAAATGAATATCCATTCATAAATATTTTTATTATTAAAATATAAAAATATCAATCCTAACAAATTGGAAACTAATAATATTCCTACATGATATAATTTTGCATATTTGATTCCTATAAAAACAGGAATTGTTTTTTTTCCATTTTTATAATCCATATCTATGTCTCTCATATTATTCAAATTTAAAACAGCAACATTTAAAAGACCAATAGATAGTGATAGGATAAACATATCAATTTTAGGAAAAATATTAGTATATAAAAAAAAACTTCCTAATACAGAAAAAAAACCAAAAAAAACTAATACAAATAAATCACCTAACCCCATACGTCCATATGATTGTTCTCCTATAGAATATCCTATAGAGCTATATATACAAGAAAATAATCCAACTAAGTAAATAAAAAAAATGATTTTTTCTTTTGGAAAAAAATTTCTATATATTAATATCAATCCAAAACAAAAAGATAATATAGAAAATAAATAAATAGCTCGTTTCATTTTCATCAAAGAGATCAATCCCCGTTGAACTGCCTTTTTTTGATTTAAATCTTCTTTCAAATATCTCTCCAATATACTATCACCATAATCATTTGATAAATTAGATAAAACTTGAAGTGATAAACAAGTAAATACACATAAAATATATGTTACAGTACAATGGTATATATTGATATTATATTTATTGATAGATAAAAAATAACTAGAAGTTACACCAGAAATAGAAAGGGGTAAAGTATGAATACGAATAGCATAAATCCAATGATTAATATTCATAAAAATTTTTGAAATTTTTTAAAGTTTGGTTCTCTTTTTTCTAAAAATGCTTTTTTACCCTCTTCAGATTCTTTCATTAAATAAAACATTAAAGTCGCATCTCCTGCTAATTGCATCAATCCATGTTGTCCATCTAACTCTGCATTTAAACAACGTTTTATCATCCTTATAGCCATTGGGCTTTTTTTTTGTATAATTTTACACCATTCAATGGTTTTTTTTTCTAAATCTTTTTGTGATACTACTTTATTAATCAAACCCATGTCAAAAGCTTCTTTTGCTGTATATTTTTTGCATAAAAACCACATTTCTCTAGCTTTTTTTTGTCCAATATGTCTAGCTAAATAAGAACTTCCAAATCCTCCATCAAAAGATCCTACTTTTGGACCAGTTTGACTAAAAATAGCATTATCGGATGCAATAGTGAGATCACATACAACATGTAAAACATTTCCACCTCCTACTGCAAAACCATTTACCATAGCAATAACAGCTTTGGGCATTTCTCTAATTTTCTTGTAAAAATCTAAAATATTCATTCTTGTTTTCCCATCTTCTCCTATATAGCCTCCTAAACTTCTAGTCGTTTGATCTCCACCTGAACAAAAAGATTGTTTTCCATTTCCTGTAATAATTAATACATCTATATCATTTCTTTCATAACATATATTGATAGCATCAATCATTTCCTGTACAGTTTCTACTCGGAAAGCATTTAGACACCATGGTCTATTAATCTCAATTTTAGAAATTCCTTTCCAAAAAAGAAAAGAAATGTCTTTATATTTTTTAATTATATGCCAATTTATTGTAAAATTCATAAAAAATTACATTTTTCATTTTATAAAAAAATATATATGTCAAATATATTTTAATGATTTACATTGATAATCATCAATATTTCTAATATTATTATTTCTATTAATTGAATTAATACAATTTATTTTACTTAGTAAAAGTATTATTTTACTTTCATTTATAAAAACATTTTATATTTAAAAAATGAATTGTTCTAATAAAAGATAAATAAATCCAGATATATATCCAATTAAAGCGATCCAACTTATTTTTTTAACATACCAAAAAAAACTAATTTTTTCCATACCCATAACTGCTACTCCTGATGCTGATCCTATTAAAAATAAACTTCCACCTGTTCCAGAAACATAAGCGATAAAATGCCATAATTCATGATCAATGGAATAATAAAACATAGATATACTTGCTGCTACTAATGGTACATTATCAATAATAGAAGATATCAATCCAAATAAAAAAGTTGTAATTTTCCATGTAGGAACTACATTATTGATCCAATTAGCTGTATGATATAAAATACCTAAAACTTCTAATGAAGAAACGGATAATAAAATTCCAAAAAAAAATAAAATACTAGATATATCCAATTTTTGGAATAATTCATTTATATTTAAATATGAATATTGATTTCTGTATTTTTTAGATAATACAATACAAAGAAGTATTCCAAGAGAAAACATGATTCCCATATATGGTGGAATTCCTATGATAGTTTTATAAATAGGAACAAGTAACATTAAAAATATTCCTATTTTCAACATATGAAATCCAATTTGAATATTTTTTTTTGACAAATTCTTATACTCTCTATTTTGTTTAATAGGTCCATCAAAAACCGACATACAAGATGCTATACATGTAGATATTAACATACATAAAATAGATGGAATAAAAACTCTTTTTATAAGTTGAATTGTGGTTACTTTTTTAGATATCCACAACATAGTTGTAGTTATATCTCCAATTGGAGACCATACTCCTCCTGCATTAGCAGATATAATGACTATACCTAAATAATATAGTCGTTCTTTACATTTATTAATTATTTTTCTTAATAAAGATATTAAAACTATACTTGTAGTAAGATTATCTATAATAGCTGATAAAAAAAAAGATAAAAAACTAATTTTCCATAAAAGTTTACGTTTTGTATCTATATGTAATAATTCTTTAAGAGCGTCAAATGCAGAAAATTTATCAATAATTGAAACAATAGACATAGTACCAATAAGAAAAAAAATAATTTCAGACGCTTTTCCTAAATGAAGTAATAATAAATTTTGAGGATCCTTTTTTATCATTAAATATTGATCTAAATCATACACTGATTTATTAAAAAATATAATAATAGACCAACAAATTACAGACATTAAAATTGATGAAATAGTCTTATTTAAAGAAAAAAAATTCTCAAATACAATAAATAAATATCCAATTATAAATATTAAAATTATCATTGATATTTTCTGATTGTATTCGGAATATATTTAATTAGTCCCATTTTGAATAAATGGCATATTTTCCAATTTTTTCTTCAATACGCAATAATTGATTATATTTTGAAGTACGTTCAGATCTACATATAGAACCTGTTTTAATTTGTTCTATATTAAATGCAACGGATAAATCTGCAATAAAAGAATCTTCTGTTTCTCCAGATCTATGAGATATTATATTTTGATACCCATTTCTTTTAGCAAGTTCTATTGTTTCAATAGTTTCTGTTAAAGTTCCTACCTGATTTAATTTGATTAATATAGAATTTGCAATTTTCTTTTCTATACCTTTTTTCAATCTATCTATTTGAGTAACAAATAAATCATCTCCTACTAATTGAACTTGATCCCCAATTTCATTAGACAATAAAGTCCATCCTTTCCAATCATTTTGATCCATTCCATCTTCGATAGATATAATTGGATATTTTTTTAATAAAAATGATAAGTATTGAACATGTTCTTCTCTAGATTTAATTAGAGCATCTTCTGTATCTTTTTCAAATTTTGAATAATTATATTTACCATTTTCATAAAATTCAGATGAAGCGCAATCAATAGCAATTCCTATTTCATTATAGGGATCATAATCCGACAAATGAATAGCCTCTAACATAAAATCTAAAACCTGTTCTACTCCATTTAGATTTGGAGAAAAACCTCCTTCATCACCAAGACTAGTGGAAAGTCCTTTTTTATATAATAAATCTTTTAATTGATAAAATACTTTATAACTCATTTGTAAAGCTTGTGTCAAATTACTAGCTTTAATAGGTACTATCATAAATTCTTGAAAAACAATAGGAGCATTGGAATGTTTTCCTCCATTTATAATATTTATTAAAGGAATTGGTAATGAACGGGAAAAAGAACCTCCTATATATTTATATAGAGGAATTTTTAATTCACATGAAGCAGCTTTAGCTGAAGCTAAAGATACTGCTAATATAGAATTAGCACCTAAACGACTTTTATTTTTAGTTCCATCTAATTCTAACATAATTTTATCAATATGAATTTGATCTAAAATTGATTCGCCAATTAATTCAGGATAAATAATTTCATTCACGTTTTGAATAGCATTTAAAACACCATTTCCAGAAAAAATATTTTGATCATTATCACGCAATTCAAATGCTTCTCTTTCTCCTTTGGAGGCTCCTGATGGAACGGATGCCCTTCCTAATATTCCATTTTCTGTTATGACATCCACTTCTATCGTTGGATTTCCTCTAGAATCCAAAATTTGTCTAGATTGAATATGTTTAATTTTACTCATTAATAATTTCTTTTTTTCCTAATTTTTTACTACGTCTTGTTATTTTGACTCTTTTTTTAGAATGATAAATTTTATTAAAATCTACTAATTCAATTAAAGATAAAGTAGCATCATCTCCTAAACGATGTCCATTTTTTAATATTCTAGTATAACCACCTGGTCGCTCTCGTACTTTATGAAAAGAATCTTTAAATAATTCTGATACAGCTTTTTTATCCCTTAAATATGAAAAAATATTTCTTCTTGAAGATAAATTATCAATTTTTGATTTTGTAATAATAGGTTCAATGTATTTTCTTAAAGTTTTTGCTTTAGATAAAGTAGTAAAAATTATTTTATTCTTGATTAAAGAAGACGCCATATTGGATAGCATCGATTTTCGATGTCCACGTTTTCTTTTTAAAGCATTATTTTTATTTCTATGATTCATTATTAAATATTAAAAAAATATTGATTATTTATAATTTGATATTTTCATTCCAAAATATAAACCCTTTTCTTTCATTTTTTTTTCTAATTCATCTAAAGATTTTTTTCCAAAATTCCTCATTTTTAACATCGAATTCCTATCACAATTAATCAAATCCTCTATCGTTTCTATCAAAGCTAATTTTAAACAATTTTTTGTGCGTACAGATAAATCCATCTCTTTTAATTTCGATTTTAGTAATGTTTTCATTTTCATGAATCTATCACTATATTTTTTGTTGTTGTTTCCTTTTTCTTTTTTTTTTTCTTTTTTTCCAATTTTTTCACAAGAAAATATAGAAAAATATTGAATTAATATGTTAGAAGCTTCCACTAAAGCTTTTTTTGGAGATATAGATCCATCTGTTGTAATTTCTAATGATAATTTTTCAAAATCAGTTTTTTTACCTACTCGACAATTTTCTACTGTATATTTTACATTTTGAATAGGAGTATATATAGAATCTATTGGTATTGTTCCAATTATATAATTATTATTATTTTTTTTATTTTCTTCTGCAGGTACATATCCACGTCCTTCCTCTATTGTAAAAGATATTTCAATAGAAGTACATTCATCTTTATTACAAATAACTAAATCTTGATTCAAGATTTGAAATCCAGTTATAAATTTATTTAAAACTGTTCCATTAATACATTTTTCTTTATGAAGAACAGCTTTAACTGTTTCTCTATTCATATCCGGAATGATTCGTTTGAAACGAATTTTTTTAAAATTTAAAATAATATCAGTAATGTCTTCAACTACGCCTTTTATCGTAGTAAATTCATATTTTACATCTTTTATTTTAATAGAAGTAACAGAATATCCTTTTAAAGAGCTCAATAATACTCTTCTTAAAGAATTTCCTAAAGTAATTCCATATCCAGGTTCCAAAGGTTTTAGATGAAATATTCCTTTATAATCCGAAAATTCAGTAACATAAACTTTATCGGGTTTAATAAAATCTAGAATAGCCATTCTATTTTATATAATATAATTTTTTTATTATCTATTTTTTTGAATAAAATTCAACAATTAATTGTTCTTTAATATTTTCAGGTATTTGTATTCTTTTTGGCATAGTTCTAAAAAATCCAATCATTTTTTTTTCATCTAAAAAAAGCCAATCTACTATTGGTCCAGCTTTTTCATTAATGGATTTTATAATATCAGGATGTTTTTTAGATTTATCTTTAATTCCTATTTTATCTCCAGGTTTTAATGTATAAGAAGGAATATTAACAATATTTCCATTAACAGTAATATGTTTATGAGAAACTATTTGCCTAGAAAATAATCTAGATGATGCAAATTTTAATCTAAAAACTATGTTATCAAGACGACTTTCACATGATTGTAATAACAATTCCCCTGTATTTCCTTTTTTTTTTGAAGATTCAAGAAATAATTTTTCAAACTGACGTTCCAATATACCATATATATATTTAGCTTTTTGTTTTTCTACTAATTGAATTAAATATTCTGAACGTTTATTTCTACGACGAAAGTTTCCATGTTGACCAGATGGATATTTTCTTCTTTCAAAATACTTATCTTTTCCATAAATACATTCTCCAAATTTTCTAGAAATTTTTGTTTTAGGTCCTATATATCTTGCCATAATCTATTATTTTATTATACTCTTCTTCTTTTTGGAGGACGACATCCATTATGTGGTAATGGAGTTATATCTTTTATCATCGTTACTATCATTCCAGAATTACTTATTGCTCTTATAGCTGCATCTCTTCCAGATCCAGGTCCTTTAATTTTGATTTCTACTTTTTTTATTCCAGCATTTAATCCTATTTTTGCTACACTTTCTGCTGTTATTTGAGCAGCATAAGGTGTATTTTTTCTAGAACCTTTAAAATTCATTTTTCCAGCAGATGACCATGCGATCACATCTCCTTTTTTATTTGTTAAAGTGATAATAATATTATTGAAACTAGATTGTATATGAGCTATCCCAACTGAATCAATTATTACTGATTTTTTTTTTTTTTTCGAGGGTGATTTTACCATAAAAAAAAACTTATTTTACTATTCTTCTTTTATTTGCTATAGTTCTTTTTTTTCCTTTTCGAGTTCTACAATTATTTTTTGTTTTTTGACCTCTTAGAGGTAATCCTTTTCTATGCCTCATTCCGATATAAGAACCAATATCTATTAATCGTTTAATATTCAATTGAATTTCGGATCTTAATTCTCCTTCAATTTTTATATAATTAGATATATATTTTCTAACATTACTAATTTCTTGGTCAGACCATTCTTTTACTTTTTTATTTTCATCTATACCAATAGAATTTAATATTTTTTGAGATAAACTTTTACCTATTCCATATAAATAAGTAAGAGATATTACACCTCTTTTATTTACTGGTATATCAATACCTGAAATTCTAACTGACATAAAACTATAGTTATCCTTGTTTTTGTTTGAATTTAGGATTTTTTTTATTAATAATTCGTAATTTTCCTTTTCTACTTACTATTATACAATTCTTAGTTCTTTTTTTTAAAGATGCTCTTACTTTCATATAATGAAAAATTTTTTATTAATATCTATAAGTAATTCTTCCTCTTTCTAAATCGTAAGAAGACATTTCTAATCTTACTTTATCTCCAGGAAGTATTTTTATATAATGCATTCTCATTTTACCAGATATATGTGCTTTTACTACACATCCATTTTCTAGTTTAACACGAAACATAGCATTTGGAGATGATTCTAAAATAATTCCATCAACTTCAATATGCTTCTGTTTTGCCATGATATATTCATATTACAATTTATAACAAAATATACATAAAAAAAATCACAATTTATAATGTATGTTTTTTCTATTATTCTTCATCATTAATCCATCATAATAATAATTTAAAAGATGAATATTTATTTGTTGGTATACATCTAAAATTACACCAACTACTATTAATAAAGAAGAACCTCCATAAAATAATGCAAAACTTTTAGTAATTCCTAATCTAGATACTATAGAAGGAAGGATAGCAATAATAGCTAATAAAATTGATCCTGGCAATGTTATATAAAATAATATTTGATCAATATATTTTGCCGTTTCTCTTCCAGGTTTTATTTGAGGAATAAAACATCCATTTCTTTTTAAATCGTCGGACATTTGATGAACTGGTATGGTAATAGCCGTATAAAAAAATGTAAAAATTACAACTAGTATAAATATGGTCGAATTATACCAAAACCCATAAATATCTTGAAAATGATTAAATAAATGTTTTATATTATTATTTGTAATATAATTAGAAAAAGTAATTGGAAATAACATAATAGCTTGAGAAAATATAAGAGGCATAACCCCAGCAGATATCATTTTTAATGGAAGATATTGATGTTTTTTTTGTAAATATTGGGATTCTAATCTTACAGATTTATAATGAGAAGCGTATTGTAATGGAATTTTTCTAATAGCCTGAATAATGATAGTTGAAAATAAAATTACTATGATCCATAATATAAATTCACAAAAAATTAAAATCACACTACTATGTTTATTATATAATTTATTATATATTTCTTTTACTATAGCATCTGGAAAACGTGAAATAATTCCAGACATAATGATTAAAGAAACTCCATTTCCTATCCCTTTATCTGTTATTTTATCACCTAACCACATAGTAAATAAAGTTCCTGACGTTAAAATAGTTATTCCTATAAATAAAAACATACTTTTTCCAAAAAAAGAATCTAAATCTATTAAATAAATAGAATTAAAATTTTCAGAAAATGGAATAAAACTTTGAGTTAAAGATATCAAATAAATAGGAGCTTGTACAAAACATATTAAAACCGTTAACCATCTTGTAATAGAATTGATTCTTTTTCTACCGCTTTCTCCATCCCGTTGTACTTTATGTAAATATGGAATAATAAGACACATTAATTGAATGATAATTGATGCAGATATATAAGGCATAATTCCTAAAGCAAAAATAGATGCTCTGTTAAAAGAACCACCAGTAAAAGAAGATAAAATCTGTATTAAACCTTTAGACCCTAATTGAATTTTCTCTAAAAAATTACCTACTCCTATAGGATTTATACCTGGAATAGGCACGTATGATCCAAAACGATATATTAATAAAAGACTTAAAGTTAAAAAAATTTTATTCCTTAAATCTTTCATATTACAAAAAATGCTATGAACATTTTTAAAAAAATTATTCATAATAATTTTTATCCTATTAAGATTCCTTCTCCTCCAGACTTTTTTATAGAAAATAAAGCTTTTTTACTAAATTTAGATGCATGTATTTTGATAGATATATCTATTTTTCCTCTACCTAAAATTTTAATAAAATGATTTTTTTTTACTAATTTATTTTTTAATAAAATATTTTCATCAATAACTTTTTTATGATCTATTTTTCCTTCTTTACAATATTTTTGAATAATATCCAGATTAATAATAGAAATTTTTTTTTTGCAAAAAGTTCTTTTAAATCCAAATTTAGGAATTCTTTTATGAAGAGGCATTTGTCCTCCTTCAAATCCTATTTTTTTAGCAAAACCAGATCTTGATTTTGCACCTTTATGACCTCTTCCGCAAGTACCACCTTTTCCAGAAGCTTGACCTCTTCCTAATCTAATTTTTTTTCTTTTTTTCCAATATTTCTTATATATCAAAAAATTAGAAAGTCGATCTTTATCCATTATACACTTTTTTAATAGAAATACCTCTTTGTTTTGCAATAATATAAACATCTCTTACTTTACTAAGAGCTTTTATTGCTGCTTTTATAATATTATGATGATTAGATGATCCTTTTGATTTAGATAATACATTTCTTAAACCAGAAGATTCTAATACGGCCTTTAAAGGCCCACCAGCTATAATACCAGTTCCATCAGAAGCTGGTTTTAAAAGAATACGTGCTCCTCCATATTTTGCTTCTTGTTCATGCGGAAGTGTCCCATTGGATATACACACTTTTTGTAAATTTCTTCTAGCTCTATCTCCTGCTTTTCGAATAGCTTCAGGAGCATCTTTAGACTTTCCAAATCCATATCCAACCAATCCATTTTCATTACCTTTAATAACAATAGCACTAAAACTAAAATATCTTCTTCCTTTAGTAACTTTACATACCCTAGTAACTCCAACTAATCTTTCCTTTAATTCTAAATGTTGTATTTTTTTTTCTTTTTCAAATGAAACCATAATAATTAAAATTTCAAACCGGAATCTCTTATTCCAATAGATAACGATTTTATCCTTCCATGATATAAATATTTACCCTTATTAAAAACTACTTTATCTATATTTATTTTTTTTGCTTTTAATCCTAATGATTTACCCACTTCATAGGATAATTCGATTTTCGTTTTTTTAAGTTTTTTAAAATTTAAAAATTCTTGATCTATAGAAGAAGAATATACTAATGTTTTTCCAGATACATCATCAATAATCTGTGCATAAATTTCTTTATTACTTCTATAAACAGATATTCTAGGTTTATAGGGATATCCAAAAAATTTTTTTATTTTTCTTTTTTTCATAATATTAAAAATAAATTAAGCAGATTTTCCAGTTTTTCTTCGGACTTCTTCTCCTACGTATCTTACTCCTTTTCCTTTATAAGGTTCTGGAGTTCTCAAAGATCTAATTTTGTAAGCAACGGTTCCTAATAATTGCTTATCATGAGATTTTAAAATAATAATAAAATTTCTTCCTTTATCCGATTTTATTTGTACTCCAATTTCTTTTGGAAGTTGGATCATAATATTATGAGAAAAACCTAAATTCATCTCTAATATGTTATTTTCAATAACATTTACTCGATAACCAATACCTATTAATTCTAATTTTTTTAAAAAACCTTTTGAAACTCCTACCATCATATTATGAATTAAAACACGAAATAATCCATGCAAAGATTTTGATTTTTTATCTTCCTTATTTCTTATCACAAATAATTTTCTATCCAAAATATTTATTTTTAATACGTTAGGAATTATATCACTTTTCAATGTACCTAATCCCCCTTTTACAAATATTTTTTTATCCACTATTTCTACATCTACATTTTTAGGTATTATAATGGGAATTTTTCCTATTCTAGACATAAATTAATTGATTGTATTCTAATGTACGTAACATAAAACTTCTCCTCCTATTTTTTTTTTTCTCGCTTCTTTATCTGTTATTACTCCAACAGATGTAGATATTATTGCAATACCTAATCCATTTAATACACGTGGTATCTTTTTATATTTACAATATATTCTCAATCCAGGTTTACTTATTCTAATAATATTATGAAAAATTGGATATTTTTTTTTATAATATTTTAATATAATTTTGATCATTTTTTTTTGATCATCTACTTTATAACTTAATATATATCCATTTTTGAATAAAACTTCAGTTATATCCATTTTCATTTTAGAAAAAGCAACTTCTAAAGAAATATGTTTAACAAAACTTGCATTTCTAATTCTAGTAATAAAATCAGCAATTGAATCCATTTTTTATTATATAAATATTTTTTTAAAATAAATTACCAACTAGCTTTTTTAACTCCAGGAATAAAACCTTGAGAAACTAAACTTCTAAAAACAATTCTAGAAATTCCAAAATAACGAATATAACCCCTGCATCTTCCTGTTATCGTACATCGATTTCTTAAACGAACAGGAGAAGCATCTCTGGGTAATTTTTGTAAAAGATCATATTTTTTTAATTTTTTTAAAAAATGTCTTTTTTTTCTATATTTTTTTACAATTATTTCCCTTTTTCTTTGTCTTGCTTTTACAGATATTTTTGACATAATATTATTTTTTTTCAAATGGTAATCCAAAAAATTCTAAAAGTTTTTTAGATTCTGATTTATTTTTTGTAGAAGTTACAAATGTAATATTCATTCCCATATTTTTTCTAATTTTATCAATATCTATTTCTGGAAAAATTACTTGTTCTTTAATACCCATATTATAATTACCAAAATCATCAAAACTACTACTCTTTATCCCCGAAAAATCTCTTACTCTTGGCAAAGAAATTAAAATCAATCTTTCTAAAAATTCATACATTTTATTTTTTCGTAATGTTACTTTAACTCCTATTGGAACTCCTTTTCTAAGTTTAAAATTAGATTCATCATGTTTAGAATAACAAAAAACTGCTTTTTGACCTGTTATACTTGTAATTTCGTTGATAGAATAATCTAATATTTTTTTATCTAAAATCGAATAAGCACCAATACCTTGATGAATTACTATTTTAATTAATTTAGGAGCTTGCATAATAGAAGAAAAATGAAAAATTTTAGATAAATTATATACTATTTTTTCTTTATAAAGTTGGTATAATTTAGGTTTATAATTTT
The DNA here is from genome assembly GCF_014252435.1 of Blattabacterium cuenoti. Taxonomy (GTDB): domain Bacteria; phylum Bacteroidota; class Bacteroidia; order Flavobacteriales; family Blattabacteriaceae; genus Blattabacterium; species Blattabacterium cuenoti_X. The sequence continues at coordinate 372,530 of NZ_CP059220.1, forward strand.
TCATATACAATTTTTACTATTTTACGATTGTCAAATTAGATATATGAATAGAAGCTTCTTTTTTAAGAATCTCTCCTTTTGGATTTTTAGCATTTGGTTTCCTATGTTTTGTTACCATATTTATTTTGTCTATAATAACTCTATTTTTTTTTGGATATACTCTCAATACAATGCCTGTATGACCTTTATAATCTCCATTCAAAATTAAAACCTTATCTTTTTTTTTTATTCTTTTCATATAACTTCTTGTGCTAAAGATATTATTTTCATATACAATTTATCTCTTAATTCTCTTGCTACTGGACCAAATACTCTTGTACCTAACATATCTCCAGAAGGATTAATTAAAACACAAGCATTGTCATCAAAACTTATATAAGATCCATCTTTTCTTCTAGTTTTTCTTTTGATCCTGATTATTACTGCTTTAGATATCTGACCTTTTTTAACTAATTTATTTTTAGATGAAGACTCCTTTATAGTAACTACCACAGAATCTCCTAAAAAAGCATATTTCTTTTTAGAACCACCTAAAACTCTAATAATTAATGCTTTTTTAGCTCCTGTATTATCTGATACTCTACAAATAGATTCTTGTTGTAACATGATAAATAATATTATTTACATTTTTTTACAATTGAAACTAATCTCCAACATTTTCGTTTACTTATAGGTTTCGTTTCCATAATATTAACTGTATCTCCTTTTTTAGAAACATTTTTTTCATCATGTACCATATATTTTTTTTTTCTTAAAATGCTTTTACTATAATACTTATGCTTTACTTTTTTTACTTCAGTTACTATAATAGTTTTATTCATTTTATTACTTGTAACTAAACCTTGTCTTTGTTTTCTATTGTTAATTCTAATAGCATTTTTACTTTTTAGCATTTAACTTTTTATTTAATTCAGTTTTTAATTTTGCAATATTTTTTCTTAAATATTTAAAATTGATAGGATTTTTTTCCAATTTCATAGAATGATTCAATTTCATATTTTGATAGTCTTTTTTACTAATTTTGATTTTTTCAATCAAATCTTCAATCGATAATATTTTAATATCTATTTTTTTCATAATATCAAATTATTAGTAAATATAAACTTCATTTTAATAGGTAATTTTTGTGATGCTAGTCTTAAAGCTTCTTTAGCTACATCTAAACTCACTCCATCTATTTCAAATAGAATTCTTCCTGGTTTAACTACAGACACCCAAAACTCTACTGGACCTTTTCCTTTTCCCATACGTACTTCTTGTGGTTTTTTAGTAGCCGGTTTATCTGGAAATATATTAATCCATAACTGGCCTTCTCTTTTCATATATCGAGTAGCAGCTACACGTGCAGCTTCTATTTGTCTAGAAGAAATCCAAGCTCTTTCTAATGCTTTTATCCCAAATACCCCTCTTGATAAAAGAAATCCCTTTTTAGAAAAACCTCGTATTCTCCCTTTTTGTTTTTTTTTATATTTTGTTTTTTTTGGTTGTAACATATTAAAAAATATAAATATTACTATTTTTTTCTTTTTCCAAAAAAACCTCTTTGTTTTTTATATAAACCTATTAACGGAGATAATTCTCTTTTACCATAAACTTCTCCTTTCATTATCCAAACTTTAATTCCTATACTACCATATACTGTATGTGCTTCAGCCATATGATAATCAACATCAGCACGAAAAGTCCCTAAAGAAATCCTTCCTTCTTTATAAATTTCACATCTAGCCATTTCAGATCCATTTAATCTTCCAGATATTTGAATTCTTATTCCTTGAGCATTCATTCTCATAGCAGAAATAATAGATAATTTAACCGATTTTCTATAAGAAATCCTATTTTCTAACTGCTTTACTAAATTTTTCGCTACTAATGGAGCATCTAATTCAGGACGTTTTACTTCTACAATATTAATTTGAATTTCTTTTTTAGTAATCTTTTTCAACTCTTTTCTTACAGTATCCACTTCTTCTCCTCTTTTTCCTATCACAAGAGCCGGTCTAGAAGTCCGTATTGTTATAGTAATAAATTTTAAAGTTCTTTCTATAAAAATGCGTGAAATAATTCCTTTTGGAAATCTAGCTTCAATATACATTCTAACCTTAAAATCTTCTTGTATTCTATCTTTATAATTATTACACCAACTTGATTGCCAACCTGTTATAATACCTAGCCTATTTACAATTGGATTAGTTTTTTGTCCCATATAATTTATTTTCTTTTTTTTGTAAAAAAACGATAACACTACTAAATTTTTTTCTTATTCTGTGTCCTCTACCTTGTGGTACTGGTCTTATTCGTTTCAATGTTTTTCCTTGATTTACTCTTATATCAGATATATAAAGAAAAAAATTATTTGTTTTTGCAAAATAAGAATCATGATTTTTAATCTCCCAATTAGATAAAACAGAATAAAGTAGTTTTTTCAAGATAATAGATTTTTTTTTTCTCTTACAATAAGATAAAATATCTAAGGCTTCTTCTATTTTTTTATTTCGTATTAAATCTACTATTATCCTCATTTTTCTTGGAGAACTCCGAATATTATGCAAAGAAGCGGAAACTATATTTTTTGTTTTATCCATTTTCATTTTACTTTATCCTTATTTCAATGATTTGGTTTTTTTAACTTTTATTTTACTTCTCGATCCAGAATGAGCACGAAATATTCGTGTAGGGGCAAATTCTCCTAATTTTCTACCTATCATATTTTCTGTAATATAAACATTGATAAATTGTTTTCCATTATGAACTGCAAAAGTTTGTCCTACAAAATCCGGTAAAATAGTAGATGGTCTAGACCATGTTTTAATAATTCTCTTTTTATCAGATTTTATATTTTTTAAAACTTTTTTATATAATTTATAAGAAACAAATGGACCTTTTTTGATAGATCTTGGCATAATTAAAAAAATTTATTTTTTTCTTTTCTGTATAATATATTTATTAGAATATTTTCGTTTAAAACGAGTTTTAAAACCTTTAGAAGGTATACCCTTTCTACTTCTCGGAATACCACCTGAAGCTTTACCTTCTCCTCCCCCCATCGGATGATCAACAGGATTCATAGCAACACCTCTAGTCCTAGGTCTTCTACCTAAATGACGATTTTTTCCCGCTTTACCATATTTTTCTAACTTATGATCAGAATTTGATACTGAACCAATAGTAGCCATACAGGTGTTTATTATCATTTTAATTTCTCCAGATGGAAATTTAATTGTTGCATATTTTTCATCTTTAGCGAATAATTGAGCAAAAGTACCAGCACTTCTTGCAATTTTAGCTCCTTGTCCTGGTCTAATTTCTATACAAGAAATAGTAGTTCCTATAGGAATTTCATTTAAAAATGTAGAATTACCTATATTGAATGGAATATTTTTTCCTGATATAATTTTTTGTCCAATTTTAAACCCATTTATAGTAATAATATATTTTTTATCACCATCTTTATAATGAACTAATGAAATAAAAGAATTTCTATTTGGATCATATTCTATAGATTTTATTATAGCAGGAATACCGAATTTTTTTCTTTTAAAATCAATAATTCTATATTTTTTTTTATGGCCTCCTCCAAAATAACGTATAGTCATTTTTCCATAATTATTTCTTCCTCCTGTTTTACATTTTCCTTTTGTTAATTTTTTCTCAGGATATTGTTTTGTTATTCTTTTAAAAGAATTTTTTACTTTAAATCGTTGTCCTGGTGTAACTGGTTTCAGTTTATTTATTGCCATTTGTTATTATTTTTTGATTTAATGATTCAATTTTTTGATTTTTTTTAAATTGAATAATTGCTTTTTTCATTCTACTTCTTTTTCCATACATAAATCCTTTTTTAGTAATCTTAGATTTATCTTTTCTATAATAATTAATTACTCTCACATTTTTCACAGAATATCCAAATGTTTCATAAATTTTCTTTTTCACTTGATTTTTGTTGCAACGTACATCTACAAAAAATGCACAAAAGTTATTTTTTTTATTATCATATAACTTATCTGTCAAAATAGGTTTAATTAAAATCATAACTTTTTTATATAGATAAAAAATTAAGAATATGTTTTATAGAATTCTCACAAACAATAATGTACGAAAAATGTAACAATGAAAAAGAATCTAATTCATTCAACTGAATCAATTTAAATTTTTTTATATTTCTAGATGATAAATATAAATTTCTATTGAATTTATCGATAATCATCATTGATTTTATATTATTCAATTTTAATGAAAGTAATAATTTTGAAAAAAACTTTGTTTTTGGATTATCCAATGCTATATTTTCTATTATTTTTATTCTATTTTTCATTATTTTATATTCAAGAATAAATCTTTTTACCTTATTTTTTATTTTTTTATTCAATTTTATTGAATAATTTCTCGGTTTGGGACCAAAAACACGACCCCCTCCTCGAAAGATTGGATTTTTAATTGTTCCTTTTCTAGAACTTCCAGTTCCTTTTTGTCTATGAATCTTTCTATTACTTCCAGTTACTTCCCCTCGTTCTTTAGATTTATGGGTACCTTGTCTTTGAGAATGAAGATATCTTTTTATTTCTAAATAAAGAGAATAATGATAAGATTTTTTTAAAAATTTATCCTCATTTATTTTTATTATCTTATCCGTATAATTTCCATGAATATCTAAAATTGTTATTTTCATTGTTTTTTCTTAATCATTAAATATGAACCTTTATTCCCCGGTACTGATCCTTTTAAAATTAATAAATGTTGATTGAAATCAATTTTTAATATTTCTATATTTTTAATTGTCACATTTTTTTTTCCCATTTTACCAGCCATTTTTGTTCCTTTAAAAACACGAGAAGGATCTGATCCTGCACCTATTGAACCAGGAGATCTCAATCTATTATGTTGCCCATGACTTCTTTCTCCTACTCCAGAAAAATTATGTCTTTTTACTACACCTTGGAATCCTTTTCCTTTAGAAATACCTCTAACATCTATTAATTCTCCTATTGAGAATATACCAATGTCTACAATATCCCCTATATTTTGATTATATATCAATTTATTTCTTTCTATTCTAAATTCTAACAATTTTTTTTTAGGTGATAATCCACATTTTTTAAAATGACCTAATAATGGTTTATTTACTTTTTTTATTTTTTTTTCATCTAATCCTAATTGAAATGATTGATATCCATCTTTTTCTATTGTTTTAACTTGAATTATATAACAAGGTGTTGTTTTTACAATAGTACATGCAATATATTCATTTGTATGTAAATAAATACTAGTCATTCCTATATTTTTTCCTATTAATCCTATCATTTTTATACTTTTATTTCTGCTTCTACTCCACTTGGTAATTCTAATTTCATTAATGCATCAACTGTCTTGGATGAAGCATTATGAATTTGTAAAAGTCTTTTATGTGTAGGAAGATAAAATTGTTCTCTAGATTTTTTATTCACGTGTGGAGAACGTAAAACTGTAAAAATCCTTTTTTTAGTAGGAAGAGGAATTGGTCCATTTAAAACGACACCTGTAGGAAGAACTGATTTGACAATTCTTTCAGCTGATTTATCTAATAAATTAGAATCATAAGATTTTAATTTTATTTTTATATTATGACCCATAAAAATTATTGTTTTATTTTTTTATTATTATATTTATTCATTACAATATTATCTATAATAGATTCTGGAACAACATCATAATGAGAATATTCCATGGTTGTAGTCCCTCTTCCAGAGGATAAAGTTCGTAACGATGTTACATATCCAAACATTTCAGAAAGTGGTGCTAACGCTTGAATAATTTTTATATTGTTTCGATCATTCATATTTTGTATTAAACCTCTTCTTCTATTTAAATCTCCTATTACATCACCCATATTTTCTTCTGGAACCAATACTTCTAATTTCATAATCGGTTCTAATAAAACAGGTTTTGCTTTTTTAGCTGCCTCTCTAAATCCTAATTTTCCTGCCAATTCAAAAGAAAGTTGATCTGAATCAACAGGATGATGAGATCCATCTAAAATAGTAACTTTAGCACTATCAATTTCATATCCAGATAAAGGTCCATTTTTCATCATTTCTTTAAATCCTTTTTCTACAGAAGGAATATATTCTTTAGGAATACTACCTCCTTTTATATTATTAATAAATATTAGACCTGGTTTTCCAATATCTCCAGGTTCTAATACAAATAATATATCTGCATATTTACCCTTTCCACCTGTCTGTTTTTTATATATTTCTCTATGTTCTATAGACGATGTAAGAGCTTCTTTGTATTCTACTTGTGGCTTTCCTTGATTAACTTCTACTCTAAACTCTCTTTTCATACGATCTAAAATAATTTCTAAATGTAATTCTCCCATTCCAGATATAATAGTTTGTCCTGTGTAACTATCTGTTCTAACTTGTAAAGATGGATCTTCCTCCATTAATTTAGATAAAGCTAAACTCATTTTATCAATATCAGATTTATATTTAGGTTCAATGGCTAAACCAATAACAGGCTCTGGAAATGATATATTTTCTAACAAAATAGGATAATTCTCATCACATAATGTATCTCCGGTCTTAATATTTTTAAATCCTACTACTGCAGCTATATCTCCAGCTCCTATTTTCTTAATAGGATTTTGTTTATTTGCATGCATTTGATATATTCTAGAAATACGTTCCCTATTTTTTGATCTAGAATTTAAACTATACGTACCAGTTTCTATTTTTCCAGAATACACTCTAAAAAATGCTAATCTTCCTACAAAAGGATCACTCGATATTTTAAATACTAATGCAGAAAATGGCTCATTTTCATCAGATTTTCTTATTTCTTCTTTTTGTGTGACAGGATTTATCCCTACAACATTTTTAATCTCCAATGGAGAAGGTAAATATCTACATATTGCATCTAATATTGTTTGCACTCCTTTATTCTTAAAAGAAGAACCACATAAAATAGGTATAATTTTCATTTGAATCGTATTCTTTTGCAAAGAACGAATAATTTCTTCTTCTGATATAGAAGAATAATTATACAAAAATTTTTCCATTATTACATCATCATATTCAGATAATTTTTCAAGAATATTATTTTTATATTTTTTTGCAACTTTTTTCATATCATATGGAATAGGGATTTTTTGATAAGTCATACCATAGTTATCTTCATCCCATATAATAGCTTGATTAGAAATTAAATCTATTACACCTTTAAATTTTTCTCCATAACCAATAGGTATTTGTATGGGGACTGAATTAGCTCCTAAAATATTTTTTATTTGAAAACAAACATCTAAAAAATCGGCTCCTTGTCTATCCATTTTATTAACAAAAGCAATTCTAGGTATAGAATATTTATCTGCTTGTCTCCATACCGTTTCTGATTGAGGTTCTACACCATCTACTGCACTAAATAACACAACCATTCCATCTAATATTCTCATCGATCTTTCTACTTCTACTGTAAAATCTACATGTCCGGGTGTATCTATAATATTAATTTGATATTTTTTGTTATTATAAATCCATTCACAGCATGTAGCAGCAGATGTTATTGTAATACCTCTTTCTTGCTCTTGTAGCATCCAATCCATAGTAGCAGTTCCATTATGAACTTCTCCAAGTTTATGATTAATACCTGTGTAGAATAAAATCCTTTCTGTTGTGGTTGTTTTTCCTGCATCTATATGTGCTACAATACCTATATTTCTTGTATATCTTAAATTTTTTTTCATAGAAAATTGGATAATATTAAAATCTAAAATGAGAAAAAGCTTTATTAGCTTCTGCCATTTTATGAATATTATCTTTTCTTTTTACAGACTCTCCTTGACCTTGAAAAGCTTCCCATATTTCAAAAGCTAACTTGTTTGACATAGATTTTTCTTTTCTTAAAATAGAACATTTTATTAAAAGTTTCATAGCCTTTGTCACTCTATTCTTAGATGAAATGGAAATAGGAATTTGAATATTAGCACCTCCCATTCTTCTACTTTTGACTTCTACATAAGGAGTAACATTTTTCAGCCCTTCTTTCCATATGTCTAACGATGATTTTTTTTCTTTATTTTTAATTTCATCAATTTTATTCATAGCATTATAAAATATTCTATAAGCCAAATTTTTTTTTCCATTTTTCATTAAATGATTAACAAATCGTGTTACAAAAGGATCATTAAATTTAGGATCAGGTGCGTACTTTTTCTGTTTTTTATATTTTTTCTTCATTTATCAATATTTATTTTTTTTTATCCATTTTTGTACCATATTTACTTCTACTTTTTTTCCTTCCATTTACACCAGCTGTATCACGAGCTCCACGAACTATTTTATATTTTACCCCAGGTAAATCTTTTACTCTTCCACCTTTTACTAAAACAATAGAATGTTCTTGTAAATTATGTCCTTCACCTGTAATATAACTAATTACTTCTTTTCCATTAGTAAAACGAACTCGAGCTACTTTTCGCATTGCAGAATTAGGTTTTTTAGGTGTAGTAGTGTACACTCTAGTACATACACCTCTTTTTTGAGGACAATAATCTAAAGCAATAGATTTTCTTTTTTTTGGGGTAGAGGTACGTCCTTTTCTAATTAATTGTTGTATAGTTGGCATAACTTATATAATATATGAAATATAAATTATGCTATTTAATAAAAAATTATGATTAAATCAAAAAAACAAATAAAAATTCTAATGGATATTCATATATTTTGAATTTTATCATTGTTAAATGGATCTTCTTCCAATGATTTTATATTAAGTTCTTTATAAATGTAATGAAAAGTAGATAATAAACAAGGATTTCCATCTACAATAGCTACGTTATGTTCATAATGAGAAGAATTTTTTTTATCTAATGTAGTAATTGTCCATCCATCTTTATGAAAAACAACATCGGGAACTCCAAAATTAACCATAGGTTCTATTGAAAGAACAAATCCTTCTTCTAATTTGATTCCTTCTCCTTTTTTTCCAAAATTAGGAATTTGTGGTTCTTCATGCATTTTTTTTCCAATACCATGTCCTACTAAATCTCTTACAACAGAATATCCGTTTTTTTCAACAAAAGATTGTATAGAATATCCGATATCTCCAATTTTATTTCCAAATTTGCATTTTTCAATTCCAATATAAAGAGATTTTTTAGCACAACTAAGAAAACGTTTCATTTCTTTAGATACACTTCCTACTTCAAATGTATAAGCATGTTCTCCATAAAATCCATTCATATAAACACCACAATCTACGGAAAGAATATCTCCATCAGATAATAATTTTTTAGTAGGAACTCCATGTACTATTTGATAATTTGGAGATGTACATATAGTATTTGGAAAATTATATAAACCTAGAAATGCAGGTACCCCACCATGATCTTTTATAAAATTTTCTGATAATTTATCTAAATAAAGTGTATTTACACCAGGTTTAATTTCTTTAGCCAACATTCCTAATGTTTTAGAAGCTAATATTGCACTTTTTTTTATCAATATAATTTCATCAATAGTTTTTATTTGTATCAAGGCTTAATTTATTTTATAATTTTCAATTATAGGTATTCCTGTCATAGCATTCGGTATTGGTAAATTCATGAGTTTCAAAATAGTTGGAGCAACATCGGATAAAGAATTTTTCTTTTTTAATAAAATATTCTGTTTTTTTATATTTTTTTTTAAAAAAACAAATGGTACCATAGAGGTAGTATGAGATGTATTCATAGATCCATCCTTGTTTATCATATATTCTGCATTTCCATGATCTCCTACTATAATAACCATATATGAATTTTTTACAGCTTCTTCAATACATATTTTTGTACATTTATCAACAATTTCACAAGCTTGTATTGTTTTTATCATATTACCTGTATGACCTACCATATCTGGATTTGCAAAATTTAAACAAATAAAATCAGCGTATTTTTTTTTTAATTCAGGTATCAATTTTTTTAAAATATTCCATGAACTCATTTCAGGTTTTAAATCATAAGTAGCAACTTTAGGTGATGGACACATAATTCGAGTTTCTTTTTTAAAAGGCTTTTCTCTTCCACCAGAGAAAAAAAAAGTAACATGTGGATATTTTTCTGTTTCAGCAATTCGAATTTGTTTTTTTCCTTTTTTTGATAAAATTTCACCTAAAGTATTTAATAATTTTTCATTTTTAAAAACAAATTCAACATTTTTATATGATTCCTTAAAACACGTCATTGTTATATATTTAGACAAATTTATATTTTTAATTCCTTTGTTTATACAAAAATTTTTATTATCATTTATAAAAAATTCTGTTATTTGTCTAGAACGATCTGGTCTAAAATTAAAACAAAATACAACATCTTTATTTTCTATTCTAGAAATTGGATCTCCTTTCTTATCAACCATTATAATAGGTTTCAAAAATTCGTCTGTTATCCCTTTTTCATAGGATACTTTCATGGAATTATAAATATTTTCAGATAAATCTCCATTTAAATTAGTCATTGAATCATATGCTATTTTAGTTCTTTCCCATCTACGATCACGATCCATAGCATAATATCTTCCAATAATAGTTGATAATTTTCCTACATATTTATTTGATATTTTGATCAGTTTATTAATATATTCAATGCCATTTTTTGGATTAGAATCTCTTCCATCTGTAAATACATGAATAAATATATTTTTTATTTTTTTTTCATGAAATATTTTTAAAAGATAAAAAAGATGATCCATATGAGAATGAACTCCTCCATCAGATAATAATCCTATAAGATGAATATTTTTATTGTGTAAATAATTTTGATCAAAAATATTATATATTAATTTTCTAAAATCATTATTTTGAATAGATAAATTAATTTTTTCTAAAGTTTGAATAACCTTTCTACCAGATCCTAAATTTATATGACCTACTTCAGAATTGCCCATTTGTCCCTTTGGCAATCCAACTTCTTCACCTGATGCAAATAATTCACTATAAGGATAATTATTAAAACAAAAATCCAAAAATGGAGTATGTGCTTGTGAAATAGCAGAATATTTTAAATTTTCAAATGAAGTAATACCCCAACCATCTAAAATTATTAATATTAATTTTTTCATTAAAAATATTTACATTAAATTTTTATCCTTTTAAAAAATCTAATCAATACATTTTTATCATGATTTCTTAAATAATCTTTTATAGTAATTTTATGATTTTTGATAAAATATTGATGAATTAAACTATTAGAAATTAAAAATTTTTTTAACTTTCCTCGTATTATTTTATTTAATATATTTTCCGGTTTTTTTTCTTTTTTTATTTGACTTTTTATAATTTCTAATTCATTTTTTATTAAAATTTTAGAAGCATGTTTTTCTTTGATAAATAAAGGGTCCATGGCTGTAACATGCATTGCTATATCTCTAGCTATGTTATGATTTAATTTAGAAGAAAAACCTAATAAAGTTGCAATTTTATAATTATGTGTGTAATTTGCTATGAATCGTCCTTCTCTTTTTTCAAAAATTTTCAATTCAATTTTTTCTTTAAAAATAGATAAATAATCATGAATCATATCTTGAATACTATGATGACTATTTCCATTTTTACATTTACTTTTTAAAAATTCAGTTTTATCTTTCCCTTTAAAATATAAGGACTCTTGTGATACTTTATTTAATAATTTTAAAAAATCTACACTTCGAGACAAAAAATCTGTTTCACAACTAATACCTACTATTGTTCCTATAGAACAATCTGAATTAACAGATGATAAAATAGATCCTTCTTTTATTTCGGTATTAGATTTAACATGAAAAATTTTTTTTCCCTTTTTTCTCAAAAAAATAATAGCTTTTTCTATATCTCCACAAGAATGAATTAATGCATTTTTACAATCTATCACCCCAACTCCGGTTTTTTTTCTAAGTAAATTTATCTGAGAAATAGAAATATTCATATTTTTTTTTTATTTTTTTTATGCACATAATGATTCTTCATGATAGATAAACCAGATCGAATCGCTTCTGATACAAATTTTAATATAATATCGATAGATTTAGATGAGTCATCATTAGATGGTATGGGATATTGTATAAATTTTGGATCAGTATTAGTATCCACCATTGCAAATATGGGTATTTTCAATTTCCTTGCTTCTTCTAAAGCAATTTTTTCTTTATTGGGATCTACTAAAAAAATGCCACCTGGTATCCGATTCATATTCGAAATACTTCCTAAATTTTTATATAATTTACCATATAATCTATTAATTAATAACCTTTCTTTTTTAGATAATGTATCAAAAGTTCCATTTTTTTTCATTCTCTCTATATTATTCATTTTTTTGATAGATTTCCGAATAGTAATAAAGTTTGTAAGAAGACCTCCTAACCATCTTTCTGTTACACATGGCATATTTACACTTTTAGCATACAAATAAACTTTATTTTTTGCTTGATATTTAGTACCAACTAATAAAATTTTTCTTCCATTACTTACTATTTTTTTTAATTCATTACATGCTTCTTTTAATTTAAAAATAGTTTTCGACAAATCTATAATATGAATTCCTCCTTTTTTCATAAAAATAAATTGTCGCATATTTGGATTCCATTTTCTTGAAACATGTCCAAAATGAACACCTGCCATTAATAAATCCTGAGCATTAATTTTCATTTTTTTGTTATTTTTTTATTTATCAAATTTAATTTATAAGTATCAACGTTTTGAAAATTGATATCTTTTCCTAGCCTTTTTCTGTCCAAACTTTTTTCTTTCTACCTTTCTAGAATCTCTTGTTAATAATCCCTCATTTTTTAATTTTTTTCGAAAATGTATATCAATTTTAGAAAGAATTCGAGATATAGCAAGGCGTATTGCTTCTGCTTGTCCATTAAAACCTCCTCCAGATACTTTAACAGTTATATCAAATTGATTAAATTTATCTACTGTTTTAATAGGTGCAAAAATTTTATGGAAAACATATTTTGAAAAATAATTTCCTATTTTTTTAGAATTGATAATGATCGATCCTACTCCGGATTTTAAATAAACACGAGCTAAAGAAGTTTTTCTTCTCCCTATGGAATGATATACCATTTTTTATAATTCAATTTTAACAAAGTTGGATTTTGAGCCTTATGTTCATGATGTGATCGAGGATAAATATGTAAATTATTTTTTAAGATTAAACGACTCAAACGATTTTTCGGTAACATACCCTTCACTGATTTATAAATAATCATCGCTGAATTTTTTTTCAATAAATCCTTAAAATATATTTCTTTTTTTCCTCCAGGATATCCTGTATAACGAATATACTTTTTATTATATTTTTTTTTCCCATTAACTTTAATATTATTAGAATTAATTACAATAACATGATCTCCACATATTACATGATGTGAAAAAATAGGTTTATGTTTCCCCATTATGATAAAAGCTATACTGGAGGATAGTCGTCCAAGTATTTGATCTTTTGCATCTAAAAGTATCCATGATTTAATTACAGAATTTTTTTTAGGAAAAATAGTTTTAAAACTAAATGGATCCATATTTATTATTTTTCTCTAATATAAGATTTTTTAAAAAATTATCAATTTTAAAATGACTTTTTGTCATATAAAAAATATAGTTCACTAAAAAATCTTTGATTTTCAAAATGGCATAATGATTGGAATAGTATTTTCAATGTTATAAAAATAAAATATATAAAAATGAGTAAAATTATAGGAATAGATTTAGGTACTACAAATTCTTGTGTTTCTGTAATGGAAATTAATGATCCACTGGTAATTCCAAATTCTGAAGGAAAAAGAACAACTCCTTCTATAGTAGCTTTTGTAGATGGAGGTGAAAGAAAAATTGGAGATCCAGCTAAAAGACAGTCAGTTACAAATCCATTGAAAACTATTTTTTCTATAAAAAGATTTATGGGAAGAATGTATTCAGAAATTTCTGAAGAATTGAAACATGTTCCTTATAAAGTTATCAAAGGAAGTAATAATACTCCTCGAGTCAGTATAGATAATCGATTATATGCTCCTCAAGAAATATCAGCAATGATTTTACAAAAAATGAAAAAAACATCTGAAGATTATTTAGGACAAGAAATCAAAAGAGCAGTGATTACTGTTCCTGCTTATTTTAATGATGCACAAAGACAGGCAACAAAAGAAGCTGGAGAGATAGCTGGATTAAATGTTGAACGAATTATCAATGAGCCAACAGCAGCTGCTTTAGCTTATGGATTAGATAAAAATAATCAAAATAAAAAAATAGTTGTATATGATTTAGGAGGAGGAACCTTTGATGTTTCTATCCTAGAATTAGGAGATGGTGTTTTTGAAGTGTTATCTACAAACGGTGATACTCATTTAGGAGGAGATAATTTTGATCAAGTTATAATTGATTACTTTTCTGACACTTTTAAATCTCAAGAAGGAATAGATTTAAGAAAAGATCCAATGGCTTTACAACGTTTAAAAGAAGCTTCCGAAAAAGCAAAAATAGAATTATCATCTTCTAATCAAACAGAAATAAATCTTCCATATATTACAGCTACAGATTCAGGGCCAAAACATTTAGTAATAACCTTGACTCGATCAAAATTTGAACAATTATCAGAAAAATTAATTCAAAGATCAATTTCTCCTTGTTCGAAAGCATTAAAAGATGCTAAATTGAATACAGAAAATATTGATGATGTAATTTTAGTAGGAGGTTCGACTCGTATACCAAAAGTACAAAAAGAGGTTGAAAAATTTTTCAATAAAAAACCATCTAAAGGTGTTAATCCAGATGAAGTTGTTGCCATTGGAGCAGCAATACAAGGTGGAGTATTAACTGGAGATGTTCAAGATGTTTTATTATTAGATGTAACTCCTTTATCTTTAGGAATTGAAACATTAGGAGGTGTTTTTACTAAATTAATTGATTCAAATACGACTATTCCTACTAAAAAATCGGAAGTATTTTCAACAGCATCAGATAATCAACCCGCGGTAACAATACGAGTAGGACAAGGAGATAGACCTATGTTTAATGATAATAAAGAAATAGGAAGATTTGATTTAGTAGACATTCCTCCAGCTCTTAGAGGTGTTCCACAAATAGAAGTAACTTTTGATATAGATGCAAATGGAATTTTAAATGTATCGGCAAAAGATAAAGGAACAGGAAAAAAACAATCAATACGAATTGAAACATCTTCAGGTTTGAGCCAAGAAGAAATTGAAAAAATGAAAAAAGAAGCAATAAAAAATGCTCAAAAAGATGAAATAATTAAAAAAGAAATTGAAAAATTAAATAAAGCAGATAACTTAATATTTCAATCAGAAAAACAATTAAAAGATTATGATAAAAAATTATCAGATAATAATAAAAAAAATATTCAAAATGCTTTAAAAGAATTAAAAAATGCTTATTCTAAAAAAGACATTGTTTCTATTGAAAAATATATTCAAACATTAAATGATGCTTGGAGCAATGCTTCTAAAGAAATGTATTCCAATGTACCAAACAATGAAAATAATAAACCAAGAAAAAAAGAAAATTCTAATAAAAATGCAAAAGAAAATGATAATGTACAGGATGTAGACTATGAAGAAGTAAAATAACATTTATTATAAAAAGGAAAATACCAAGGAAATATATAATTTTCTTAGTATAAAAAAATAAATATTTTCAATACTATTTAAATAATTTTATCCGCCTTACTTTTGTTTATTATGAAATTTATTTCTATTAAATACAATAGAATATCAATCCCTAATATTATATATTTCTATATAGATGATGTATAGAATATAATAAAAAAAACTATACTACTTAATCCAAAATATTCATTCTGAATATTTTGGATTTTATGTTTATGAAAATTAATTTTGTAAAAAAAAAGAGTAAAAATAGATCAAACAGCCCATTTTTCTGAAAACAATTTGTCATTATACAAATAATCAAGAATAATCCAATAAATTTTTATCACATTGATATAAATATAATACACCCAATATACAAAAACAAATATCATTATTATTCAAGACAATATACCTTCTTAATATAAAATAGAAAATCATCGAACATAAAAAATATTAATAAAAAATTAATTATTAAGAAGAAATTGGTTCAATTGGATTATTTAACATATTTTCTACTTCATCGGGAAAAGTTCTTTCTCCAAATATTTTTTTGACATCTTCTCTAAAAATCACCTCTTTTTCTAATAATTCATTAGCTAACATAGATAATTTTATTTCATTATTCTTTAATATTTTTTTAGATCTTTCATATTGTTCTGAAATTATTTTTGATATTTCTTCATCTATAATTTGAGCAGTTTTTTCGCTATAGGGTTTAGAAAAGAAAAAATCGTTTTGTCCTGTAGAATCATAATAAGAAATATTTCCAATTTTTTTATTTAATCCAAAAATTACAACCATAGATTGAGCTTGTTTGGTTACTCTTTCCAAATCATTTAAAGCTCCAGTCGAAATGGATCTAAAAATGATTTCTTCTGCTGATCTACCTCCTAATAAAGCACATATTTCATCTTTCATTTGGTCTAAAGTGGTCAACTGTCTCTCCTCTGGAAGATACCAAGCTGAACCTAAAGATCTACCCCTAGGAACTATTGTTATTTTTACTAAAGGAGAAGCGTATTTTAGTAACCAACTTACAGTAGCATGACCTGCTTCATGATATGCTATTCTTTTTTTTTCTTCTGGTTTTATCACCTTATTCTTTTTTTCTAAACCTCCTATAATTCGATCTATAGCATCTAAAAAATCTTCATGATTTATTTCATTTCTATCTTTTCTTGCAGCAATAAGTGCAGATTCATTACATATATTTGCTATATCAGCTCCACTAAATCCTGGAGTTTGTTTAGCAAGAAAGTCTACATCTACATCATCGGATAAAATCAAGTTTTTTAAATGAACATCAAATATTTCTTTTCTTTCATTTAATTCTGGTGGATCGACTAATATAGTGCGGTCAAAACGTCCAGGACGAAGTAATGCGTTATCTAAAATATCAGATCTATTAGTAGCAGCTAAAACAATAACATTAGTATACGTATCAAATCCATCCATTTCAGTTAAAAGCTGATTTAATGTGTTTTCTCTTTCATCATTTGATCCTGCTATACTACTTTTTCCTCTAGTTCTTCCTATAGCATCAATTTCATCAATAAATATAATACATGGAGATTTTTCTTTTGCTTTTTCGAAAAGATCTCTAACTCTAGACGCACCTACACCTACAAACATTTCTACAAAATCAGATCCTGATAAAGAAAAAAATGGAACTTTTGCTTCTCCAGCAACAGCTTTAGCCAATAAAGTTTTTCCCGTACCTGGTTGACCTATTAATAGAGCTCCTTTTGGAATTTTTCCTCCAAGTTTAGTATATTTTTGTGGACTCTTTAAAAATTCTACTATTTCTTGAACTTCTTCTTTTGCTCCCTCTAGTCCAGCTACATCTTTAAATGTTGTTTTTACATCATCATTTTCATTAAATAATTTTGCTCTAGATTTTCCAATATTAAATATCTGACTTCCTGGCCCTCCTCCTGTAGAACCAATTCTTTTAAATAAAAAAATCCAAAAAATTATTAGTAATATAAAGAAAATTCCATAATCAAGAAAAAATTTTGTTAATGTATATTCTTGTTGATTTTTGAATTCAATAAGAGTATCTAAATTATACTTTTCTTTAAATTTTTCAAATT
Source organism: Blattabacterium cuenoti (assembly GCF_014252435.1). Taxonomy (GTDB): domain Bacteria; phylum Bacteroidota; class Bacteroidia; order Flavobacteriales; family Blattabacteriaceae; genus Blattabacterium; species Blattabacterium cuenoti_X. Next base: position 390,222 of record NZ_CP059220.1, read on the forward strand.
TTTTCTGAAAAAATTGGAGATCTCCAATTTCAAATTCGTATTGTAACGGTTGAGAAATAAAATATCTTCCATTTATTATATGTTGACCATTTTTTATTCCATTTATTGATGATAAATTTCTTTTTAAATAAACATATACAATTTCCTTATGTTTGACTACAATTTTTTGAACTTCACCTCTTGATAAAATTTCAAAAAAAGTATCTTGATCAATTTTTTTAGGCCTGGAAAAAGAGGATTTAAAAAAAAATATTCCAAGGAATATAGAAAATATCGCTGCATATATCCAAAAAAAATTATTTCTATTTCTAGCCTTTTTATTTGTCATATATTAATTTTTCTCCGTTAATTATTAATGTATTTGAAGTTAATTATAAATTATTATGATTCCATACATTTTCTATGTTATAATATAATCTTACTTCTTTTTGAAAAATATGAACAACAATACTTTCATAATCTATTAAGATCCACTTTTTATTCTTTAAACCCTCTATATGATAAGGTTTTATATTTAATTTCTTCATGATGAATTTTTCTATATGTTGAAATATCGAAAAAACTTGATTACAAGAATTTCCATTACAAATAACAAAATAATCACAAATAAAATTACTTCTTGTTTTAAAATCTAGGATAGATATATCATATCCTTTGACTAATTTAATTCCTTGTACAATTTCTTTTAATAACAAAATAAAAATTATTTTTCTATTTATTATATATATTCTATCTTTTTATTTTAAAAACAAAAATAAGGTTTTCGATTAAAAGAAATTAAATTTTTTAATATCAAATGAACATTGAAGAAATTTATTTGGCCTGTAAAAGTTTTTTTTATAAAAAAAATAACTTCAACAAACTATTTTGCTAAATTACATTCTTTTTCTGGTAACAAAAATTGGACAATTGTTTGGTCGCAAAATCAAACTCAAGGAAAAGGAAAAGGAAAAAATTATTGGTATTCAGAAAAACAAAAAAATTTAACTTTTAGTATTACATTTAATCCAATTTTATCATTTTTTTCAAAACATTTATATGTTATCAATTATATTGTCAGTAATGCTATTCACAAATTTTTAACAAAAACATTTAATCATAATGGATTTTATATTAAATGGCCTAATGATATATTAATCAATCATAAAAAAATATCGGGAATATTAATAGAAAATAATATTTTTTTACATAAAATTAATAATGTTATTATAGGAATAGGATTAAATGTTCATCAAACAAAATTTCGAAAAGAATGGAATGCTACATCTATAAAAAAAGAATTTAATACAAATTGTAACTTATATAATATACTTGAAGAAATAATTTTTGCTATACAAAAAGAATATTTTTTTTTTATAAAAAATGGGGAAAAGAAAATATACCAATATTACATTAAAAATTTGTATATGAAAGATCAAATTTCATATTTTTTTCTTTGCAAAAAAAATATTTTTGTAAAGGGAATTATTCGATTCATTTCTAAAAAAGGTGATTTAATTATTGAAATTCATAACAAATTATATTCTTTTTTCCAAAAAGAAATTCAATATATAAATATTAATAAAATATTTTAATATTAAAAATAATTAATAAAAAATATTAGTTTTTTTGCATGAAAATATTTTACGTTGTTATTTTGACAAACTTCTTAATAAAGAATAAAAATATAATATTGATCACATTAGATGTAAAATAATATAAAGATAATGCAGAGGCGTAATTATTAATAAATAATAACATAATAAATGGCATAATATATAACATCCAATCCATATTTGGATATGAATCATCTTGAAATCCATCTTGTTTTCCATTATTAGTTAATTTCGTATAAACAAATAAAACTAAAGAATACAAAATAGTTAATAAACTTACATGATTTCCATAAAATGGAATATGAAAAGGTAATTTAACAATTGAATCATAAGAAGTTAAATCATCTACCCATAAAAATGATTTTCCTCTTAAATTAATTATAGTTGGAAAAAATTTGAATAATGAATAAAAAATAGGAATTTGAAATAATGTAGAAATACATCCAGACATAGGATTAATTCCTGCCTCTCGATATAATTTCATCATTTCCTTTTGTTTCATTAGTATATCTGAATTTTTATATTTATTATTAAGTTCTTCTATTTTAGGTCGAATTAATTTCATTATAGAACTCAATTTATATTGTTTATAAGTTATTGGAAATAAAATCATTTTCACAACTATAGTCATTAATATAACAATAATTCCATAATTTAATTTTGTTTTTTCTAGTAATTGAAAAATTGTTAAGAAAAAATATTTATTAATCCATTTTAAAAAACCCCATCCAAATGGAATCATATTTTCAAAACCACTTTCATATTTTTTTAATAAATTAAAATCTAAAGGACTAAAATAAAAACGAAAGGAATAATTAAATTCTTTATTTTTTTCTGTATATGAAAAAATATAATGCATTTTCATACCTTTTAAGGAATAACCTGAAAAAAAATGTTTTGAATAAATAAAAACATGATCCAAAATTTTATTTGGAACAATAATAGTTGTAAAAAATTGTTGTTTATGAGCAATCCAATTTACATCATAAATATTTTTTGCATCTGTTTTTTTTTCTGATAAACATTTTATTGATGAATGAATCATATCAGAATTATTAGAAAAAGAAGAATAATAAGTTTGAGTATAAGAATTTTCCCAATTTCTATCCTTTTCTAATGGAAGAATTTTTTGTTCTAAATTCAAAGAAATTAATTTATTAAAAGATTTTAATTTTTTTGTTTTTATAGAAAAATCAATAATATATTGGTCTTGATTTCCTAATTTATATATATGATATATAAATCCTTTTTCATAAGGATTTCTAGCTCTCATTATAATAATTTGATAATATTTTTTCTTTTTATTTACTATAGGATAAAAATTTAAATCTTGAGTATCAAAATGATAATCTTTTTTATTGGAAAATGATATATTATATAAAAAACTCGAATTAGATACTAAAAAAAGATTTTTTACATGGGATGACAAATTAGAATTATACGATTTGTATTTTTTTAATAAAATTTCATTTATCATTCCTCCTTTATTAGAAATTTTTACTCTTAAAACATTATTTTCTAAATATGAAAAGTTTTGTTTCTGATTTTGTCTCTTATTTTGAAAAAAATGTATTGTTTTCCGATTTTTTAAATGATGTTCAATATTTTGATTTTCGGAAATAAAAGTAAATATTATTAAAATCAAGAATATAAGAAACATTCCTATAATAGAATTATAATCTAATTTTTGATTCTTCATGTATAAGAAAATTACTGAATATTAAAATATTTATAATTTTTGGAAACTTTGATAAAATAATTAAATAAAGGATGAGGTTTTGAAACCGTGCTTTGATATTCTGGATGAAATTGAACTCCTAAAAAAAATAAATGATTTTCCAATTCTATCGCTTCTACTAATCCAGTATCGGGATTAAATCCTACAAATTTCATACCTGCATTAGAAAAACATTTTAAATAATCATTGTTAAATTCATATCTATGACGATGTCTTTCAAAAACTTCTTTTATACCGCCATAAATAGAATATATTTTTGAACCTTTTTTCAAAGAACATTTCCAATTACCTAATCTCATGGTTCCACCTTTATCTTTTATTTCTTTTTGTGTTTTCATTAAATTTACAACTGGATGTATTGTAGTAGGATTATTTTCATGACTTGCAGCATTTTTTAACCCTAAAACATTTCTAGCAAATTCTACTATAGCTATTTGCATTCCTAAACATATTCCAAAAAATGGAATTTTGTTTTCTCTAGCATATTTTGCAGCTAATATTTTACCTTCTATGCCTCTATTTCCAAAACCTGGAGCTATTAAAATTCCGGATATTCCATTAAAAAATATTTTAATATTTTCTTTTTTAATTGCATCAGAACATATCCATTTTATATCAACGAATATTTCATTTTCTGTTCCAGAATGTATTAATGCTTCTTTTATAGATTTATAAGAATCATGTAATGAAATATATTTTCCAACTAAAGCTAATTCAATTTTATATTTCGGATTTTTATATTTATTTATAAAAATATTCCATTTTTTGAGATTCGGAGTAGATATATTTTTTACATTTAAATGATTTAAAACAGACTTATCAAAATTTTGAAAGTGTAATAAAAAAGGAATTTCGTATATAATATTAGTATCAATAGATTCAATAACATTTTGAATATCTACATTACAGAATAATGCAAGTTTTTGTTTAACATTGTCGTCTATATGTTTTTTTGTTCTACATACGATAATATCTGCTTGAATTCCACTTTCCATTAATTTTTGAATAGAATGTTGTGTTGGCTTCGTTTTTATTTCGCCAGTAACTGAAATATATGGTAACAACGTTAAATGAACAACTAATACATTATGTTTTCCTAATTTCCATTTTAATTGTCGTAACGATTCAATGTAAGGCAATACTTCTATATCTCCAACTGTTCCTCCAATTTCTATAATAACTATATCATAATTTTTAGATTTTCCTAAAAATTGGATACGTCTTTTTATTTCATCAGTAATATGAGGTATTACTTGAACCGTCTTCCCCAAATAATTACCTTTCCTTTCATTATCTATCACTGTTTTATAAATTAATCCAGATGTAATATTATTGTCTTTTGAAGTAGTTTGATTTAAAAATCGTTCATAATGACCTAAGTCTAGGTCTGTTTCTGCACCATCTTTAGTTACAAAACATTCTCCATGTTCATATGGATTTAGAGTTCCTGGATCTACATTAAAATAAGGATCAAATTTTAATATAGTAATCTTATATCCTCTAGATTTTAATAACATTCCTAATGAAGCAGATACAATTCCTTTTCCTAAAGAAGACGTTACACCACCTGTAACAAAAATATATTTTGTCTTCATTATTATTTTTATAAATAAAAATATCGAAATAATGAAATTTTTATTTTTTTGAATGAAAATTTATGTTTTTTTTTTATATTTACCAAGATTTGGAGCAAGTCCTACACCAATCAGCTCCCCGTTAAATCCCCCAGATCGGGAACGAAACAAGGGTAATCGTGGTTGTAGCGATGTGATGTAGTAAGGCTTGCTCCTTTTACGTTAAAACATTTTTTAAGAAAAAAAATATATGGATGATTTTTTACAATGCAATTTTTGTGGAAAAAAAAAAAATGATATTACTATTTTAGTTTCAGGAATCAATAGCCATATTTGTGACTTATGCATAATAAAAACTTATTCAATCATTCATAATAATCATGAGCATAAAACGATAAATAATAAAAATTATATAAGAAATTATAAACCTAAAAAAATTTTATCTTTATTAGATGAATATGTAGTAGGACAAGAAAAAACTAAAAAAATTTTATCTGTTTCTTTATATAATCATTATAAAAGAATTTTTGATGATTCATTTTCTTCATCTTCATATAAAAATGAAAATATCAAACTAGAAAAATCTAATGTTTTATTAATTGGAAAAACAGGTACTGGTAAAACATTACTTGCTAAAAGTATGGCTAAAATACTAGATATTCCTTTTTCTATTTCTGATGCCACTTCTCTTACAGAAGCCGGATACGTAGGAGAAGATGTTGAATCTATTTTAACAAGACTACTACAATCTGCAAATTATAATGTAAATCAAGCCGAAAAAGGAATTATATTTTTAGATGAAATAGATAAAATATCTAGAAAAAAAAATAACCCATCTATTACTAGAGATGTTTCTGGAGAAGGTGTTCAACAAGCATTACTGAAAATTTTAGAAAGCTCTATAGTTTATGTTCCACCACAAGGAGGAAGAAAACATCCTGAACAGAAAATGATTCCTATTAATACTGAAAATATATTATTTATAGCTGGTGGAACTTTTGACGGTATTCAAAATATTATTTCAAAAAGAAAGAATGAAACTCCTATAGGTTTTTATCCTAAAAAAAAAACAAACAATACAGATGAAATTTTATCTGTTGATTTAAAAGAATTTGGATTAATTCCAGAATTAATAGGAAGATTTCCTATTGTTACTTGTTTACATTCAATTAATCGTATTTTTTTAAAAAAAATATTAATAGAACCAAAAAATTCTTTGATTAAACAATACAAAAAATTATTCCATTCAGAAAAAATATCTTTAAGCATAACAAATGAAGCACTAGATATTATTGTTGATAAAACCATGGAATCTGGAATTGGAGCAAGAGGATTACGAACTTTTTGTGAAAAAATATTTATGAAATATATATTTGATATTGATAATATATCTCCAATTTTGAATATAGACCATAAAATGGTTTCACAAATTTTGTGTCATTCATAAACTAATTTCCATAATTTTTCTTTTAATATTTTTAGACCTTCTTTTGTAAATGAAGAAATAAAAATAATATTTTGATTTAAAAATTCTTGAATAATCTTTTTTTTTGTATCATAATTTATTAAATCTGATTTAGATATAACTAAAAGATGTTTTTTATTCAATAAAATTGGATTAAATTTTTTCAATTCATTTATTAAATCTAAATATCTTTTTTTTTTATTATTAAATTCTGAAGAAATTAAAAATAGTAAAATTGAATTTCTTTCAATATGTCTTAAAAAATGTAATCCTAATCCTTTTCCTTTTGATGCATTTTTAACAATACCAGGAATATCTGCTATAGACAAAGAATCAAAATTATATTTTATTACACCTAAATAGGGTATTTTATTACTAAAGGGATAATTTCCAATTTTAGGTTTTGCTTTTGTAAGAACAGAAAGAAGAGTCGATTTTCCAACATTTGGTTCTCCAATTAATCCGATATCAGATAACATTTTAAGTTCTAAAAAAATCCATTTTCCTGTAGTTTTAGTACCAATGTTTGAATAAAATTCATATTTTGATTTCTTTATAAATGCATTTCCTTTTCCTCCTTTACCTCCTCTAAACAATATTTTTTTTTGAAAATTTTTAGTTATTTCCGTTAGTATATTATTATTACTATCTCTTATTATAGTACCCAAAGGTACTTCAATTAATAAATTAGATCCATTTGCCCCAGTTTTTTTATTTTTTCCACCTGAAAATCCAGTTTTAGCTATCCAATGTTTCTGATATCTTAAATGAAATAAAGTTCGAAACTGAGAATTTCCTATAATAATAATATCACCTCCTTTTCCTCCTGAACCTCCATTAGGTATAGTTTTAGTTGCATTTCTAATTTTAGAAAAATGATAACTACCATTACCTCCATTTCCACTTTTACAAAAAATTTTTATAAAATCTATAAAAGAATATTTCATCATGATAACATAAATATGTCTTATTTATTTTTTACAAAATTTAAAATTTTTTTTTCTACAAAAATAGATATTTCTTTTATAGAATAATTTGCTTTGATTTCTACTAAATGATTTTTCCATTTTTGATTTTTCCAAATTAATGAAGTTTTTTTATTATATTCTTCAATTCTCTTTTCTACAGTATTTATATTTATATCATCTTTTCGAAAACTAGTTTTTCCTCTATTTAATAATCTATAAATTATTACTTCTTTTTGAATTTTAAAATGAAAAATTATATTTATTTTTCCTAAAGAAAAATATTTCAATGTTTTTTCCAATGATAAAATTTGTTTTTCAGTTCTAGGATATCCATCATAAATAATACCTTTATAATGAAAGCATTTTTTCATTTCTTCTATAAAAATATTTGTAGTAATCAAATCAGGAACTAACTTTCCTCTATTAATATAATAGCTAACTTTTTTTCCTATACTAGTTTTTTTTTCTATGTGTTTTCTGAACATTATTCCAGTAGATAAATGAACAAAACCAAATTGATTTTTTATAAATTTAGCTTGAGTTCCTTTACCACATCCTGGAGGTCCAAATAATATAATATGAATCATAAAATATCAATTATAAATATCATCTATAAAAAACAGGAAAAAAATTAGAAAATAATTTTCCAATTATAATTATTTTAATATTATAATTATATAACAGTAAAAAAACGATAAAAATCTTTGATGTTTTTAATAACAATATTTAATATTATTCATTAGAAATGAATAGCTTTTCCATAAGCCATGGCTATAGATTCTATAATAGATTCACTTAAAGAAGGATGAGGATGAATACTTGATAACATTTCATAACTAGTTGTTTCTAATTTTCTTGCAACTACAACTTCAGATATGAGATCGGTCACGTGATGCCCAATCATATGACATCCAATCCATTCGTCATATTTTGAATCAAAAATGACTTTTACAAATCCATCCGTATTTCCATCAGAAATTGATTTTCCTAAAGAACTAAAAGGAAATTTAGATATTTTAACTTTAATTCCTTTATCTTTAGATTGCTTCTCTGTATATCCTACTGAAGCTATTTCTGGAAAAGAATAAACACATTTTGGAATATTATTATAATCTATTTTTAAATAGTCTAGTCCTTTTATATTTTCAACACAACTTATAGCTTCATATGAGGCTACATGAGCTAATGAAGGGGTATTGATGACATCTCCTATAGCGTAATAACCATCTATATTTGTTTGATAATTATTTCCGACTACTATAAATTTGTTTTCAGTTTGAATTCCTATTTCCTCTAATTCAAGACATTGAGTATTAGGAACAACTCCTGTTGCATAAAGAACTATATCGGATTCTAAAGAAAACTCTTTTTCATGTATATCTTTAATAGTAACTATTACTCTATTTTCCTTTCTAATAATTTTTTTTATATAAGAAGATGTATATATTTTTATACCCATTTTTTCAAATGAAATTTTTAAGTAATCGGATATTTCATCATCTCCATTTGGAAATAGTTTTTCACACATTTCTATAATCATAATATTAACACCCATACTATGATAAAAATAAGAAAATTCTAAACCAACAGAACCTGATCCAATAATTATCATATTTTTAGGAGCTTGAGATAAAGTTAGAGCTTCTTTATATGTAATTATTGTTTTTCTATCATATATATTCTTATCAATTTTAGGTAATGAACCAGTTGCTATAATAATATTAGAAGCAGAATGTATTTCTACACTTTTATTTTCTCGAAAAATTTCAATTTTTTTTCCTTTTTTTAACTTTGCTGATCCATAAATAAGATGAATTCCATTTTTTTTCATTAAAAATAAAATTCCTTTTTTCACCCTTTCTACAGATTTTCTACTATTAGAAATAATTTTCGAAAAATCGATTTTTAATGAATCAGGGTTAATCCCAAATAATGTTCCATTTTTTTTTATAGATTGCAAGATATTTGCACTTTTTATCAATGATTTTGTTGGAATACAACCCCAATTTAAACAAATTCCTCCAATAGAATCCTTTTCTATGATTGCTGTTTTTAATCCAAGTTTTGAAGAACGTATAGCAGCAACATAACCTCCTGGGCCACTTCCTAAAACGATGACATCAAAATGCATGATTTTTTTCCAAGTAATTAATTTCCGATAAAATTACAGAATTTTCTCATCATTGATAAATAAAAAGTATTTTGATATCGAAAAATATTATAAATTGCAATTGTAATATTAAAATATTATTCATCATGAAATTTTTTTTAGATACAGCAAATCTAAAAGAGCTAACCGAAGCTAAATCCATAGGGATATTAGATGGTGTAACAACTAATCCTACTTTAATTTCAAAAGAAAATGTATTCTCGAAAAATGATATTTATAATCATTATCAATCAATATGTAATATAATAGGAGATACATGTGACTTAAGTGCAGAAATTATAAGTAAAAATTATAATGATATTATTCAAGAAGGAAAAATATTATCTAGTCTTCATAAAAATATTGTATTAAAAATTCCTATGACGCAAGATGGATTAAAAGCTATTAATTTTTTCTCTGAAAGAAATATTAGAACTAATTGTACTCTTGTTTTTTCATCTGCACAAGCAATTTTAGCAGCTAAATCTGGAGCTTATTATGTTTCTCCATTTATAGGAAGATTAGATGATATATCATATAATGGAATACATTTAATTGAAGAAATGAATTATATATATAATAATTATCAATTCAATACTAGAATATTAGCTGCTTCTATTAGAAATCCTATACATATTATAGAATGTTCTAAACTAGGAATATATGCTATAACATCTCCATTAAATGTTATATATTCTTTATTTAATCATCCACTTACAAATATAGGAATAACAAAATTTATCCAAGATTATAAAAATAAAATTAAATAAATATTTTTTATATTAGTTTTACTTTATGTTTTAATAAATATTGAATTGATAATGAAGTAGGTTTAGGTAATTTTTCATAAGACTTTGAAATACGAATTTGTTCTTTATTTTCGAATATTTCATCTAAATTATTTTTATTGATCGATTCAAATTGCTCTAATTTATTATCTAAATCTATTTTTATTTTACTATGTATTTTATTGCTAATTTTTTCTAAAATACATATAGTATGATATATATTTTTTCCAGATTTTTCTTGTAAATTGACACAATCTACTGTTTCTGTATTTATCGGCGCATTGATATCTATATTGATCATAATATTTTTATTTTTTATTGAAAAAGTAAAACCAATATTTTCTATTATATTGTTTGTATATTACATAAATAATTTATTTTCTATTTTTATAAAAATTTTTAATATCTTGATCAAATAAATACAATCCTATTTGATCTTTTTCTATCAATTTAATTTTATGTAAAATTTCATTAATTAATGTTTCTTCCTCTAATTGCTCTTCTACATACCATTGCAAAAAATTTTGTGTAAAAATATCTTTCTCTTGAGAAGAAAATTGTATCAACTTACTAATTTCTTTGGATATTTTTTTTTCATGTTCAAATAATTCTTGAAATAATTCTTTTAAAGATGTATACTGTTTATTGGATATAACGATATTTTTTTTTATTCTAGCAAAACCACCTCTTTTATTAATATATCTCATTAATTTTAACATATGTTTTTTTTCTTCATTTGAATGATCATATAAAAATTCACAAATTCCTCCTAAACCTGTTGTTTCAACCCATGAAGCCATCGATAAATATAAAAGAGAAGATTCTAATTCTCTAGTGGTCTGTTTAATTAATTCTATTTCTATTTTTTCATTCATCATTTTCTGTTTTTTTTAAGAAATATTCCATTTTTCTTTTTAAAGAAATGGATCCAGATGATAAAGGTAAACGTACATATGATTCACATATCCCCATTATTTTTAATAAAATTTTTATTCCCACTGGATTCCCTTCTTCATAAATCAAATTAATCATATCAAAAATTTTATAAAAAATAGAAAAAGATTCTTTTACTTTATTTTCCATTGCCAAAAGAATCATGTTGGATATTTCATAAGGAAATCCTTGAGCTATGACTGAAATTATACTATCTCCACCTCCTAAAATAATAGGTAAGGATATGAAGTCATCTCCAGATATTAAACTAAAATCTTTTGATTTTTTTTCTATAATCTTGTAAGAAGAAAGTATATTTCCTGATGCTTCTTTAATTCCTATTATATTCTTATATTTTTTTTCTAATTGTAATATAGTATGAGTTTCTATATTACATCCAGTTCTTTTTGGTACATTATAGATAATGATTTTTGCTTTCGTATAGTTAGATATTGATTTAAAATGTTGATATATTCCATTTTGTGATGGTCTATTATAATAAGGTGTAACAGATAAAATCGCATAAAAATCTGATAAATTCTTCATACTATTTATTCGTTTAATAACTAAATCAGTATTATTTCCACCAATTCCTATAACAACCGGTATTTTTTTATGATTTGATGATAAAATACATTCTATAATATCTCTTTGTTCTTCTTCTATTAGGGTGGAAGTTTCTGCAGTTGTTCCTAATGCAACTAAATAATTTACTCCATTATTTATAACATATTTAACAAGATTATTAAGTCCATTAAAATCAATTTCTCTATTTTTTTTAAACGGGGTAACTAACGCTACACCTGTTCCATATAATTTTTTCATAGATTAAATAAATTACTATAATTTGATATATGATAAAAAATGCATTATTAATATCATTTTTTGTTTGTTTAAACACAGATGTAAGCGTGTTTATTTAAAAAAAATTAAATAAATCAATTAGTTATATTTTTTTGTTCTTGGTTTAGCTGTAGAAACAATAATATTTCTACCCATAAACTCTTTTCCATTTAATGTATCTATAGCTTTTTTTGCTTCTTTTTCATTAGACATTTCTATGAACCCAAATCCTTTACTCTTTTTTTTACTTGATGTATACTCATCAAATATAATTTTTGCATGAATCACTTTTCCTATAGATTCAAAATATTTCTTTAATTCTTGTTCGGTTATATCATATGATAAATTTCCTACATATAATTTTGTATTATTGTCCATAATAAAAATAAATTGTTTTGAAAGCAAATTTAGATAAATATTTTTTTTAATAAAGGAAAATGTCAAATTTGAAAGTAAATAGATGTCAAAAATAGAATATTTTCTAATTTTTTTATCTTAAATAAATGATTAAAGGACATTTTTCATGAATAATTTATGTATAGTTTCATCCTTATTAGATAATGATTTTTATAAGTTTACTATGCAAAATGCTGTTATTAAACTATTTCCATTTGCAAAAGCTAAATATGAATTTATCAATCGTGGAAATCATTTTTTTCCAAAAAATTTTGGAAAAATTTTGAAAGAAAATTTAAATAATATGGCTTATTTAAAACTTTCAAAAAAAGAAAAACATTTTTTGAAAAAATATTGTCCTTATTTAGATTCTTCTTATCTAAATTTTTTAGATAAATACAAGTATAATCCAGAAGAAGTCAATATAGATCAAAAAGGAAAAATTATTAAAATGAATATAGAAGGACTATGGAGTAGAACGATATTATGGGAAGTTCCTTTGTTAGCTATTATATCTGAACTGTATTATAAATTAACTAAAACTAATTGTTTATCAGACAATAAAATTGTAAATATTATTAAAAATAAAATAAAAAAGTATAAAGAATTAAAAGTCAAGGTTGGAGAATATGGTACTAGACGAAGATTTTCATATAAAGTACATAGATTAATATTAAAAATTTTAATAGAAGAAGGTTATCCATTTTTTATGGGCAGTAGTAATGTACATTTATCTCAAAACTTTTCAATCAAACCAATAGGAACTCAAGGCCATGAATGGATTATGTTTCATGCAGCTAAATATGGATTTAATATAGCAGATAAAATAGCAATGAGAAATTGGTTAAATATTTATAACGGAAATTTAAGTATAGCATTATCCGATACATATACATCTTCTATTTTTTTCAAAAATTTTGATAAATACTTATCTAATACATTTCATGGAATTAGACACGATAGTGGAGATCCAATATTTTTTATAAAAGAAACAATTAAACACTATAAAAAATTAAAAATAAATCCTATAAAAAAAAAAATAGTATTTTCGGACAATTTAAATCCAAATAAAGTAGCTTATATATCTTCTGTTTGTAAAAATCAAATTACTCCTTATTTTGGGATCGGAACTAATTTCACTAATGATGTAGGTCCTCCTTCTATGAACATAGTTATAAAAATGACTCAAGCTAATCCAGAAAAAAAATGGATATCAGTAGTTAAACTTTCTAATACAAATAATAAATCCACTGGAGAAAAAGGAACCATTCTTTTTGCAAAAAAACAACTACAATTATAGTTTATATTTCGTCATATTAAAAGACATTAATTATTTTTAATTATGAAAAATGATAAAAAACATTTAGCTAACGTTAAAAAAACTTTTTATATAAAAAATTTCGGATGTCAAATGAATACATCTGATAGTGAAATAGTAACATCAATATTATTAAATAATAATTTTGATTTATCTCCAAAAATAGAAAAAGCAAATATCATTTTATTAAATTCTTGTTCTATACGAGAAAAAGCAGAAATAACCTTAAAAAATAAAATTAAAGAATTAAAAAATTTTAGAAAAAAAAACAATATAATAGGTGTTATAGGATGTATTTCTAAAATAATGTTAAAAAATTTGATAAAAAACCATCAAATTGATTTTTTCTCTAATCCAACTTATTATAAAGAATTACCTCATATTATTCAATCCTCAATCAAAGGTTATAAAATTTATTCTTTTCCAAAAAAAAAAGAAACATATGAGGATGTTATTCCATTTAAAAAACCATTACCACATAAAAAAAAAGTAACGACTATTATGAGTATTACTAGAGGTTGTAATAATATGTGTACATTTTGTATAGTTCCTTTTACACGAGGAAGAGAAATTAGTCGAAATCCATTTTCTATTATTAATGAATGTAAAAATTTGTTTAAAAATGGATATAAAGAAATCACTTTGTTAGGACAAAATGTAGATTCATATTTATGGAATTCAAGTCATATTGATAAATCAAAATATATAAATTTTTCAAAACTTTTAAATATTTTAGCAACAGAAATTCCACATATGAGAATAAGATTTACAACATCTAATCCTCATGATATGTCTGATGATGTTTTAAAAACAATTTCTCAACATGAAAATATATGTAAACATATTCATTTACCAGTTCAATCAGGAAGTAATAAAATATTAAAATTAATGAACAGAAAATATTCTCGTGAAGAATATTTATCTTTAATAAAACGAATAAGAAATATTATTCCAGATTGTTCCATATCTCATGATATCATGACAGGTTTTTGTAATGAAGAAGAATATGATCATTTAGAAACGATTAACCTTATGAAAAAGGTAAAATATAATTATGGTTATATGTTTGCTTATTCTCCAAGACCCGGAACATACGCATATAAAACACTTGAAGATAATGTTCCATATTCTATTAAAAAAAAAAGATTATCCGAAATCATATCCCTCCAAAGAAAGCATTCATTTTTTAGAATGAAAGAATATATAGGAAAAATACAACAAGTATTAATAGAAGGTGAATCTAAAAAAAGCCCTAAATATTGGTATGGAAGAAATACACAAAATATTGTAGTTGTTTTTTTAAAAAACAAGTTTAAAATAGGAGACATTATTAATGTGAAAATTATAGATATTACATCATCTACTTTAATAGGAGAAGATTGTCTATAAAATACATATAAATATAATATCAAAATGAAATCTATTCAAAATATAAAACAAAAATTTGGAATAATTGGATATGATTATACTCTTCAAAGATCTTTAGAGAAAGCAATACAAGTAGCTCCTACCGATATATCGGTATTAGTTTTAGGTGAAAGTGGTGTTGGTAAAGAATTTATTCCAAAAATAATACATCAATTTTCTTGTAGAAAACATTATTCTTATATTGCTGTAAATTGTGGTGCTATACCAGAAGGTACTATTGATAGTGAACTTTTTGGTCATGAAAAAGGATCATTTACTGGAGCTACTAATATGCGAAAAGGATATTTTGAAGTAGCGAATAAAGGAACTATATTTTTGGATGAAGTGGGAGAATTACCATTAACAACACAAGTTCGTTTATTAAGAATATTAGAATCTGGTGATTTTATTAAAGTTGGATCTTCAAAAACTCAAAAAACTGATATACGAATCGTTGCAGCTACAAATTTAAATATTACAGAATCTATTCAAAAAGAAAAATTTAGAGAAGATTTATATTATCGTCTTAATACGGTACAAATTACTATTCCTCCTTTACGTTCTCGTAAAAATGATATTAAATTTTTATTTAAAAAATTTTCTAATGATTTTGCCGAAAAATATCATATGCCTCCAATTATTTTAAATAAACATTCTTTAAAATATTTAGAAAATTATTCTTGGCCTGGTAATATTAGACAATTAAAAAATTTAATTGAACAAATATCAGTAGTAGAAACTAAAAGAGAAATAACTATTGAAAAATTACAAGAATATATTCCAGATAATATTCCATCATTATCTGTTTCTAGAATTCATAATTGCAATCGATCCGATAAGGAGTACTTTTTTCACGATTTTTCTAAAGAAAGAGATTTTATTTATCAAATATTATTTGATATAAAAAAAAAATTCGATGATTTAAAAAATATTACTTATCGATTGATTAAAAATAATACCAATAATAAGTTTATTATCAAAAATCAAGAATTAATATATAAGGTATTTGGAAAACAAATAATTTATCCTTATAATGAAAAAAATAATTCTATTTTTCAAATAAGAAATTCAATAAAATCCTCTATAAAAAAAAAATTTGAATTCAAAGAAATAGAAATAAATTCATCCCAAAAAAATCATATTTCTTGTTTTTCTTTAGAAAAACAAGAAATTGATTTTATACAAAAAGCTTTAAAAAAAAATAATGGAAAAAGAAAAAAAACAGCTAAAGATTTAGGAATTTCAGAAAGAACATTATATAGAAAAATTAAACAATATGGATTATAAATTCTCATTGTTTATCAATCATAATTCCTACACAAAAAAATATATAAATGAAAAAAAAAATATAAATTTAATCCAATGTCAGAAACAACTTATATAACTATACTTGGATTTTTCATTGCAATAACATGTATTTTATTAATACTAATCATTTTAGTTCAAAATCCTAAAAAAGGAAGTATTAATCAATCTTTTATGGATAAAAATTTTAGATTTTTTGGAATTAAAAGAACAAATACATTTTTAGAAAATATTACATGGATTTTATCTATTATGATATTTTTTTTAACTTTAATTTTTAATTTTTTTTTAAAACTAACCAAATAAATCTGTCATTATGACATTTTACATTACCTCCAATAAATAAATTTTATATTTTTTTTATTTGGCATGTTTTTGGCTTAGAATCAATATTGTTATAAATTTTAAATTTATTGAAATATGGTAGAAGTAAAGATCAAACCTTTAGCAGATCGTGTACTTGTAAAACCTGATCCTGCTGAAACAAAAACATCTTCAGGAATAATTATTCCTGATACTGCCAAGGAAAAACCACAAAAAGGGACTGTAATAGCAGTAGGTAAAGGTAAAAAAAACGAACCTATGATCCTAAAGGAAGGAGATAAAGTCTTATATGGAAAATATTCTGGGACAGAATTGAAATGGGAAGGAGATGAGTATCTGATAATGAGAGAATCAGATGTAATTGCTATTGTATAACGGTAAATATCATTCTATTACTGTCATTTTTGTTGTTTATATTATGACTAAAAAATTTATTAAAATTAAAAAATTATGGCAAAAGATATTAAATTTGATATTGAAGCAAGAGATAAACTAAAAAAAGGAGTTGATGCATTAGCTAATGCAGTTAAAGTAACTTTAGGACCAAAAGGAAGAAATGTTGTTTTACAAAAGTCTTTTGGAGGACCTCAAGTTACTAAAGATGGAGTGACTGTTGCTAAAGAAATTGAACTAGAAGATTCCATAGAAAATTTAGGAGCTCAAATGGTAAAAGAAGTAGCTTCAAAAACGAATGATGTAGCAGGGGACGGAACTACTACAGCTACTGTTTTAGCTCAAGCAATTGTTAGAGAAGGATTAAAAAATGTAGCTGCTGGAGCAAATCCTATGGATTTAAAAAGAGGAATAGACAAAGCTTTAGAAGTGGTCATTTTTGATTTAAAAAAACAATCTAGAGAAGTAGGAGGAAATACAGATAAAATTAAACAAGTAGCCTCAATTTCAGCTAATAATGATGAAAAAACCGGTGCTTTAATAGCAGATGCCTTTGAAAGAGTAGGAAGAGAAGGAGTTATTACTGTAGAAGAAGCTAAAGGTACTGATACATCAGTAGATGTTGTAGAAGGAATGCAATTTGATAGAGGATATCAATCACCTTATTTTGTTACAAATACAGAAAAAATGATAACAGAATTTGATCAACCGCAAATTCTATTATCCGATAAAAAAATAGCAGCAATGAAAGATTTGTTGCCTATATTAGAACCCGTAGCTCAATCAGGTAAACCTTTACTTATTATATCTGAAGAAGTAGAAGGAGAAGCATTAGCAACATTAGTTGTTAATAAAATACGAGGAACTATTAAAGTAGCAGCAATTAAAGCTCCGGGATTTGGAGATAGAAGGAAATCTATGTTAGAAGATATTGCTATTTTAACTGGAGGAACCGTGATTTCTGAAGAAACAGGTAGTAAATTAGAAGACGTAAAATTAGATATGTTAGGAAAAGCGGAAAGAGTTATTATAGATAAAGATAATACTACCATTGTAAATGGAGGAGGAAGTAAAAAAGATATTAGAGCTAGAGTAGATCAAATAAAAGCACAAATTGAAACTACAACATCAGATTATGATAAAGAAAAATTACAAGAACGTCTTGCTAAATTAGCTGGAGGAGTAGCAGTGCTTTATGTAGGAGCAGCATCTGAAGTAGAAATGAAAGAAAAAAAAGATCGTGTAGATGATGCATTAAATGCAACAAGAGCAGCCGTAGAAGAAGGAATAGTAGCTGGAGGAGGAGTAGCATTAGTTCGTGCTATTAATTCATTAATGAACATAAATGGAGATAATTCGGATCAAGATACAGGAATACAAATAGTAAGGAGATCATTAGAAGAACCTTTAAGACAAATTGTTGCAAATGCTGGAGGAGAAGGATCTGTAGTTGTAGCAAAAGTAGCGGAAGGAAAAGGTGATTTTGGATATGATGCTAAAATTGGAGAATATAAAAATATGATAGTAGAAGGAATTATTGATCCTACAAAAGTAGCTAGAGTAGCATTAGAAAATGCGGCTTCAGTATCTGGAATGTTATTAACAACTGAATGTGTTGTTACTGAAATAAAAAAAGAAGATAATTCAATAGCACCACCAATGCCTGGAGCTGGAGCTGGTGGTATGGGTGGAGGAATGATGTAAATGTAAGCCAAAAAAAAAATAGTGTCTTTTATTTATTAAAAGACACTATTTTTTTTTTAAAACCAATTATTTTGTATTTTCAATGTTTTTTCGATCACGTCTCTTACACATCCTTTTCCTCCTTTTTTAGGAGAAATATATATAGATACATCTTTTACTTCTTGAACTGCATTGATTGGACAACATGGAAATGCAACAGACTTCATTATTTCAATATCAGGTATATCATCACCCATATAAAGTACTTTTTTCTTAGAAATATTTAAAATCTTACAATAATGATCTAAACATCTCTTTTTATTAAAAACTTTGTGATAAATATAACGTATATTTAATTCTCTTAAACGACGAAATACCATTAAATCATTTCCTCTTGTAATAACACATAAATTATATCCTTTTTTTCTTGTTAATTCTAATGCATATCCATCTTTAACAGACATACGACGAATTAAACTTCCATCTGGAAATAAATTTAAAGTACAATCGGTTAATACTCCATCAACATCAAATATAAAAGTATCAATATTACTCATTATATTCATGTAACTATCCATAAACGAAAATTCATTTTTTTAAAAAACATTATACATTTTTAACAAAAATTAACATTTTTCAATTTTGATGATTTTTTTTAATATCTTTCATCTCTTGATTATAAGATAAATGATTTTTAAAATCTTTTTGATGTCGTTCTGAAATCACTTCTACACCTTTTTCATTTATAATAAATCGAATCATATCATCAAGTATACTCTGAAATTTAGAAAAATCTTCTTTATATAAATAAATCTTATGTTTCTTATAAGAAATGTCTCCCGTTTCGGTAAACTGTTTCTTACTTTCAGTTATAGTCAAATAATAATCACCTGCTCTTGTTTCTCGCGCATCAAAAAAATAAGTACGACTTCCTGTTTTTAAAGTACGTGAACAAATTTCATTTCTTTCTTTAATTTTTTCTTTTTCGTCCATTTCAAAGTATATTATATAAATTTTAACATTAATAAGACAAATCTAAATAAAAAAAATGGTCTATACTATTTTCAATAAAATAAAAAATGTTTTAATTCATTTAATTTTGATATTTTTTTTACTTTGTTTTATAATAAATAATTAAAAATCATATATATAAAAGAATATTACGATCAACAATTATAAAATAATTTTATTATTAATATTTTTGAATTGGTGATTCAAAAATTCATTAAATTTTTATTTTATTGATAATATTAAATTTAATATAGATTTCACTCAAACAAGTATAAAAACAATTTTTCGAAAACAAATAAAATATAATTCATATTTAGATGAAAAAAAATCTCTATTTTATCAAAAAATAAAATATTATAATTTTATCAATATTTGTTATTTCAACTAATTGTCATTTCAAATTAAAAAATAATTTTTTCTATATTTTTAAGCAAAAACATAATAATGTCAATAAGACGACATTTTCGAATAAGAAGTTTACAATATTTATATTCTTTACATTTATCAAAAATGGATTCAAAACAAGTAGAAAAATTTCTACTTCAAAATATTGAAGAATTAAACAAATTATATATACTTCTACTTTGTATGATTTTAAAAATGAAAGAAAAAGCTGTAAAATTATATCAAAAAATTTCTAGTTTAAATAAAAATAGTCAAATAAATTATACGATAAAAAATCTTGCTTATAATTCTATTATAGAAATATTATCTAATAATAAATATTTATTACAAAATTCTTATTTTCAAAATATTTTATGGAAAAAAAATGATCAACATGTTTTTCTTCTTTTTAAAAAAATTATAAATTTCATTCCTATTCAACAAAGTATTGATCAAGAACAACATTGTGCTTCTTTCAAAGAAGAGAAAAAATTTTTAATGAATTACTATAAAATTTATTTCATTCAAAATAAAAAATTAATGAAATATATAGATGATGTATATATAAATGGAAAAGAAGATTTGTTAATAGCTCATAGGATGGTATATAAAACATTACATTTTATCAACGATACTACTCCATCTAATTTCAGACTATATAATATATATTTTAATGAAAATAAAAAATTTATTATCAATCTATATAGAAATACTATTTCTCATAAAAAAGAATTTAATAATTTGATCAATAAAGTATCTAATAATTGGGATATAAAAAGAATAGGAATGGTTGATTTAATTATATTACAAATGGCTATTTGTGAATTTTTATATTTTCCAAATATTCCACCAAAAGCTACTATAAACGAATATATAGAAATTTCAAAAATATTTTGTATGGACAAAAGTAAAATTTTTGTTAATGGAATATTAGATCGAATATTAAAAATTTTATATAAAGAAAATAAAATTTATTAAATCAATAAAAATATATTATAAACTCATGAATCTAAAAAATAATAATAATTTTTATTTATCTTATTTTTTTTAAACATGAAAATATATGATTTATCCATTATTACAAATAAATTCCATCTCGAATAATCTTTGGATGTTTGCAATTATTTTTATTATATTCTATTTTTTTATGATTCGACCTCAAGTTCGAAAACAAAAAAATGAAAAAATATTTCAGGATAATTTACAAAAAGGTCGTTATATTGTAACAAATTCAGGAATACATGGAAAAATACTAGATATAACAAACAATATTTGTATATTAGAAACTATATCAGGAAAAATAAAATTTGAAAAAAATGTTATATCTAAAGAATTAACACAAATTCGATATGGAAGTAATAATTTTTATTTGGAAAAAAAAGATAAAAAAAAACAAAAATGATAATAGGTATAACAGGAAATATGGGATCAGGAAAAAGTCTTTTTTCTTCATTTTTAAAAAAAAAAGGAATTCCCATTTATTCATCAGATGAAAGATGTAAAATATTAATGAATCAAATACAAATTATAAAAATTAATATTTTAAAAATTTTTGGAAATAATTCTTATCAAAACGAAAAAATCAACAAAAATTATTTATCCAATATCATATTTCAAAATGATAAAGCATATAAATTAATAAGCAATATTGTTCATCCATGGATAAAAATAGATTTTAGAAAATGGATGTTTTTACAAACAAAAAATTCTTATCTTGTAAAAGAATCTTCACTTTTATTTGAACGTGGAAATTATAAAGAATGTCATATCATAATTAACATATCTTCTTCTCTACAAAATAGTTTAGAAAGAGTTATGAATAGGGATTATTTAAATGAAATTCAAATTTTCAATCGATTAAAATATCAAATTCCTAATAAAATAAAAAATCAAAAATCTAATATTATTATTGATAATAACTCTTCAATTGATTCATTAAAACAACAATCATACAAAATACATAATAAAATAATACAAAAAATAAAAAAATATGGGTAAAGGCGATCAAAAAACTAGACGTGGAAAAATAATAAATAAATCTTATGGTAAAAAACGTCCTAGTCCTAGGACTATTAGAAAAAAGAAAAAAATGAAATGAAATTAATCATCTCTTCCATATTCATTAGTATCTAATGTATTTTTGAAAATAGAAATGAAATACATTAATTGAGATAAATAACCTATTGTAGATATAACATAAGTTAAAGAAGCCCATCTTAATCCACATTCTATTTTAGAAATATCATTGTATTTTACAATATGATTATTTTTTTTTACCCAATCTAATGCCCTCTTACTAGCATCAAATTCTACAGGTAAAGTAATTAAAGAGAAAAGAAACATTAAAAAAAAACCAAAAATACCTAATTGAAGAACAATTGTACTTCTTCCTCCAGAAATATAAAACAAAGTAATTCCTAACATAATCAATATATTAGTCCATTTAGAACTGAAATTTAAAATAGGAACCATGTTATTTCTCAATTTTAACAAATTATATCCATACTGGTGTTGTATAGCATGAGCACTTTCATGTGTTGCAATTGAAACAGATGTTATATTTGTTTGATAAAAAACTTCTTCACTTAAATGTATAGTTCTATTTATAGGATCATAATAATTATTGCAAGGATCACCTTTTGTCGTTATAATATTAAGGTTATAGATACCATGATCTTCTAACATTTTTTTAGCAATTTCCTCTCCATTTATATTTAATTTTAATTTTACTTTTGAATATTTTCTCAATTTTTTTTTCAATATCATATTTATAACAATACTGATTAAGAAAATTACACCTACAATTAAATAGTAATTCATAAAAAAACATATTTTCAGACAAAAATATTAATTTATCATTAAAAATAAAAATATATATAAATTAGACTGGGTATCAAATTTTTGAATATGAATATTCTCACAATAAAAAAGTTAAAAAGAATTGTTATTATTGGAGCAGGTTTTGCAGGATTGCAAGTAGCAAAAAAATTAAGAAGAGATAAATTTCAAGTAGTACTTATAGATAAAAATAATTACCATACTTTTCAACCTTTATTATATCAAGTAGCTACAGCTGGTTTAGAACCAGATTCTATTGCTCATTCTATTAGAAATATTGTAAAGAAAAAAAAAAATTTTTTTTTCAGACTAGCATCTGTACATTATATAAATACAAATAAAAAAGAAATTATTACAAATATTGGAAATTTATCTTACGATTATTTAATAGTGGCTACAGGTTCTGTTACAAATTATTTTGGAAATAAAAATATTGAATCACATGCTTTACCTATGAAATCTATTCCCGAAGCTTTGAACTTAAGAAGTTTAATTTTACAAAATTTTGAACAAGCCATTCTGACAAAGGATACACAAAAAAAAAAAAAATTAATGACTTTTGTTATCGTAGGAGGTGGACCTACTGGAGTAGAACTTGCTGGAGCTTTGGCTGAAATGAAAAATTATGTTTTACCACATGATTATCCAAATTTAGATATTCAAAACATGGAAATTCATTTATTACAAGCATCTACACGATTACTTGATGGTATGTCAGAACAATCGGCAAAACAAGCTTATAAAAATTTAGAAAATCTAGGTGTGATTATATGGTTAAATTGTTTAGTAAAAGATTATAATGGAGATGTTGTTTTTATAAAAGAGAATAAAAAAATACAAACAGAAAATGTTATATGGACTGCAGGAGTAAAGGGTGCAATTATTAAAGGGTTCTTAAAAGAAGATATAGAGGGAAATAGAATTTTAGTTAATCAATATCTTCAAACTATAAGATATAAACATATTTTTGCTATAGGAGATGTAGCCTTAATGAAAATAAATCGGTATTATCCTAATGGACATCCTATGACTGCTCAACCAGCAATACAACAAGGTAATTATTTAGCAAATAAATTTAATATTAATTGTTTTTTCGATAATAACCAAGCAATTAAACCATTTATTTATAAAAATTCAGGATCAATGGCTACTATTGGTCGAAATAAAGCTGTTTGTGATTTTTCATTCTTTAAATTAAAAGGATTTTTAGCTTGGATTATATGGATGTTTGTTCACTTAGTAAGTTTAGTTGGATTTCGAAATCGAGTCATAGCATTGATGAACTGGATTATTCAATATTTTCAATATAACAAGAGCGTTCGTTTAATTATACGTCCTTTTCATAAGAAAAAGAAAGTCATATAAAAATTAATTTAGAAAGGATACTTGTTATTTTTTTTTCTGTTTCTAAATATTCATCATAAGAATGACTATGAATTGTTATTCCACTTCCTGCATATAATATTATTTGTTTATTTTGAATTTTTGCACATCTTAAATTAAGATATAATTCAACGTTAGATTTATGTACAAATCCAATAATTCCTGTATAAAAATCTCTTTGATATCCTTCATTTTTTTTAATAAAATCTAAAGATTTTATTTTAGGATATCCACAAATAGAAGGAGTAGGATATAATCGATTTAATATTTCATAAAAATTATAATGTTCTTTTATAAAAGAAAAATGAATTGTAGTTTTTAAATGTTTTATAAAACCCAATTTAATTATTTTCATTTTTTCTAAAAAAAAAGTACCATAATAATATTTCTTTAATAAATGAACAATATATTTTACAACAATTTGATGTTCGATTATTTCTTTTTTTGTCCATACAGAATATGGATTCCACATAGTTCCAGCTAACGCATCTATTCTTAATTTTTTATGATTATATTTCATTAATAATTCTGGAGTAGATCCAATCCAAAATCCATGATACAAATCATACCAAATGCTAATAAAAGTATTGGGATAAGAATATATCAATCTTTGAAAAGATTCTTTTAAAAAGAATCTTTTCAAAGATATTTTTATCTGTCTAGACACAACTACTTTTTTAAAAAATCCTTTTTTAATATTTTGAATCGCTTTGTCAAGCAAATTTTTATATTTAATAGATTCATTTAAAAAAACATTTTGATGAATTATATTTTTAGAAAGAAAATTATATTGTTTTTTTTTAATTTCTATGAAAAAAATTTTTTTTGGTTTGATTTTAATAGTGTAATTCTGATAAAAATCCTGAATTAGAAAAAATTTTTTTTCTCCATAATTATTATCCTCATTATGAGAGTAAAAATATATTTTTTGCTCATATGGTCTTTTGAAAATAACAAATCGGTTTTTACTAAAATAATTTTCTAAAATTTTTTTATATAAAGAAAAAACACTTATTTTTATTGACATATTTTTTTTAATATATTAGTCATTTTACAAAAACTAATTAAACTTTTTGTTTCATTAAAAATATTGACTCGAATAAAATGAATAGTATTTCCCTTATGAAATATTTTTGCTTTAGCAATTAAAACACCTTTTGTTACATATTTTAAATGATTTACAGATAATTCAATATTAAAAATATTGTAATTATTTTTTCTATATTTTTTTAAATTTAAAAAGGATAATGAACTACCAACACTTTCCGCTAAAGTTATAGTCGCCCCTCCATGAAGAAAACCAAAAGGTTGAAGCATATTTTGATTTATTTGCATTTTTGCAACTAACAAATCTATTTTTGGAGATAAAAAAATAAATTTTATCTTCATTTTTTCTAAAAAAGAATTTTTAATCAAATTATTCAATTTGATTAAAATATTACGATTTGTATTTTCCATTGTTGATTAGAAAAATTCTAATAATTTATGTAGATATTTGTTGTTAAAATTACGTTATAATTTTATCTATTGAAATATTTTTTATAAATAATTTTTTTTTAGAAAAAAATGAATAAAATTGATAAAAAACAAAAAATTAATAACGATCTCATTCCTCTTATAGGAAAAAAAAAAGAAATTATAGGATTTGAAGAAAAAAATACGATTCATGAAAAAGGAATATTGCATAGTGCAGTTTCAGTATTCATTTTTAATATGAAAAATGATTTAATGATACAAAAAAGATCTTTTAATAAATATCATTCTTCTTTACTATGGACAAATACATGTTGTAGTCATCCTAAAAAACATGAATCTCTTTTAGATGCAGCTCATCGTTGTTTAATAAATGAAATGGGATTTGATTGTTTTTTAAAGAAAAAATTTTGTTTTATTTATAATGAACTATTAAATAATGGATTAATTGAAAATGAATTAGATCATGTATTTGTAGGATATTATGAAAAAAATCCAAATATTAATTATAAAGAAGTCAATAATTGGGATTGGATTTCCGTAAAAAAATTAATTCAAAATATTCAAGTTAATCCAAAATCATATACTATATGGTTAAAAATTATTATTAATAAATATATCAATAAGTTACTCAAAAAATAAAATATATGAAAGCGACTATAAATAAAGTAGGATATTTTAGTGCAGCACATAGACTTTTTAATAATTGTTGGAATGATAAAAAAAACGAAAAAATTTTTGGTAAATGTGCACATAAAAATTATCACGGACATAATTATAAATATATTGTAAGTATTACAGGTGAAATTAATACGGAAACAGGTTTTATTTATAGTTTACAAAAATTGAAAAATCTTCTTTCAAATGAGATAGATAAATATTTTGATCACAAAAATATTAATTTAGATTTAAAAGAATTTTTTTCTATTAATCCAACAATAGAAAATATTTCTGTTTTTATATGGAATCGAATTAGAAAAAAATTATCATATGAATTAGATTTGAAAATCATTTTATACGAAACAAAAAATAATTTTGTTGAATACGATGGCAAAGAATAATATAAAAAAAACAATTTTATACGAACATCATATCAAACTAGGAGCAAAAATGTGTATTTTTTCCGGATTTTATATGCCATTATTATATCAATCTTCTTTAAAAGAACATATGCATGTAAGAAATTATTCTGGAATTTTTGATGTAAGTCATATGGGAAAATTTATTGTAAAAGGAATGCATTCTAAATCTTTAATTCAATATTTAACAACAAATAATATATATATATTGAAAAATGGACAAGCTCAATATACTTGTTTAATTAATGATAAAGGGGGAATTATAGATGATTTAGTTATTTATCAAATTTCAGAATATAAATTTTTATTAATAGTCAATGCCATTAATATTGAAAAAAATAAAAAATGGATTAAAAAATATATAAAAAAATGGGGGTATGCTATAGAACTATTAGATATGTCTCAAGAATATTCTTTACTTTCAATACAAGGACCTTCTACTCTATCAAACATACAAAAATTTACAAATATATCTTTATTAAATATTCCTTTTTATCACTTTGTTATTGGAGATTTTTTAAATATAAAAAATGTGTTAATATCTCGTACAGGATATACTGGTTCAAAAGGTATAGAGATTTATGTATCTAATGAACATACAGAAAAAATATGGAATAGTATTTTAGAAATAAAAAATCATGAAATAATACCTTGTGGTATTTCCAGTAGAGATTCTCTTAGATTAGAAATGGGGTATAGATTATATGGAAAAGATATAAATGAAAATATTACTCCTATAGAATCTGGTTTGTCTTGGATTGTAAAATTTGATAAAAAATTTATATCGAAAAAAATATTAGAAAATCAAAAAAAAACAAAAAATCATAAAATATTTTTTCCTTTTTATGTGGAAAAAACAAGTTTTTGCATTCCTAGAAGTGGAACAATTTTAATAGATAAAAATGAAACCCAAGTTGGATATGTTACTTCTGGAACATTTTCTCCATTATTGAAAAAAGGAATAGGATTAGGATATTTATATAAAAAAAATATATTGACTCATCCTATTTATTTATCAATAAGAAATCATAAAGTTTTAGTTACAAAAACTAATATTCCTTTTATTAAGAATAAATAAAAAAATCATTAATAAAATTGAGTGATAAAATTAATTTATCAATTGAATCAAATAAATTAATAATAAAATATTATTTACAACATTTTAAAAAAAATTTTTCATTAGCTTTTCCCGTTATTTTCACTCAATTAGGTGTAATATCTATTGGCTTGTTTGATAATATAATGGTCGGATCTTTAGGAAAAAAATCATTAGCTTCTATTTCATTGTCTAATTCAATTTTTTTTATACTCATTATTTTTGGATTAGGAATATCAAATGCTATTTCTTCTTTAATATCATCTTTAGATCCTCAAAAGGAGTATCATAAAGGAATGATGATTTTTTTCCATGGATTAATATTAAATTTTATTTTTTCTTTATTAATGTATGGAATAATTCAAATTTTTTTTTATATTTTTCCATATTTAGGACAACCTATCGAAATTTTAATAGACACTATCTCTTTTTTAAAAATTACGGCCATATCTTTGATACCTTGGATGATTTTTGAAGTTTTTAGAAAATTTTCAGAAGGATTATCTATCATTTATCCAAGTCTTATTGTTACTTGGATATCATCTATCACTAATATTTTTTTTAATTACATATTTATTAATGGATATTTAGGATTTTCAAAATTAGGCCTAATCGGAATCGCTTATTCTACTTTAATATCCCGTATTATTATGCTATTAGGAATTATCCTACTTTTACATAAATGTAAAAAAATACACAAGTATTACAAATATTGTAAACATTTTTTTTTCAAAAAAAAATATATTCAAGATATTCTTCGAATAGGAATTCCATCTGGATTACATATGTTATTTGAAATGAGTGCCTTCTCTATATCTTCTTTTATATCTGGAAAATATGGTGTAAAAGTATTAGCAGCACATCAAATTATTATTAGTCTAGTATCTTCTACATTTTTATTAAATGCAGCTTTTTCTGTTACTTCTACAATTAGATTTGGAAATCAAATGGCCTTAAAAAGATATTGTGAATTAAAGAAAATTGGAAAATCTATTTTTATTATGGGGTTAATTTTCATGTCTATATGTAGTTTTCTATTTTTATTTTTTATAGATTATATTCCTTTTATATATATAAATAATGATAAAGAAGTAATTTCTCTTACAAAAAATATGATCATCGTTGCTAGTATTTTTCAAATACCTGATGGATTCCAAAGTATCATTCTCGGAGCATTAAGAGGAATGCAAGATGTAAAAATTCCTATGTATATTAGTTTTTTTTCTTATTGGATTGTAGCTTTACCTGTATCTTGGTATTTATCAATCAAAATAAAAGGATTAGGAGTTTGGATTGGATTAGGATTTGGAATTATAATATCAGCAATATTGTTATATATAAGATATAATTTATTAATTAATCATTTAATAAAAAATAAAAAATAATCATTTCTATTAATATGAAAAATTAAATATAATTTTATATTTAATTTTACGGTTAAATATCTATATATTATATTTGTATTAAACATTCTCCATTTTTAATAGATTATTCTCATCACTTTTTTTATGAAAAAATTTAAAGATTATCATTTTTTTAGCAAAAATATTCTCAAAGCTATAGAACATGTAGGATTTAAAAATCCCACACCTATTCAAGAAAAAGTGATCCCTTTTTTATTTCATTCTAAACAAGATCTAATAGCCTTAGCTCATACAGGAACTGGAAAAACGGCTGCTTTTGGTCTACCAATTATTCAAAATATTAATATAAAAATCGAATATCCGCAAGCTTTAATTTTATGTCCAACAAGAGAGCTTTCATTACAAATCACAAATGATTTACAAATTTTTTCAAAATTCATCAAGTTTATAAAAATTATTTCTCTATATGGAGGTACTAATATTATTAATCAATTAAAACATTTAAAAACTCGACATCATATTATAGTAGGAACTCCTGGAAGGATTTGGGATTTAATAAAAAGAAAAAAAATATTTCTTTCTCAAATTAGATATTTTGTACTTGATGAAGCAGATGAAATGATGAGTATGGGTTTTAAAGATATATTGGATTGTATTATCAAAAAATTACCAGATAAAAAACAAAATTTGTTATTTTCCGCAACAATGTCTAAATATATTCATTTAATAACAAATAATTATCTAAAAAATCCCAAAAAAATAATCACTACAACACATAATAATATTTCTTTCAATAAAACGAAACATATATATTATGTTGTTAATAATGTAAAAAAAAAATATTTAGTTTTAAAAAGAATTTTAGATGTAAATCCTAATATATATGGAATTATATTTTGCAGTACCAAAAAAGAAACCAAAAAAGTAGCAGAATTACTGATAAAAGATTCATATAATGCTGATTTTTTATCTGGAGATTTACCTCAAACACAAAGAGAAAACGTTTTGAATAAATTTAGAAATAAAAATTTGCAATGTTTAGTTGCAACAGATATAGCATCTCGTGGTTTAGATATCAATAACGTAACTCATGTCATACACTATGACTTACCTAAAATCAGTGAAATATATATCCATAGAAGTGGACGAACTGGCAGAGCTGGAAATGGTGGAACATCTATTTGTATTATCCATCATAATGAAAAAAAAGTTTTAAAAAAAATTGAAAAAAAAATCGGAACAAATTTCAATTATATTTTAATTCCTATAAAAAAAGAAATTGTACACAAACAAATTCTTTATTTTATCAAAAAAATAAAAAACATGATAATAGATGAGAAAAGTATGATAGATTTTATGCCTGAACTGCAAAAAAAATTATCTTTTCTTGATAAAAATGAATTAATAAAACGTTTTTCATGGATTGAATTTCATCGTTTAATTAACTTTTATAAAAATTCTAAAGATCTAAATCATAAGTTTACTTTTAATCAATCAAAACGAAAAAAAAAAAAAAATTTTTATCCTAAATACAAAACATAAATCCAATTAAAAATTCAATAACAAAGAATATAATTAATTCAATTATTATATAATGACAATATTAATATGAGTTGAATTTTTTTTCATCAACCAATTATTACTATTAAACTTAAAACATTTTACTATTATGGGAGGTAATATTTTTGGAAGCCTTTTTAGGGTAAGTACTTTTGGAGAAAGTCATGGATGCGCTATGGGTGGTGTAATCGATGGATGTCCATCAAAAATAACATTAGATATCAAAGAAATTCAATATGAATTAAATAGGAGAAAGCCAGGTCAGTCATCTATTGTAACTCAACGTAAAGAACCTGACCAAGTAATTTTTTTATCTGGAATTATAAACAATCAAACAACAGGTACTCCTATTGGTTTTATTATTTATAATAAGGATCATAATACTAAAGACTATAAACATATTAAAAATGTTTATCGTCCTTCTCATTCTGATTTTACTTATGAAAAAAAATATGGAATCAGAGATTATAGAGGAGGAGGTCGTTCATCAGCACGAGAAACAATATGTAGAGTAGTAGCTGGAGCTATAGCTAAACAATTCCTAAAAAAAGTTCAAATAACATCTTATGTTTCAAGTGTTGGTCCTATATCTACAAAAAAATCGTATCAAAAATTAGATTTATCTAGAGAATCCATAGAAAAAAGTACGATAAGATGTCCTGAATATAAAACTTCTGAAAAAATGATATCTTTTATTCATAAAATTAAAAAAGAAGGAGACACAATCGGTGGAATTATTACCTGTGTAATCAAAAATTTACCCATTGGTATAGGAGAACCAATTTTTAATAAATTACATGCCGAATTGGGGAAAGCAATGCTTTCAATCAACGCAGTAAAAGGATTTGAATATGGAAGTGGATTTGATGGAACCAAATTAAAAGGATCTCAACATAATGATTTATTTTATTCAAATGGAAAAACCAAAACAAATCATTCCGGTGGTATACAAGGGGGCATATCCAATGGAATGGATATTTATTTTAAAGTAGCTTTTAAACCAGTAGCAACAATAATGAAAGAACAAAAAACTATAGATGAAAATGGAAATTATGTTTTTATAGATGGAAAAGGTAGACATGATCCTTGTGTTTTACCTAGAGCTGTTCCTATAGTAGAAGCAATGACTGCTTTAGTTTTAATGGAATACCATATGTATGCAAAATTATCTAATTCTTCATCAATTTTCAATTGAAAAAAAAAATCATCTTATTTATATTAGGACCTACATGTGTTGGAAAAACCAATTTATCTATTTATTTAGCTAAAAAATTCAAAACAGAAATTTTATCTATTGATTCTAGACAATTCTATAAAGAATTGAAAATAGGGACATCGATGCCAGATGAAAAAGCATTAAATACAGTACCTCATCATTTTATAGGACATTTACATTTTTATCAAAATTATAATGCAAAATTATTTGAAACAGATTTTTTAAAAAAAACGTCTAAACTATTTCATAAATATTCTATCTTAATAGCAGTAGGAGGATCAAGTTTATATGAAAAATCTATAACAGAAGGACTATGTCATATCCCAGACATTGATCCAAAAATTCATAATGAATTAATTGTTCATTATAAAAAAAAAGGAATTCAATATTTACAAAAAGAATTTTTAAATATTAAAAATCAAAACGATGTAATGGATATACATAATCCTAGACGTTTAATACGATATATAGAAATATTTAAATCAACAGGAAAAACTCCTTTATTTTTTTGGAAAAAAAATAAAAAAAAAAGAAATTTTATAACTTTAAAAGTTGGTCTTTTTTTACCAAAAAATGAAATTTTTAATCGTATACACATTCGTGTAAATTCTATGATCAAAAAAGGACTCCTTCATGAAGCAAAAAAATTTTATCCTTATAAAAATTTGAATAGTTTACAAACAATAGGGTACAAAGAAATATATTCTTTTTTGGAAAAAAAAGAAAAAATTTGTATAAAAAACGTTATAAAAAACATAGAAATAAATACTAGAAAATATGTGAAAAAACAGATAACTTGGTATAAAAAATATCAAGATATCACATGGTTTGATCCAAAAAATCAAGTAGATATATTGAATTTTATATCAAGAAAATGGGCGATACTGGATTTGAACCAGTGACCTTCTGTTTGTAAAACAGATGCTCTGAACCATACTGAGCTAATCACCCTATAATTTTTACGGAAATGAATTATTTTCAAATGTAAGAAAAAAAATTGACTACAATTAATTCAATACTTCAGATACGACAAATGTACTTCCGCTTATAATAATTAAATCATTTTGATCTGACTTTTTTTTTGCATAAGAAAAAGCTTCTTTTACAGAATGAAAAAATTTGATATTTTTATGGTTTTGAAAACAATTTTTCACTATATTTTTTAAATCATTGATTGGATATTTTCTATCTATATTAGGTTGACAAAAATAATACAAGGATTGTTTAGGAAAATATTTTAATAAATTTTTCACTTTTTTTTCTTTGACAAATCCTAAAACTAAATGTAGTTTTTCATACAATTCTTTTTTTATCTGAGAATTAACCATATATATACCATTTTCATTATGTGCTATATCACAAATAATTTTTGGTTTTTCTTGCTGAATAATATGCCAACGTCCTTGAAAATTTGTGTTTTCTATTACATTTTTTAATCCTCTTTTTATCGACCTTTCGGATATAAATATATTTTTTCTCTTATTTAAAATTTCAATAGTTTTTAACACTGTACACTTATTAAAGTGTTGATAATCTGCTTGAAGTGGAGATATATATTTATAACTTTCTTTTTTTCTACCAGAAAAGTAAATTGGTGCATTCTTTTTTAATGCTTCTTTAAAAAAAAATAATCGTATATTTTTTGATGTTTTTCTTCCTATTACTATAGGTATTTGTTCTTTGATAATTCCTGCTTTTTCAAAAGCAATATTCAAAATACTTTTTCCAAAAACATTCGTATGATCTTTACTTATATTAGTAATTACAGATATCTCCGGATTAATTATATTGGTTGAATCTAATCGACCACCCATTCCTACTTCAATAATAGCTATATTTACTTTTTTTTCTTTAAAATATTGAAAAGCTAAAGCTGTATTCATTTCAAAAAATGAAATATTTTCCTTTTCTATAAAATATCTATTTTTCTGAATAAAGTCTACAATAAATTCTTTTTCAATTAATGATCCATTATAAGTAATTCTTTCCCTAAAATCTTTGATATGAGGAGATATAAATAACCCTATTTTATATTTTTCTTCTTGTAAAATAGAAGATAACATATGAACAGTAGAACCTTTTCCATTTGTCCCTCCAACATGAATACTCTTAAAAAAATTTTGTGGATTACCTAAATGAAAACAAAAATTATTGATTCTTTTTAATCCTGATTTATATGATTTTAATCCTTCCTTTTGATACAATGGAAGACGATTGAATATCCATTGAATAATTTCTGAATATGAATCTTTCAAATTTTTATTTTTTTTAAAAAAAAATATTTTATAAATTAAAAATTTTAACTTATATTATATTTGAACTTAAAATAAATTATAGAATAAAATCTAATTTACATTTTATTGAAAAGATTATAGAAGAAGATATAAAAAATGGACTTCCAATAGAAAAAATAAAATTTCGATTTCCTCCAGAACCAAATGGTTATTTACATATTGGACATGTAAAATCTATATATCTGAATTTTCAACTTGGAATAAAATATCAGGCTCCAGTTATTTTGCGATTTGATGACACAAATCCCATAGGAGAAAATGAACAATTTATAGAATCTATCAAACAAGATATTACATTTTTAGGATTTAAATGGAATAAAGTAAGCTATGCTTCAGATTATTTTCAAACACTTTATGAATGGGCTATAAAATTAATACAAAATAATCAAGCTTATGTAGATAACCAATCTAAAAAAAATATCAAAATTCAAAGAAAAAATTCTTATACAATTGGAATTAATAGTAAACATAGAAATAGATCGATTCTTGAAAATATAAATCTTTTTCAAAAGATGAAAAATGGATTTTTTCAAGAAGGATCTTGTGTTTTAAGAGCAAAAATAAATATGGAATCTCCTAATATGAACATGAGAGATCCTATCATGTATAGAATTTTATATAAAAAACATCATCGAACTGGAAATAAGTGGTGTATATATCCTACTTACGATTGGACTCATGGACAATGTGATTATATTGAAGAAATATCTCATTCTTTATGTTCATTAGAATTTGAAAATAAAAAACCATTATATAATTGGTTTTTAAATAAAATATTTGATAAAAAAAAAATCATACCTAAACAAATAGAATTTTCAAGATTACATGTTAGTCATTCAATAACTAGTAAAAGAAAAATTAATTTTTTAATACAAAAAAATATCATTCGTTCTTGGAGTGATCCACGAATATTAACAATATCTGGTCTACGTAATAAAGGATATACTTCATCATCATTGAAAAATTTTATTCAAAAAATTGGAATTACAAAAAGAAATAATAATATTGATATATCTTTTTTAGAATTTTGTATTAGAAATCATTTAAATAAAATAGCTCCTAGAGTGATGGTTGTTTTATCTCCATTAAAATTAATTATCGATAATTATATAGAAAATAAAACAGAATGGATAAATACTCAAAATAACCCAGAAGATCTATCTTTTGGAAAAAGAAAAATTCCTTTTTCTAGATATCTTTATATTGAAAAAAACGATTTTTCAGAAAAAAACAAAAAAAATTTTTTTCGATTACAAATCGGAAAAAAAATTAGATTAAAAAGTGCTTATATCATTCAAGCAAATTTTTTTACCAAAAAAAAAAATGGAGACATTGATGAAATTCATTGTACTTATGATCCAGAAAGTCAATATAACAAAAAAAACAGAACTCATCATAAAAATACAATGAAAACATTACATTGGGTTTCTATCAAGCATTCTATTCCAATAAAAATAAATTTATATCAAACTTTGTTTTTAAAAAAAAAACCAGAAGAAGATGAAGACTTTTATAATTATATCAATCCAAAATCAAAAAATGAAATTATAGGTCAAGCAGAACCATCTTTGAAACAATCTCAAATAGGAACTCATTTTCAATTTCAAAGAATTGGATATTTTTATATTGTAAAAAATAATCATAATAATGATATTACTGCAAACAAAATAGTATCTATTAAAAATCAATGGAAAAAAAAAATTTTATAAAATTTCTGTATCTACATCATCATATTCCTTTAAACCTGTACCTGCTGGTATTTTGTGTCCTACAATTACGTTTTCTTTTAATCCATATAAATAATCTGTTTTTCCACTTATAGCTGCTTCACTTAATACTTTCGTTGTTTCTTGAAATGAAGCCGCTGATATGAAAGATTTAGTTTGTAATGCAGATCTAGTTATTCCTTGTAATATAGGTCTACCCGTAGCTGGAATTGCATTCCTTACTTTCATCAATTGTTTCTTTTGGTATTTTAATACTGTATTCTCATTTCTAAAATCTCTATAACTAATCAGACTTCCTTTATCAAAAATTTTTGAATCTCCGGAACATTCAACTACTTTCATTTGAGAAATTTTATCATTTTCTTCTATAAAATCATCTTTATACTCAATACTTCCTTCTAAAAACTTAGAATCTCCTATATTTAAAACCTCAATTTTCCTCATCATTTGTAAAACAATTATTTCAAAATGTTTATCATTAATCTTTACACCTTGTAAACGATATACTTCTTGTATCTCTTCAATCAGATATTCTTGTACAGCTCGCGGACCTTTAATATTCAAAATATCATTAGGAGTCACTGCTCCATCTGAAATAGGCATTCCTGCTTTTATATAATCATTTTCTTGAACCAGAATCTGATTTGATAATTTGATTAAATATTTTTTCACTTCTCCATTTTTAGATTCTACAATAATCTCTCTATTTCCCCTTTTAATTTTACCATGACTCACTATTCCATCCATTTCTGAAACAACTGCTGGATTGGATGGATTTCTTGCTTCAAATAATTCAGATAATCTAGGTAATCCTCCTGTAATATCTCCAGATTTAGCTGATTTTCTAGGAACTTTGACTAAGATTTTTCCCTGTTTTATTTGTTCTCCATCTTTTACCATTAAATGGCCTCCTAATGGTAAATTATATATTTTTAATTCTTCATTTTTTTCATTCACAATTTTTAATGTCGGAATTAAACTTCTATTTCTTCCTTCTGTTACTACTTTTTCTTGAAATCCAGTTTGTTCATCTACTTCTAATTGAAATGTTACCCCCTGCTCTAAATGTTGATATAATACAGTTCCTGAATATTCTGAAATCATTACAGCATTATATAAATCCCATTTACAAATTAAATCTCCTTCTTTAAGAAAATCCCCATTTTGAACAAATAGAGAAGATCCATAAGGAATATTATTGGTCATTAAAATAGATGATTTCTTTGTATTAAATAATTTCATTTCTGATGTTCTAGATACCACTATTCCTAGTTCCTCATTTTTTTCATTCGTTTTTACCAATTTTAAATCTTCAAATTCTATATATCCATTATATTTCGCTATTATTTGTGAAGATTCAGTTATAGTACCAGCAGTTCCACCAACATGAAAAGTTCTTAATGTTAATTGAGTTCCAGGTTCTCCAATAGATTGTGCTGCAATAACTCCTACAGCTTCTCCTTTTTGAACTATTTTCCCTGTAGATAAATTTCTTCCATAACATTTTGCACAAATCCCCATTTTTGCTTCACATGTTAATGGAGATCTTACTTCTACTACTTCAATTCCATATTCTTCTATCATCCTAGCTATTTTTTCATCAATCATAGATCCAGAATGAATAATAACTATTGGATCATCATTATTTCTATTATAAACAACATCATTTAAAGATATTCTACCTAAAATTCTATCAAATAATGTTTCAACTATTTCTTCATTTTTTTTTAATGCATGCATTTCTAACCCACGTAAAGTATTACAATCTTCCATTTTTATTATAACATCTTGAGCTGCATCTACTAATCTTCTTGTAAGATAACCAGCATCTGCTGTTTTTAAAGCAGTATCAGCTAAACCTTTACGTGCTCCATGAGTAGAAATAAAATATTCTAAAATAGATAATCCTTCTTTAAAATTAGATAAAATAGGATTTTCAATAATTTCTCCTCCAGAAGATCCGGTTTTTTGAGGTTTTGCCATTAAACCTCTCATTCCAGAAAGTTGACGAATTTGTTCTTTAGAACCTCTCGCTCCAGAATCTAACATCATATACACAGGATTAAATCCTTTTTTATCTTCTCGCATATGTTTCATTACTTTTTCGGTAAGCATCGAATTAGTATTAGTCCATATATCAATTGTTTGATTATAACGTTCATTATTAGTAACCAATCCCATGTTATAATTCATTTTGACGTGGTCTACTTTTTTTATAGCATCATTTACCATATTTCCTTTATCATTAGGAACAAGAATGTCCCCTAAACCAAATGAAAGACCTCCTTTAAATGCATTATAGAAACCTAAATTCTTAATATCATCTAAAAATTTAGACGTAGTTGGTACATTTGTATAAAATAGTATCTTTCCTATTATTTCCCTTAATGATTTTTTAGTTAACGATTTATTAATATATCCAACATTTTTAGGTATTACTTGATTAAATAATACTCTTCCTACAGTTGTTTCTATAATCTTTTTCAAAAAATTATTATTATTATCACGAATCGTCACTTTTACTTTAATTAAAGCATGTAAATCCACAGCTTTTTGATTATATGCAATCTGCACTTCTTCTGAAGAATAAAATATATTTCCTTCTCCTTTTACTATTGAATTCGTATCAGATAATCGTATTTTCGTCATATAATAAAGACCTAAAACCATATCTTGTGATGGAACTGTAATTGGAATTCCATTTGCAGGATTTAAAATATTTTGAGAAGCTAACATTAATAACTGAGCTTCTAATATTGCTGCATTAGAAAGAGGAAGATGAACAGCCATTTGATCTCCATCAAAATCTGCATTAAAAGCTGAACAAACTAATGGATGTAATTGAATAGCTTTACCTTCAATTAATTTCGGTTGAAATGCTTGTATTCCTAACCTGTGTAAAGTAGGAGCTCTATTTAATAAAATAGGATGACCCCTTAAAACATTTTCTAAAATGTCCCATATCATAGATGTTCTTTTATCAATAATTCGTTTTGCAGATTTAACGGTTTTGACAATACCTCTTTCAATTAATTTTCTTATAATAAACGGTTTATATAATTCTGCCGCCATTTCTTTTGGTAAGCCACATTCATGTAATTTTAAATGAGGTCCAACCACAATGACTGATCTAGCTGAATAATCTACTCTTTTGCCAAGAAGATTCTGTCTAAAACGACCCTGTTTTCCTTTTAAAGAATCAGATAATGATTTTAAAGGACGATTTGCTTCTGATTTTACAGCAGATACTTTTCTAGAATTATCAAATAAAGAATCTACTGACTCTTGTAACATTCTTTTTTCATTTCGAAGAATCACTTCAGGAGCTTTAATTTCTATCAACCTTTTCAATCGATTATTTCTAATTAAAACACGACGATAAAGATCGGTCATGTCTGATGAAGCATATCTACCTCCATCTAAAGGAACTAAAGGACGTAATTCTGGTGGAATAACCGATAACACTCGTATTATCATCCATGATGGATTCCCTCCATTTTTTTTTCCTTCTCTAAATGATTCTACAACTTGTAAACGTTTTAATGCTTCTGTTCTTCTTTGTTTCGAAGTTTCATTGCAAACTTGATTTCTTAAATTAATATATAAAGAATCTAAATCAATACGATTTAACAAATCTTCTATACATTCAGCTCCCATTTTTGCTATAAACTTATCTGAATCAGAATCATCTAAATTTTGATTTCCTTTTGGAAGTTGATTTAAAATATGTAAATATTCCTCTTCTGTTAAAAATTCTCCTTTTCGAATTTTATTCTTTTTATCTAAAAAAGAAGCCACCCCACTTTGAACAACTACATATCGTTCATAATATATAATCATATCTAGTTTTTTCGATGGTAATCCTAATAAATACCCAATTTTATTAGGAGATGTACGAAAACACCAAATATGAACTACGGGAACAATAAGACTAATATGACCCATTCGTTCTCTTCTCACTCTTTTTTCAGTGACTTCCACTCCACATCTATCACATACTATTCCTTTATAACGAATTCTTTTGTATTTTCCACAAGCACATTCATAATCTTTTATAGGACCAAAAATACGTTCACAAAAAAGTCCGTCTCTTTCCGGTTTATGAGTTCGATAATTAATTGTCTCTGGTTTTAAAACTTCACCATAAGATTCTTTTAAAATTACTTCTGGTGAAGATAATCTAATAATAATTTTACTAAATTTTGTATTTCTTTTTTTATACATTTTTTATTATAAAGCTAATTTCATTCTTCTAAACTTATATTTAACCCTAATCCTTTCAATTCATAACGAAGAACGTTAAAAGATTCAGGATTATTAGGTTCTGGCATTTCTATTCCTTTTACTATCGATTCATATGTTTTAGCTCTTCCTACCACATCATCCGATTTTACTGTTAAAATCTCACGTAAAATGTTAGATGCACCAAAAGCTTCTAAAGCCCAAACTTCCATTTCGCCAAAACGTTGTCCTCCAAATTGAGCTTTTCCACCCAATGGTTGTTGAGTAATTAAAGAATAGGGACCTATTGAACGAGAATGCATTTTATCATCAACCATATGACCTAATTTCAACATATATATCACACCAACTGTTGCTCGTTGATCAAATCTTTCACCAGTTTCACCATCAAATAAATAAGTAGTTCCAAATTTTGGAATTCCAGATTTAGAAGTATATTCAGTTATTTGTTCAATAGTAGCTCCATCAAATATAGGTGTTGAAAATTTTACATTCAAATTTTGACCAGCCCAACCTAATACTGTTTCGTATATTTGTCCAATATTCATTCTAGAAGGAACTCCTAGTGGATTTAAAACAATATCTACAGTGCTCCCATCTTCTAAAAACGGCATATCTTCTTCTCGAAGAATACGAGCTACTACTCCTTTATTGCCATGTCGACCTGCCATTTTATCGCCAACTTTTAATTTCCTTTTTTTTGCAATATAGACTTTTGCCATTTTTACAATTCCAGATGGAAGTTCATCTCCAATTGTAATTGAAAATTTTTTATGTTTAAAATTACTTATTAAATCATTGACTGACATTTTATAATTATGTATTATTTCTGATGACAATTCGTCGTTTTCATCATTATTAGTCCAATTATCAATTCGAATTTTGATATAATCTGAAATATTCATCAATAATTTTTCATCAAAAATAGTACCTTCCGATACAACTTGATTTCCATTTTCATCTATTATTCCATTCACACATACTTTACCAGATAATACATGTACTAATTTTTTCAAAAGAGAATTTCGAATATTCAATAAGTTTTTTTTGTGTTCTTTTTCTAATTTTTCAATTTCAATCTTATCACGAATTCTAGTATTTTTATCTTTTATACTTTTACTAAATAATTTTGTATCAATGACAACACCAAATAAAGAAGGATCAGCTCTTAACGATGCATCTTTGACATTTCCTGCTTTTTCTCCAAAAATAGCTCTCAACAATTTTTCTTCTGGAGTTGGATCTGATTCTCCTTTTGGAGTTATTTTTCCAATCAAAATATCACCTGGTCTTACTTCAGCACCTACACGAATGATTCCATTTTCATCTAAATCTTTAGTTGCATCTTCACTAACATTTGGAATATCATTTGTTAATTCTTCCATTCCCAATTTTGTATCACGTACTTCTAAAGAATATTCGTCTATGTGAATAGATGTAAACCAATCTTCTCGCACTACTCTTTCTGAAATTAAAACCGCATCTTCAAAATTATATCCATTACAAGGAATAAATGCTGCTTTTAAATTCCTTCCTAAAGATAATTCTCCATTTTCTGTAGCATATCCTTCACATAACATTTGTCCTTTTTTAATACTCATTCCTTTTTTAACGATAGGTCTTAAATTAATACATGTATTTTGATTTGTTTTTCTAAATTTAATTAAATTATAAACTTTTATGTCAGATTCAAAACTAACTAAAGATTCCTGATCATTTCTATAATAACGAATTTTGATTTGATTTGCATCTACATATTCTATCAATCCTTCATATTCTGCATGAATTAAGATTCTAGAATCTATTGCTATTTGTTTCTCCATACCAGTACCTACTATAGGTGATTCTGGTTTTAATAAAGGAACAGCTTGACGCATCATATTTGATCCCATAAGAGCTCTATTTGCATCATCATGTTCTAAAAATGGAATGAGAGATGCAGATATAGATGAAATTTGATTTGGCGCAATATCAATATAATCTACTTGACTAGGTGTTACAACTGGAAAATCTCCATCTTCACGAGCTATAATTCGATTAGAATGAAAAGATCCATTGTTATTAATAGCATTTGATTGTACAATTACCTTCCCTTCTTCTTCTTCTGCACTTAAATATTTTATATCCATATTCATATATACTACTCCATTATGAACTGTTCTATAAGGAGTTTCAATAAAACCCATTTTATTTATTTTAGCAAAAACAGAAAGAGAAGATATTAATCCTATATTAGGACCTTCAGGCGTTTCTATTGGACATAATCTACCATAATGAGAATAATTAACATCTCTTACTTCAAAACCAGCTCTCTCTCTCGATAAACCACCAGGACCTAATGCAGACATCCTTCTTTTATGTGTAATTTCAGAAAGAGGATTAGTTTGATCCATAAATTGAGACAATTGGTTGGTACCAAAAAAAGTATTGATAACGGAAGAAAGAGTTTTCGCATTAATCAAATCTGAAGGAGTAAAAACTTCATTATCTCGAACATTCATTCGTTCTTTTATTGTTCTAGCCATTCTAGATAAACCAATACTAAACTGAGTATATAATTGTTCTCCTACTGTTCTGACTCTTCTATTGGATAAATGATCGATATCATCTACTTCTCTTTTAGAATTAAACAGAGCATTTAAATGTTCAATTATAGCAATAATATCTTGTTTTGTTAAAACTAAATGATTTGAATGGATTTTTAATCCCAAACGTTTATTTAAACGATACCTACCTACTGGTCCTAAACTATATCTTGCATCTGAGAAAAAAAGTTTATCTATAATACCTCTAGCAGTTTCTTCATCTGGTGGTTCCGTATTTCTTATTTGTTTATAAATATATTCCACTGCTTCTTTTTCAGAATTCGTAGGATCCTTTTGAAGAGTATTATATATAATAGAATAATCATTTTTTCTACCATATGCTTTATGTAATAAAATTGTTTTTATTTCATGATCATTGATAATATTTATATGCTCTTCTTTTAAAAGAATATCTCTATCAATAAGCACTTCATTTCTTTCTATAGAAACTACTTCTCCTGTATCTTCATCTACAAAATCTTCATGCCATATTTTTAAAACTCTTGCAGCTAATGTCCTTCCTAAAATTTTATCTTTTGAATCATCTTGTACTTTTACTTCTTCAGATAAATCAAATATATTCAATATATCCTTATCTCTTTCATATCCTATAGCACGAAGTAAAGTCGTCATTGGTAGTTTTTTCTTTCGATCAATGTAAGCATACATAATATTATTAATATCCGTAGCAAATTCTATCCATGAACCCTTAAATGGAATAATTCGAGCAGAATAAAGTTTAGTACCATTAGCATGATGAGATTGTCCGAAGAACACTCCAGGAGATCGATGTAATTGCGATACAATAACCCTTTCCGAACCATTGAAAATAAAAGAACCAGAAGGAGTCATATATGGACATGTTCCTAAATAAACATCTTGAATTACAGTTTCAAAATCTTCATGTTCAGGATCCGTACAATACAATTTTAATTTCGCTTTTAAAGGAACACTATAAGTTAATCCTCTTTCTATACATTCTTCTATTGAATATCTAGGTGAATCAATAGAATAACCTTTGAATTCCAAAACAAAAGAATTTCTTGCATCAGAAATTGGAAAATTTTCCATAAAGGCCTTAAAAAGACCTTCATTTTTTATATTATTTCGTTTTGTATCTAATTGAAAAAATTCTTTAAATGATTTAATTTGAATTTCTAAAAAATCCGGATATTTCTCCGGTTGTTTGGATGAAGAGAATGTAATCCTTTCTGTTATATTATCTGTCTTCACTAATTTTATATAATTAATGGATGATATAAAAAAATATATTTATGTTTATTTTAGTTCTACTTTAGCTCCTAATTCTTCAAATCTATTTTTCATATTATTTGCTTCTTTTTTATTTACAGATTCTTTAATAATACTAGGAACATTATCAGCTAAATCTTTAGATTCTTTTAGCCCTTTCCCCGTTATTTCTTTAATTAATTTTACTATTGATAATTTAGAACTTCCAACGGAAGTTAAAGTTATGTTAAAAACACTTTTTGTCACTTCTTTGGAAGATTCATTTAATTTATCAGAATGATTATCCAGTTTTT
The DNA here is from genome assembly GCF_014252435.1 of Blattabacterium cuenoti. Taxonomy (GTDB): domain Bacteria; phylum Bacteroidota; class Bacteroidia; order Flavobacteriales; family Blattabacteriaceae; genus Blattabacterium; species Blattabacterium cuenoti_X. The sequence goes on from NZ_CP059220.1 coordinate 434,897, forward strand.
CTACATTTTTCGGGTTTATTCCATATTTTTCTTTTAAAATAATAATTAATTCACTCACTTCTTTTACTGTTAAACTCACTAATTGTTCCGCTAATTTTTCTATCATGTTATTTTTATTTTTTATTTTCTACTTTTTTTTCACTTTCATTATATGAAAAAAATTTTAAAATCTGATATATTTGATCTATTGATGATCGATGTAAATCTAAAATAAGTTCTCTTATTGAAAATTGAAGAATATATAAAACATCTATAATCAGATCTTCTTTAGATTTAATATTAATAAGAATATCTAAATTTTCATTTCCAAAATAAAAAGATTTTTGTACATAAGCGGATTTTAAATAAGGTTTTTGAATATGTTCCTTAATATGAAATTTTTTAATAATATTTGGTATTATATTTTCTACATTTTTATTTGAATATAATATCGTTGTATTTCCATTTAAAACAGGAAAAAAAGGATTGAGCTCTTGATCTTTACTATTTTCAATAGTTTTTTTCAAAAGAGTATTCTTCACTATTTTCATTCGAATTCCAAAATCATTAAAATTTTTCCTTAAAAAAGTTATTTGATTAGAATTTAAATAAGAAATGTCGATCAAATATATTACTTTATTATTAGATATTAAATTTGATAAATTCAATAGTTCCTTTCTCTTTTTTATTTTATTCATTTTTTTACAAAAATTTGATGGTCTACTGAAATAGAATTACTCATAGTAGTAGATAAAAAAATACTCTTTATATAATCTCCTTTAGAAGAAGGAGGCTTACTATGAATCAATTTTTTCATAAATTCTTTTACATTCTCCAATAAATGTTTACATGAAAAAGAAATTTTTCCTACTGATGAATGAATAATTCCATAACGATCTGACTTAAAAAAAATTCTTCCACATTTTATTTCTTTCACCAGTTTTTCTGGATTGACAGATACAGTCCCCATATTTAAACTTGGCATTAATCCTTTAGGTCCTAAAATTTTAGAAATAGATCGTATCTGATTCATTACATTAGGCATAGATATTACTACATCTATATTTGTCCATCCATTTTTTATTTTTTCAATATAATCTAGTCCTACATAATCAGCTCCATATTTTTTGACATCTTTTTCTTTTTCTTTTGTTACTAAAGCTAAAATACATTTTTTTTTCCCTGAACCATGAGGTAATATTAAAGATCCTTTTATTATTTGATTAGATAGACGAACATCTATCCCTAAACGAACAGAAATATCAACCGATTCATCAAATTTAACAAAACTCAATTCTTTCAGAAGATTTAAAGATTCTTCTAAAGGATATTTTTTTTTTGAAATTTTTTTTATAATATTTTTTCTATTTTTAGTTAATTTTTTTGTCATATACAAATACTTTTCTTTATGTATCTATTCTATTTCTATCCCCATAGACCTCGCAGTTCCAGATATCATAGAGATAGCAGATTCCATAGAATAACAATTTAAATCTTCCATCTTATCTATTGCAATCATTTTAATTTCATCTTTAGTTATCTTTCCAATTTTTGATCGATTAGATTCTTTCGATCCTTTTTCTTTTTTAATCTTACTTAATAATTGAATAGAAACTGGAGGTTTTTTAATTACAAACGAAAAAGATTTATCTTCATATATCGTGATAATAACAGGACAAATTAACCCAATCTTTTCCTTTGTAAAAAGATTATATTTTTTGCAAAAATCCATTATATTTACTCCAGAACTGCCTAATATAGGACCAATAGGTGGTGCAGGAGAAGCTTTTCCACCAATGATTTTCTGAATTTTAATTCTTTTTACTATTTTTTTATTATAATTCATAATTATTCTATATCTTTTCTATTTGTGTAAAACTTAACTCCAATGGAGTTTTTCTCCCAAAAATTAGAACCGATAATTCTAACTTTCTTTTTTCTTCATGAATTTTTTCAATTGTTCCATTGAATCCACTAAAAGGACCATCTATGACCTTAATGGTTTCTCCGACAATAAAAGGAATTTGTATATTGTTATATGAATCAGATAATTGATTCATTTTTCCTAGTATTTTATTCACCTCTTTTGTTCTCATAGGAACAGGATGAGATCGACTACCTTTTCCTTCTCCTAAAAAGGTAATCAAACCAGGAGTTTTTTTAATTTTATGAAAGACTTCCCCTTCTAAATTTGCTTCTATCATAACATATCCGGGATAATAAACTTTATCTTTATGTACTTTTTTTCCTTTTCTTATCTGTATAATTTTTTCAATAGGAACTAATACTTCTCCTATATACTTTTGAAAACCATTATCTCTGATTTCATTTTCAATATATATCTTTACTTTATTTTCTTTTCCACTAATAGTTTTTATGACATACCATTTTCTTTCAAAGTCACTCATATAAATGTTTTATAATTCTACAAAGAAAATAATTTTTTTATCAAAAAAATAAAAAATCGATCGACACTATATAAAAATATTGACATAAATATCGAAAATGAAAAAATAACGATTGTAGTCACTTGTAAAGTTTTCCATTTAGGCCAAGAAATACAATAAAAAAATTCATGATATACTTCTGAAAAAAATTTTTTTTTCTTCATGTATAATTCATCCATTTTTTTGTATATAATTAAAAAAAACACACGGATGGTAAGAATCGAACTTACGACCTTCGGTTTTGGAGACCGATGCTCTGCCTAACTGAGCTACATCCGTTAATCAAAAAATAAGTTTTAATGGATAATAGAAATAACCTGTCCAGCTCCTACTGTTTTTCCACCTTCACGAATTGCAAATCTTAATTTCTCACTTAATGCAATAGGTTGATGTAATTCAACTTCCATGGAAATATTATCTCCTGGCATTACCATTTCTAATCCTTTTGGTAGATGTATTTCTCCTGTTACATCTGTAGTTCTCAAATAAAATTGAGGTCTATATTTATTATGAAAAGGCGTATGTCTACCACCTTCTTCTTTAGTCAGAATATACACTTCCGATTTAAATTTTCTATAAGAATTCAGAGTACCTGGTTTTCCAATAACCATCCCTCGTCGAATATCTTTTTTTTCTATACCACGTAATAAAAGTCCTACATTATCTCCAGCTTGTCCCCTATCTAAAATTTTGCGAAACATTTCTACTCCCGTTATTGTAGATGATAATTTTTGTTCTCCCATACCTATAATATCTACAATGTCTCCTGTATGGATCACTCCACTTTCTATTCGGCCTGTTGCAACTGTTCCTCTTCCAGTTATAGTAAACACATCTTCTATAGGCATTAAAAATGGTTTATCCATATCTCTAATTGGATTCGGTATATAATCATCTAATACATTCATTAAATCCTTTATTTTTCCAATCCATTTTTCTTCTCCATTTAAAGCTCCTAAAGCAGAACCCTGTATAATTGGTATATTTTCTCCATCATATTCATATTTAGATAATAACTCCCGTATTTCCATTTCTACTAATTCTAATAATTCAGGATCATCTACCTGATCTACTTTATTCATAAATACCACTATTTTAGGTACTCCAACTTGACGTGCTAATAAAATATGTTCTCTAGTTTGTGGCATAGGGCCATCTGTAGCTGCAACAACTAAAATAGCTCCATCCATTTGTGCGGCTCCCGTAATCATATTTTTTATGTAATCTGCATGTCCGGGACAATCTACATGAGCATAATGTCTTTTGACTGTTTCGTATTCTACATGTGATGTATTTATAGTAATCCCTCTAGCTTTTTCTTCTGGAGCATTATCTATTGCATCAAAACTTTTTTCTACTGCTAATCCTTCTTTTGATAAAACTTTTGTTATAGCAGATGTTAATGTTGTTTTTCCATGATCCACATGGCCTGTAGTACCTATATTTAAATGTGGTTTATCTCTCTTAAATTTTTCTTTTGCCATGATAACAAATTATTAAATTTCTTGAATTTTAAACATAAAGCCAATGGCGGGATTTGAACCCGTGACCTCTTCCTTACCAAGGAAGTGCTCTTCCACTGAGCTACATTGGCCTTTGATAAATATAAATAGAGCGGAAGACGGGATTCGAACCCGCAACATTCAACTTGGAAGGCTGATACTCTACCAATTGAGTTACTTCCGCTATGTTTAGAAAATGGGGAGAGCAGGATTCGAACCTGCGAAGGCAAAGCCAACAGATTTACAGTCTGTCCTCGTTAACCTAACTTGAGTATCTCCCCTATAAAAAAAAATTAAGCCGGTAGAGGGATTCGAACCCACGACCCCGAGATTACAAATCACGTGCTCTGGCCAACTGAGCTACACCGGCTAATATCGATTCGTGATAATGAAAATCAGGATGATACAAATCTATAGAGATTTTTATAATTATCAAAAAAATTTAACATTCTTAATTTTCCGTCTAAATAACAACAAAAATATTATACCCAAAAATATAGATATATCAGATACATTAAACACTGGTTTAAAAAACTGAAATCGAACACCTCCAAAAACAGGGATCCATTTAGGTAAAAAACAATCTATCATCGGAAAATAAAACATATCTACTACACATCCTTCAAAAAAAGAAGCATATCCTTTTCTATACAAATCATAAAAAGAATTTATTTTAGAAATACCGGAGTAAGATAACCATTTTTGATCTTTTTTACTATAAATGGTTCCTATATTAAACAAAATACCATATAAAATACTATCTATACAATTACCTATAGATCCTGATAAAATTAAACTAGTAGGAATGATTAAATAATTTGTTAATCTTTTTTTTATATTATTGATATGAAAAAAAAACATAAAAATAATCAAACAACAACGAAAAATACTCAATACAATTTTTCCAACATAACCAGGAATAATATAAAATCCATAAGCCATACCTGGATTTTCTACGAAAAAAATCCAAAAAAATGAGGATATAGGAAATCCATATCCTAATTCAAAATGAGTCTTAACATAAATTTTAAATAACTGATCCAATAATAATATAGAAAAAATAATGATACAATTCTTGATCAAAAAAAATAATATTTAATCTTTTTCTACTTTTTTAAAATACATTGTTATGATTTATCAATATTTGATGATAGTAAGATACTCTTTCAAACGTTTATTAATGATTATAGTTCATTATATTTTAATTCGTTTTTATATATTAAATATATAAAATATCAAAATTTTATTTATATATTTTTCTTTTTATAAATATCTATATACATGACTTGATCATTTTCCAATTTGATTTTATCACCTTTTTTATTATTTTGAAAATCAATATCTAATGAAAGAGTTTCTTCACAAATAATATTTTTATATTTTCGTATAATTTGTTCTCTATTTTGTGGAAGAAAAAAATAAACATGTATTTTTTCAGTAATTTCATAATTATATTTTTTTCTTAATACTTGTATATACCTTATGATATCTCTTATAAATCCTTCTTCAAAAAGTTGATTTGTAATACGTAAATCTAACGCTACAGTTAAATTATCTTTATAAGAAATATCCCATCCTTTTACATATTTTGTGGTAATTTCTACATCTTCTAATAAAAGAAAAAACACTTCTTTTTTGATTGACAAAGAAATTTTTTTATTTTTTTCTATTTCTGTAATTTGATGTTGATCTAAATTTTGAATCAAATTAGCTATTTTTTTAGTATTTTTTCCAAATCTAGGTCCTAAAGACCGATAATTAGGTTTGATGATTTTTTCTAATTCTAAATTTTTATAAGAATTGGTAAATTTCACCTCTTTTATATTTGATTCTTGTATAATAATATTCTTTAAACAGGAAAGATCAATTGTTTTTTTATGTAAAAAAATAATTCCTCTTTGTAAGGGTTGTCTAGTTTTTATATTATTTTTCTTTCTGATAGAAGAGATCATTCCAACTATTTTTTGAATCAAATACATATTTTGTTCTAATGTTTGATGAATCATTTTATCATCATATTTTGGAAAATGAGTAAAATGAATACTTTTTAATGTTTTATCACTAAGATGATGAGTTAAATCTATATAAATTTTTTCTGAAAAAAATGGAGTAATTGGAGAAGCTAATTTAGCTATATTAAGTAAACATTGATATAATATGTCATATGCGAATATCTTACTTTTTGTATACTTTTTTTTCCAAAATCTTCTTCTACATAATCTTATATACCAATTACTTAATTTATTTAATACAAAATCAAAAATAATACGAGTTACTTTAGTTGGATCATATTCAGAATAATATTGATCCGATTTTTGAATCATGGTATTTAATTCAGAAATAATCCATCGATCTAATTCTACATAGAAATCATTATCATCAATATCTTTATTAATAATGTTTTTTTTATCCTTGTATACATATCCATCAATATTGGCATATATTGAAAAAAATGAATATAAATTAAACCAAGTGACAAAAAACTTATTAATTATAATATATAATTTATCAACGTCAAATTTTAAATTTTCCCATGGATTAGAATTATATATAATATACCAACGGATAGCATCGGCACTATAAGTTTCTATTAAATCAAAAGGATCAATAGTATTTCCTTTGCTTTTAGACATTTTATTTCCATTTTTATCTAAAATTAATCCAGTAGACAAAACATTTTTATATGAAATAGAATGAAAAACCATACTACTAATAGCATGTAGTGTAAAAAACCATCCTCTCGTTTGATCACTTCCTTCTGAAATAAAATCAGAAGGAAATAATAAATGATGATCTATTAATTTTTTATTTTCAAATGGATAATGAAATTGAGCATATGGCATAGCACCAGAATCAAACCAAACGTCTATTAAATCTGGATCTCTTTTCATTGGAAATCCTTTAGGTGATACTAATATAATTTCATCTAAAATATGTTTATGTAAATCTATTCTATGATAATTTTCATCACTCATATCATCCAATATAAAATTATTAAAACTATTATAAGACATTAGTCCATGTTGAATAGACTTTTGGATCTCTTTACATAATTCTTTTATAGATCCTATAATAATAATTTCATCTCCTTTTTTGGTTTTCCAAATAGGTAATGGAGTCCCCCAATACCTAGATCTTGATAAATTCCAATCTTTTATATTTTTAATCCAATATTCAAAACGTTTATTACCTACAGGATTAGAATGCCATTTTATATGTTGATTGAGAGTAATCATATTTTCTGCAATATTTGTAGTTTTAATAAACCAAGAATTTAAGGGATAGTAAAATATAGGTTTTGATGTCCTCCAACAATAAGGATAAAAATGATGATATTTTTCTGTTCTAAAGATTTTATTTTCTTTTTTCAAAAAACATATCATTTCTTCATCTACTGAAAATTTTTTTTTTTTATTAGGATTAAGTTCATTTTTAATATATTTTCCTCCGAATCCATAAGGAATAATATTTAAAAATCTTCCTTGAACATCCACTATAGGAACAGGATCTTTATGTTTTCCATCTAAAATAAGCATAGGAGGAATATTGTATTTTTTAGATATTAAAAAATCATCGTATCCAAACGTTGGAGATATATGAACAATTCCTGTACCTTCTTCTGTGTTAACAAATTCACCTTCTATCACTTGAAAAGCATTATGACAATTTTTATGATATGGAGAAAACCATGGTAATAATTGTTCATATCTACTATATAATAAATTTTTACCTTTTACTTTATCCATTATCATATAAGGAATTTTGTTTTTATTCGAACATGGAAATTGATTAAATTCTTCCAAATTTGAAACAAAATAATATTTTGTTGATAAAAATACTCTATGAATTGACTTTTCAGATAGAAATAAACATTCTTGTGAACATTTATACACATCATAAGTTTGAACTAAAACATAATCTATATCACATCCTATAGATAAAGCTGTATTAGAAGGTAAAGTCCAAGGACTAGTAGTCCATGATAAAAAAAATATGGGACATAAAATGCTTTTAAATTTATTTGGAAGTGATTTTTTTACTGATTTAAATTTGATATAAGGAGATATTTGACTTACTTTTTGATATGCACCTGGCATATTTAATTCATGATGACTTAAAGCTGTACCTGCAGATGGTGAATATGGTTGGACTGTATATCCTTGATAAATCAAACCACTATTGTATAACTTTTTGATTAACCACCAAACACTTTCTATATATTTTGTATTATGGGTTATAAAAGAATTTTCTATATCAATCCAATATCCCATTTTTTGTGTAAATGAAATCCATTGTTTCATTGAATCCGTAACAAATTTTTTACAAAATGTATTGTATTCTTCTATACTTATTTTTTTCCCAATATCTCTTTTATTTATACCTATTTTTTTTTCTACGTTGATTTCAACGGGAAGTCCATGAGCATCCCAACCAGCTCTTCTAAAAACATTCTTTCCTTTTAAAAAATGATATCTACAAAAAATATCTTTTATTGTTCTAGATAAAATATGATGAACTCCTGGATTTCCATTTAAAGATGGTGGTCCTTCATATAAAACATATGAAAATTTTTTTTTAATGGAATATTTTAAACTTTGTTTTAAAATTTGATGTTTTTTCCAATATTTTGTAATCTCTGATGAGATTTGACTGAGATTTAATTTTTTATATTCCTTGAATTTTTTCAACATAAGTAATCTGTTATTATTAAAAAAATTAATTTTAATATCTTATTTCACCATAATAATTTCATTATTTATTATGATAAATTCGAAAAAAAACAATCATTTTATAGAAAAAAAAGAAACTCCATTAATAAAACAATATAATAATATCAAAATTCAATATCCGGATACAATTCTATTATTTCAAGTTGGAGATTTTTATGAAACATTTGGAAAAGATGCTGTACTTTGTTCTAAAACATTAAATATTGTATTAACCAAAAGATCAAAAAATGGAGTATATTTAGCAGGATTTCCTTGTCATTCTATTAATAATTATCTACCAAAATTAATACGATCTGGATTTCGTGTTGCTATTTGTAATCAATTAGAAGAAGCAAAAAAAGGAAAAAATATTGTTAAAAGAGGAGTGGTAGAACTTATGACTCCAGGAACTACAATGAATGAACATGTTATCAAACATAAATTTAATAATTTTTTAGCATCTATTTTCATTGAAAATAATATATTTGGATTAAGCTTTGTAGATATTTCTACTGGAGAATTTTTTACAATAGAAGATAATCAAGAAATTGCTATACAATATATTAATAATTTTAATCCGAGTGAAATTCTCATTCAAAAAAAATATTATCAATTTTTTAATAATTTATTCCAAAAAAAATATCATATATTCTTAATGGAAGATTATCTGTATAATTATTCATTTGCATATGAAAAATTAGTATCACATTTTCAAACGAATTCTTTAAAAGGTTTTGGAATTCATGATTTGAAGTTAGGAATAATTGCATCTGGAATTATATTATTTTATTTGTATGATACTCTTCATTTCAAAATTAAACACATATCTAATATAAAACGAATCAAAAGAAAAAACTTTATGTATATAAATGATTATACATTTCGTAATTTAGAAATATTAAAATCATTTGATAATGAAGGAGTTTCTCTAATTCAAGTATTAGATCATACAATTACTCCTATGGGGTATAGATTATTGAAAAAATGGATTGTATTTCCCTTATTAAATATTTTTCGTATTAAAAAACGTTATCACATTATACAAGAATTATGTATTGATGACGAAATAAGAATTTTTATAATAAATAAACTCAAAAATATTCCCGATATAGAAAGAATTATTTCTAAAATAGCATTAGAAAATATTTCTCCTAAAGAAATGTTCACCTTACATCAATCTATAAATTATATTAAAGAAATACGAAATAAAATCATAATAACAAAAAATAAACATCTTATTGAAATTGGAAAAACTATTCAAGATTGTGATGAAATATCAAAAAAAATTATTACAACAATATATCAATATCCACCATATCAGATTGAAAAAGGAAAAGGTAATGTTATAATAGAAGGAGTTTCGAAAGAATTAGATGATATACGTCTATTTTATTTTTCTCAAAAAGAATATTTGAATCAATTATGTTCAAAAGAACAAAGAAATTCAGGAATATCTAATTTAAAAATTAAATTTCATAAAATTTATGGATACTTCTTTGAAATCAAGAATAAAGAAAAACAAAAAATACCCAAACATTGGATACAAAAACAAAAATTATCGAATTGTGAAAGATATCTTACCGAAGATTTAAAAAATTATGAATTACAAATATTAAATGCTGAACAAACAATTTTTTTATTAGAAAAAAAAATATTTTCAACATTAATTCGGAAATTATTAAATAGTATTAAAAAATTGCAAAATAATGCAACAATTCTTGCAGAATTAGATGTATACTGTTCTTTTTCTTCCATAGCTATAGAAAAAAATTATATAAAACCAGTCATTTGTGAATCATCGGATATTCGTATTTTAGGTGGTCGACATCCTGTTATTGAATGTCAATTTATATCAAAAAATTCTTATATACCTAATGATATTTATCTTAATAAAAAAAATCAACAAATATTAATGATTACGGGTCCTAATATGTCTGGAAAATCGGCTATTCTTCGTCAAACAGCTATTATTATATTAATGGCTCATATTGGAAGTTTTGTTCCAGCTCAATATGCAAAAATAGGATTAACAGATAAAATATTTAGTAGAGTAGGAGGTTATGATAACATTTCTTTGGGAGAATCAACCTTTATGGTGGAGATGAACGAAACAGCAAATATTCTTAATAATATAACTGAAAAAAGTTTCATTTTATTAGATGAAATAGGAAGAGGAACTAATACTTATGATGGAATATCCATAGCTCAATCCATTATCGAATTTTTACATGAAAACAAATTACGTCCTTTAACCTTATTTTCTACACATTATCATGAATTAAATAATATACCTATTTCTTTAAAAAGAGTAAAAAATTATCATATTTCTACAAAAAAAATAAAAAATAACATTATTTTCATGCGGAAACTGATTCCTGGTAGTTGTGATAACAGTTTGGGTATTTATGTAGCAAAAATGGCTGGGATTCCTATAAAGGTCATTTCTAGAGCAGAACATATTTTACAAATGTTGAAAAATAAAAGAATTTCTTTCGTGAAAAAAGAAAAAAAATCGATATCTTTTATGAAAAAAATACAAAATTTTTTTTCAAAAAAAAAATGAAATATTAAATTTGTTAGCATGTTTGTTTCTATATATTTTTTTATATTCGAATAATTTCTCGCATGCGAGAATAACTCAGTTGGTAGAGTACAACCTTGCCAAGGTTGAAGTCACGGGTTCGATCCCCGTTTCTCGCTCTTTTTTTATATCCGGGTGGTGGAACTGGTAGACACACAGGACTTAAAATCCTGTGATCATTAATCGATCGTACGGGTTCGAATCCCGTCCCGGGTATTATTTTTTTTATTTACTGAAATAATTAGGTGTTTCTTTGATGATATTGACACTATGTGGATGATTTTCTTTTAATCCTGAATTTGTAATTTTTACAAATTTTCCTTTATTTATTAATTCCATAATATTGGAAACACCACAATACCCCATTCCAGAGCGTAATCCACCACAAATTTGATAAATGACATCTTTTAATTTTCCTTTATAAGGAACTATAGCTTCTACTCCTTCTGGAACGGATTTTTCGGTCAATTGAAAATACCGATCTTTACTTCCTCTTTTCATCGCAATTAAAGAACCCATTCCTACATAATTTTTGAATTTTCTTCCCTGATAAATAAACTCTTCTCCAGGAGCTTCATCTGTACCTGCAAATAAACTTCCAATCATAACGGATTTAGCTCCAGATGCTATTGCTTTTACTATATCTCCTGAATACCTAATACCTCCATCAGAAACTATATTTACATTTTTAGTTCTTGCATATTCATATACATCATTAATAGCCGTAATTTGTGGCATTCCAACTCCAGATATTACTCTAGTTGTACAAATAGATCCTGAACCAATTCCCACTTTTAAAATTGTAGATCCAGCTTCTATTAAATCTTTAGCTCCTTCTTTTGTGACAACATTACCTGCTAACAATGTGATATTTGGAAAAGAATTTCGAATTGATTTTATAACATTTAATATTTTCATAGAATGTCCATGCGCAGAATCTATTGCAATAATATCCACACCTTCTTTCACTAAAGATTCGACTCTTAATAAAGTATCTTTATCGATTCCAACAGCAGCTCCCACACGAAGACGTCCTCTTGAATCTTTACAAGCATTTGGATATTCAATGATATTATCAATATCTTTAATCGTAATTAATCCTACTAATTGATTATATTCATTGACAATTGGAAGTTTTTCTATTTTACCTTTCAATAAAATATTTTTTGCTTCTTCCATAGTTACATTTTTTTTAGAAGTAATTAAATTGTCTTTTGTCATGACTTCTTCCACTAAAGAATCTAAATCAATTCGATATTTTATATCTCTTATCGTAATAATTCCTACTAATGATTTATCATTTTCTACTACAGGTAATCCAGAAATTTTATATTTTTTCATAAGATGATGAGCATATCGAAGTGTTGATTTTTGACAAAGAGTAATAGGATCATCTATCATTCCACTTTCATTTCTCTTTACTCTATAAACTTCTTCTGCCTGATTTTGAATATCCATATTTTTGTGGATAATACCTAACCCTCCTTCTCTAGCGAGAGAAATTGCTAAAGAAGATTCAGTGACGGTATCCATAGCTGCACTTAATAAAGGAATATTAAGAGTTATATCAATAGTTAAAGCAACTTGTAGTGATACTTCTGATGGTAAAATAGATGAATAATTAGGTACTAATAATACATCATCAAAAGTTAAAGCTTCCTTTATAATTTTATTATTTAAAGACATAATTTTTTTGTTACAATATAAAAATTTGTTTCATTAAATATTTTTTTAAAAAAATAATATATTTTGTAATATTCTTATTTTCAAATTAAAAAGAAAAATAAAAATTCATTTTATTTTTGATGAAAAAAATACAAATTATGATATATTTTTTCATTCCAAATTTTTATATAAATTTGTCCAAAATATATAGTAATTTAATAATTTAAATAATATCCAATCATGATCAAAAAATTACAAATTGTTTTTACTACGATTTTATTATCAGTATTTTTATTAACAACTAGCTGTAATAATAAAAATAAAAATGAAAACAATGGTTCTTCTACAACAGAAGAAGAAAAGTCAATAAATAATGATAGTCAAAGTGACCAAAATGATTCAACATCTACGGCTAATTCTCCTACAACATCTAATGATGAGACATCAAGAAGTAATGATGAAGGAAATACCACATCTTCTACTGAAAAAGAAAAAGATAAAGATAAAGTAGCTTCTGAAGAAAACGATAAAGAAAATAAGTGATTTTTAATCAAAAAAAAAGCAAAGATGGAATTGATATCTATCTCATTTTTGCTTTTTTTCCTTTTAAAAATCGAAAATAGTATATTTTCGATCTCCTGCATTTTCCTATTTTATTAACTGCTATTTTTGTAATATTTGGTTGATTTATATAAAAAATTCGTTCTACGCCAATACCAAGACTTATTTTACGTATTGTAAAAGTTTTGTTTATACCTTTCCCCTTTTTTTTTATAACTATTCCTTTGAAGGATTGAATCCTAGTTTTTTCTCCTTCTTTAATTTCGAATAAAACAGTAATTGTATCTCCAGAATTAAATACAGGAAAATTTTTATTTTCAATAAATTTATTTTCTACATATTTTATAATACTTTGCATTATTTTATAGTGTTTGTATTTTGTTTTTTAATATCATATAAAACGTTTCTCGATAAAAAATTAGCTCTTTTTCTTGAATAACTTTCTGTATAGATTCGAATCATATTCTCAGTATTTGATTTTCTTATATGTATCCATTCTTTATTTGATAAATATATTTTAATTCCATCATTGAAATCCATATTATATCCATTATATTTTTTTTTAATTTTTTGAATCAACTTACTATAATGATCCAATAATCGGACTTTTCTTTTTGACATAAAGTATTTAGAATATTTTTTCTTTAACACAGATAATGATAGAAAAGGTTCTTTCGATATATAAGTTAAAAATAAAGCGATACCTACTAATGCATCTCTTCCATAACGGAATGTTGGATAAATTATACCTCCATTTCCTTCTCCTCCAATAATTGCATGAACTTCTTTCATTCGTTTTACAACATGGACTTCTCCTACAGGAGAAAAATAAAATGGAACACCATTTGTTATAGAAAGATCTTTTAATGCATGAGAAGAAGAATATGTTGTAACAATAGGACCTTTTTCATGTTTTAATACATAATCAGTTATAGCTACTAAAGTATTTTCTTCTCCAAAAAAATCTCCATTTTCACAAATAAAAACAACACGATCTACGTCTGGATCAATAGATATACCCATATTTGATTTTGTTTTTGGAACTTTTTTACAAATATTCTTTAAATTATTTTGAACAGGTTCGGGATTATGAGAAAAATTACCATGAGGATTACAATACATTTTGATAGTATGAACTCCTAAATTTTCCAAAAGAAGAGGGACAGCTATTCCACCTGTAGAATTAATTCCATCTACTACAATTTTTAAATTCGATTTTCTAATTTTTTCTGTATCTACAATAGGTAATGAAATGACCTTTTCTATATGTTTTTGAATACAATTTGTTTTATATAATATTTTACCGAATTTTTTATAAGAAGAAAAATAAAAGTATTGTTTTTTAACAAAAAAACACAATTTTTGAAATTCTTTTTCCGATAAAAATTCTCCAAAAGAATTAAACATTTTTAATCCATTCCAATTTTTTGGATTATGACTAGCAGTTATCATAATTCCTCCATCAGCTTTTTCATTGATAATCGAAAAAGCCAATGTAGGAGTTGTAGATAAACCAATATCGATGACATCAATACCAAGACTTTGTAATGTAGATAATAATAATGTATGAAATAATTTAGAAGTGATTCTCCCGTCTCTTCCTGAAAGAATTAAAAATTTTTTTTTATGTTTATATTTTTTTCTCATCCAAGAAACATATGCTGAGGAAAATTTCATCGCATCTATAGGTGTAAAACTATCGCCTATTTTTCCGCCTAAAGTTCCTCTGATTCCAGATGAAGATTTTACGAGTACCAAAAATCATGAAATTTTTATCGAATACAAAAATACAAAATAAAATATTGAATTTGTATCCAGATCAATAATTTTTATTCAAAATATTATATGATGTAATCATTATAAATGATATCAAAAAATAAAAAATTCATACAAATGACACAAAAAATAAATTTGCTTCAATCAAAAAAATATTTTATATAAAAATATTATTGTATTTGAACTATTCATAATGAATTTCATATTGAAAAAATATGATATTTTTTAATATAATTTCTATATTTTATCATTTTTATTTTTTCATATATCAGTCGATATCATCATATTTATTTAGAAAATTTTTATTCAAATTTATTCGTTTTTTTTTTCATCATCATAATTAGGATCTAATTCATGTAATTTTTCTTGAGGATTATCATTTTCATGAGGAGGTATATAAAAACTTGGTTCTTTGTTGATAACATTTTCTTCATAATCTTTTTCCCAAACTGAAAGAACATGTTTTTTTTCTTTTATATTATCAAATCTTGATTGATGACTAATAAATTTTAATCGAAATTTATCTAATTTACCATTTCTATGTTTGGCTATAATGATTTCCGATTCTCCCATACAAGAACTATTTTCATCGTATGAATCCCATGTTTTAAATCCATAATATTCCGGTCTATAAATAAATAAAACTATATCTGCATCTTGTTCTATCGATCCAGATTCTCTTAAATCAGAAAGTAAAGGTCTTTTATTTCCTCCTCTGACTTCTACAGCTCTTGATAATTGTGATAAAGCTATAATTGGAATATCCAGTTCTTTAGCTATCGATTTTAAACTTCTAGATATGATAGATATTTCTTGTTCTCTATTTTGTAATTTAGAAAAATGAGGATTAGCATTCATCAATTGCATATAATCTATAAATATTAATTTTACTCCATATCTAGATACTAAACGACGACATTTTGCACGAAAATGAAATATAGATAAAGAAGGAGTATCATCAACAAATAAAGGTGATTTTTTTAATTGATTTGTTTTATGCATTAAGATATCCCAATCTTCTTTAGATAAAATAGCTTTTTGCAGATTTTCCAAAGGAATACGTGTATCTGATGAAATTAATTTTGTAATCAATTGAGTAGAAGACATTTCAATTGAAAATATCATAACAGGAATTTGTTGTTCAATTACAATATCGTTAACCATAGATAACATGAATGTAGTCTTACCCATTCCAGGTCTAGATGCTAATACAATTAAGTCAGAATTTTGCCACCCGGATGTTAGATCATCTAATTTATGAAAACCAGTAGAAATACCACTTATTCCATTTTTCTTTACACTTTTGATTTTATCGATGACATTTGTTATAATGTTTGGAATGGTTTCAATTTTTTTCTTCATCAAAAATTGTTGATTCAAGTCAAAAATTTTTGATTCCGCTAAATCTAACAGATCCAAAATATCTATATTTTCTTCATAACATTTATTGGATATTTCGGAAGAAATAGAAATCAATTTTCTTAAAAGAAATTTTTGAATAATAATATGACTATGATACTCTATATGTGCAGAAGAAATAACTTTTTGAGTTAATTCTATTAAATAAATCTCTCCACCTATCCATTTTAATTTATCTATTTTTTTCAGTTCGTTTGTTACAGTAAACAAATCTATTGGATTAGATTCTTGATATAATCTATATATAACGTTATAGATAATTTGATGTTTTTGATTATAAAATACTTCAGGAGAAAGCATTTCGATCACTTCATCTAATCCATTTTTATCGATCATGATAGCTCCTAATATAGCTTGTTCTATTTCTAATGATTGAGGCGGTAGTTTGATTTTGATATTATCATCTTCAATATTGTTTTTAAAATATGTGTTATAATTTTTTTTCATAAAAAAATGTTAATTTTCATCAAAAGAACCTATAGAAATATATTTATTTTTTCGATTTCGAATTAATAATTCAATATCAATCTTAGATAATTCTTTATAATTATGAATTATATATTCTTGAACAGACATAAAAGCTTCTTTTGGATGAAAATGTGCTCCACCTAAAGGTTCTTGAATAATATCATCTATCAGACCTAATTTATGTAGATCTTTTGCTGTTAGTTTTAATGATTCGGCTAATTTTTCTTTTTTTTTCCAATTATTCCACAATATTGTAGAACAACTTTCTGGTGAAATAACTGAATACCAAGAATTTTCCATCATTGAAATTTTATCTCCTATTCCAATACCTAATGCTCCACCACTAGCTCCTTCTCCAATAACTAATACGATAATAGGAACATTTAAATACATCATCCTATAAATATTCTGACCAATAGCTTCACCCTGACCTCTTTCCTCTGCTTCAATACCAGGATACGCTCCTGGAGTATCAACAAAAGTAACAATCGGCTTCCTAAATTTTTCAGCTAAATTCATCAGACGTAAAGCTTTTCTATAGCCTTCTGGATTTGGCATTCCAAATCTTCTGTATTTCCTATCTTGAATATTTCTTCCTTTTTGAGTTCCGATTAACATAAACGTCATCCCTCTTATCTTACCAAAACCACCTACTATTGCTTTATCGTCTCCAATCAAACGATCTCCATGTAATTCAATAAATGATTTTTTTTCCGTTATAGATTGGATATAATCTAAGGTATATGGACGATTTGGATGCCTAGATAATTGAACTCTCTGCCATGGAGTTAAATTACTATGCAATTTTTTAATAGTTTCTTTCAATTTCAATTGTAATTGAATGCATATATCTTTCATATTAACTCCACTATTTTTTTCTATAAGTAAACAATTAATATATTGATTATGAATATCTTGTATAGGTTTTTCGAATTCTAAATACTCCATAATATGAATAATAATCAAATAAATGAATTAATATATTCTTTATTAAGAATAGAAATATATTCAGTAGATATTCCTTTTGGACATTCCACTTCACAAGATTTTGTATTTGTACATGAACCAAATCCTTCTTTTTCCATTCTATTAACCATATTCAATACTCTTTTTTTTCTTTCAACTATACCTTGTGGTAAAAAAGAAAATTGGGATACTTTTGCAGATACAAATAGCATAGCAGATCTATTTTTACATACAGCGACACATGCTCCACATCCAATACATGAAGAAGCATCAAAAGCTTTTTCTGATTGATTTTTAGGTATCGGAATAATATTTCCATCTATTGTTTTTCCAAATGTATTTACAGATATAAAACCTCCAGAAATCATTATTCTATCAAAAGAAGATCGATCTACTATAAGATCTTTTATGATTGGAAAAGAAAATGCTCTCCATGGTTCTATATATATAGTAATTCCATTTCGAAAACTACGCATATGTAATTGACAAGTAGTAGTTAAATATTCAGGTCCATGTGCTCTTCCATTTATATATAATGAACACATTCCACAAATACCTTCTCTGCAATCATGATCAAACGATATAGGTGTATCTTTTTTATTGCATATAATTTGATTATTTAAAATATCTAACATCTCTAAAAAAGAACTATCAGGAGAAACATTTTGTATTTTGTAAGTTTTAAAAAAACCTTTTTCCTTATTGTTTTTTTGTCGCCAAATTTTTAATTTGAAATTAAGGAAATGATTCATAATTTGAAAATTTTATTCTACTTTTTTATTTATAAGATCGAATTTCTACGTCTACAAAATTAAAAATTAACTTTTCTTTATACATAATTTCCTGATATATTGGTTTCCCTTTTTGATAGTTCCACATAGAAACATACTGATATTTTTGATCGTTACGAAGTGCTTCTCCTTCTTTGGTTTGATATTCTTCTCGGAAGTGACTTCCACAAGATTCTTCTCTATTTAAAGCGTCCATAGCAATCAATTCACCTAATTCTAAAAAATCGGAAATACGCATAGATTTTTCTAATTCTGTATTCATTCCTTCTTCTATTCTACCAGGTACAAAAATACTTTTCCAAAATTCTTCACGTAGATTTTGTATTTCTTTTATAGATTTTAGTAATCCTACATAATTTCTACTCATACCAATATATTTCCACATAATTTCTCCAAGTTTTTTATGATAAAAATCCGATGGATAAACCTTTCCTGAATTTTTATTTTGAAGAATTTTATTAATTTTATATCTTACTTCTTGTTCTGATTTATCAAATTCTTTATGTTTGATAGATATTTTATTTTCCAATACGGATCCAACATATTTAGATAAGTAATCAGATATAGTATATGGTAATATAAAATAACCATCAGCTAATCCTTGCATTAAAGCAGAAGCTCCAAGTCTATTAGATCCATGGTCTGAAAAATTGGCTTCTCCTATAACAAAACATCCAGGAATAGATGACATTAAATTATAGTCTACCCATAAACCTCCCATAGTATAATGTACTGCAGGATAAATTTTCATAGGGGTTTCATATGGATTCATATTGGTTATTTTTTGATACATATGAAATAAATTTCCATATTTAGATTTTATAGTTTTTTTTCCCAAATCTTGTATAAAAGATGAATCTGGTTTGTTGATTCCAAGTTCATTTGACTTCTCTATTCCATAATTATTTATAGAATACTTAAAATCTAAAAATACTCCTTCATTTTTTTCATTATTTTCAATTCCAAAACCTTGATCACACCTTTCTTTTGATGCTCTAGAAGCAACATCTCTTGGAACCAGATTTCCAAATGAAGGATATCTTCTTTCTAAGAAAAAATCTCGATCTTTTTCACTTATATGTTCAGGATCTATTTTTCCACTTCGTATGTTCATTGCATCTTCTAATTTTTTAGGGACCCAAATTCGACCATCATTCCTTAATGACTCAGACATTAAGGTTAATTTAGACTGATAGGAACCTTTAATTGGAATACAAGTAGGATGTATTTGTGTAAAACAAGGATTAGAAAATAAACCGCCTTTCTTATGAACATTCCATATTGCACTAGCATTAGATCCCATTGCATTAGTAGATAAAAAAAATACATTTCCATAACCTCCTGATGCAATAACGACTGCATGAGCTACATGTCTTTCTATATCACCATTAATTAAGTTCCTTGTTATCACACCTCGAGCAACTCCATTTATAATAACTAAATCAAGCATTTCGTGACGAGTGTACATTTTTATTCTCCCTTTACCTATTTGTCTTGACATTGCAGAATAACAAGCTAATAATAATTGTTGACCTGTTTGTCCTTTTGCATAAAAAGTTCTAGAGACTTTGGTTCCACCAAATGATCTAGTTTCTAAATAACCAGCATAATCGCGAGCAAATGGAACACCTTGAGCTACACATTGATCAATAATACTAGAAGATATTTCTGATAAACGATAAACATTAGATTCTCTAGATCTATAATCTCCACCTTTTATTGTATCATAAAATAATTGATAAATAGAATCATTATCTCCCCTATAATTTTTAGATGCATTAATTCCTCCCTGAGCTGCTACAGAATGAGCTCTTCTAGGTGAATCTTGGTAACAAAAAGTTGTAACTTGATACCCTAACTCAGATAAAGAAGCTGAAGCAGAACCTCCAGCTAATCCAGAACCAATAACGATAATTTTAATATTGGATCTATTGTTAGGTGATATTAAATTCAAAGTAGATTTATGATTTTTCCATTTATCCACTAATGTTCCTTTTGGTATTTTTGAATTGATTTTCATTATTTTTTTTATTTTAAAATTTAAAAAAACTATTGATTATTAAAAAAAAACCAAATAGCAATAATGGAAAAACCAGAACAAATAGTCCAAAAATAGAAAAAGCTTAATTTTTGTATCCAGATTAATCTTTTTTTATTAGATAAACCTAAAGATTGAAAAGCAGATTGAAATCCATGATTTAAATGAAATCCTAAAATCACAAAAGAAAATACATATATAAATGTATAAAAAGGATTTTTAAATAAATTTATAACTAATTTATAATCCGATATATTATTTCGATTGGAAGAGTATTTCATAGGTATCATAAAATTTATTAAATGTAATATTAAAAAGCACAAAATTAAAATACCCGTGTATATCATTGTTCTACTACTCAATGTAGATGTTTTACAAGATGCATCAACGGCATAATCAACTTTTCCTTTTTTATGATTGTTTTGAATATGTAAATAAATACCTATTAACATATGGATAATAAATCCTAAAGCAAGAACATATTCCATGAATCGGATGAAAATATTTTTTCTCATGAAAACAACTGCATGATTAAAAGATTGTTCTCCAAAAAACAAAAATAAGTTAACAGTTAGATGCAATGATAAAAAAATCATGAGAAATATACCACTCATAGCCATAACTACTTTTTTCCCAATAGAATGTCGAAAAAAATTAAAATACCCCACCTGATAATATTCTTTAAGGATAAAGATAAAACATTTAACATATATTATAAAACGTTTTTTTGTTTTATTATCTTTTTTAAAGAATGTATAAGCAAGTCTATATCTTTTTTTTCATTAAAAAAACCCAAAGAAATTCTTATAGGCATCATTTTTTTTAACAATTCATGATTTGTAATTGATTGAATAACATGAGACGATTTTGTTCCTTGTATACAAGTACTTCCTTTCGAAATAGAAATTCCCATGATATCCAAACGAAAATATAAAAGATGATCCATTACTGGAAATAGTAAATTTATTATGGAAAATACACTTTTTTTAGTATCGAATGATAATCCATTAAATAGAATATTTGGAATATGTTCCTTTAATTTTGATATACAATATAGTTTCAATTTTTGCATTTTTTTTTTATAATTCAAGTAATGATCAATAGATAATTCTATTGCTTTTGCCATTCCTACTATTCCATATATATTTTCCGTTCCTGAACGAATTCCATGTTCTTGTGATCCACCAATTATAAAAGATTTGATATTTTTCAATAAATTTTTTCTTATAAAAATAAAACCAATACCTTTTGGTCCATAAATTTTATGTGCACTGACAGTTGCAAAATCAAATAATAACGATTTGACATTAATTGGTATATTACCTATAGCCTGAATAGCATCTGAATGAAAATATGCATTATATTTTTTGCATATTTCAATTACTTTTTTTATTTCGAGAATATTCCCAATTTCATTATTAACATACATTAAACTAACAAGAACTTTTTTTGAAGAAAATTTGTTTAGAATATTCTCCATGTGATTTAAATCATGAATTCCTTTTTTATCAAAAGAAATAAAACTAACAGATATTTTATCTTTATGATATAAATCTAATATTGTTTTTAAAACTGAAAAATGTTCTAATTTAGAAGTAATAATATGTTCAACTTTTAAATCTGAAATAGCAACTTGAATTGCAAGATTATTTCCCTCTGTTCCTCCAGAAGTGAAAATAATTTCGGAAGGATCTGCATGGATGATATTTGCTATACAAATTCTAGATTCTTCTATAATAGAACGAGATTTTCTTCCATAATGATGTTGTATGGAAGATGGATTTCCAAATGAATATCTTAAAACATTCACCATAGATTTTATAACTTCATCTTTGATGGGTGTAGTAGAAGCATTATCCAAATAAACTCGTTTCATTCATATTAATTATTAGTATACAAATATATAAATCATAAAATAAAATTGTATTTTTCTTATATAAACAGATTTCTTTTTCTATTTTAGATATTGATTTTTTATTATATTTTTTTCAAAAAAATATCATTTTAAAAATGTGATGAAAATGTTTATTTTATTTTTATTTAAATTGAGTAAACATGAAAATAAATGATGGATTTCCACTATTAATGGGGTTTTTTATCGGAATTATTATTTTTTATTTATTTGGAAAAAAATTCATATTAAGGAAATATATTCAATTATTAAAGAAAGCACATATTCAAGCAAAACATATTATAAATAAAACAGGAAAAGAATGTGATCTGTTTAAGAAAAAAAAAATAATTCAAATAAAAAAAAAACTTTCGGAATTAAAATCAAAACATGACAAGGAAATTGAAATAAAAGAACGAAGAATTATTAATATAGAAAAAAATATAAAAAAGAAAGAAGATAGACTATCTAAAGAAATAGAAATTTATTTTAAAAAAAATCATCGGTTGGAATCACAAATATATGTCTATGAAAAAAATAAAAAAAATATTCAAAAAAGACAAAAAGAATTAAAAAAAATGTACTTTAAACAAGTAGAATTACTTGAAAAAATATCGAGATATTCTTCAGAAGAAGCAAAAAAACAATTGATTGAAATTTTTCAAGAAGAAGCAAAAAAAAAAGCACAATCTTCTATACAAAATATTATAGAAGAAATACAACTTACTGCAAAAGAGAAAGCTCAAAAAATCATTATACAATCTATACAAAGAATAGGAACAGAAAAAGCAGTGGAAAATGCTGTATCTACTTTTAGTATAGAATCAGATGATATTAAAGGTAGGATTATAGGAAGAGAAGGTAGAAATATAAGAGCTTTAGAAAAAGCAACTGGAGTAGAAATTATTGTGGACGATACACCTGACACAGTTCTTTTATCTTGTTTTAATCCCATACGTAGAGAAATTGCAAGATTATCACTTCAAAAATTGGTGATAGATGGACGAATTCATCCAGCAAGAATTGAAGAAGTAGTAAAAAAAACGGAAGAACAAATTGAAGCAGAAATTATGAATATAGGAAAAAAAAATATCCTAGATTTAGGAATTCATGGAATGCATCCAGAATTAATAAAAAATATAGGAAAAATGAAATATCGTTTTTCTTATGGTCAAAATTTATTGGAACATTCTCGAGAGGTATCCCATTTATCTTCTATATTAGCATCAGAATTAGGATTAAATATAAAATATGCAAAACGTGCCGGTTTACTACATGATATAGGGAAAGTATCCGAAAATGAATCAGAAAATCCACATGCCATTTTAGGTATGCAAATAGCAGAAAAATATGGAGAAAATGTATATGTGTGTAACGCAATAGGGTCCCATCATGATGAAATAGAAATGAAGTCACTTATATCACCTATTATACAAATATCCGATTCGATAAGTGGAGCTCGTCCGGGTGTTCGGAAAAATTCTTTTGAATCTTATTTAAAAAGATTAAAAAATTTGGAAGATATTGCTCATAGTTTTGAAGGAGTCAATAAAGCATTTGCAATGCAAGCAGGTAGAGAACTTAGAGTAATTGTAGAAAGTGAAAAAATTAATGATCAAAAAACTTTAGAACTATCTTATGATATAACAGAAAGAATCAAAAATGAAATGACTTATCCAGGACAAATAAAAGTAACAGTAATTAGAGAAATTAGAGCTGTTCAAATTGCTAAATAAAGAATTATGAAAAATTATTCTATCACTTCTTTTATTGAAAAATATTTTTTACATTTTAATGCTTTAACATTATCAAACGCTGCTAAAGCGTATGATCTTCATATTAAAAAAAATGGAAAAATGATGATTACTATAGCAGGAGCTATGAGTACAGCTGAATTAGGAAAAATTTTTGCTGAAATGATTCGAAAAAATAAAGTACATATTATATCTTGTACTGGAGCAAATTTAGAAGAAGATATTTTAAATTTAATATCCCATTCCCATTATATCAATGTTCCAAATTATAGAGAACTTACTCCTAACGATGAGAAAACATTTTTGAAAACAGGATATAATAGAATTACAGATACTTGTATTCCAGAAAATTATGCTTTTAACAAGTTACAAAAACTAATATTTCCAATATGGAAAAGAGCTAAAACAAAAATTGCACGTTATTTTCCACATGAATATATTTATCAACTTTTATTAGAAGAAGGGTTAAAACCATATTACGATATTAATTCAAAAGATAGTTGGGTGTTAGCTGCTGCAAAAAAGAATATTCCATTAATAGTACCAGGATGGGAAGATAGTACTCTAGGAAATATATACGCATCATATTGTATAAAAAATATATTACCTACATCTATTGTAAAAAATGGAATAGAATATATGATCTATTTAGCAAAATGGTACCAACAAGAGTGTGTAAAACACAAAATAGGATTTTTTCAAATTGGGGGAGGTATATCCGGTGATTTTCCTATTTGTGTTGTACCTATGTTATCTCAAGATATGGGAATAGATTGGACACCATTTTGGTCTTATTTTTGTCAAATATCCGATTCCACCACTAGTTATGGATCTTATTCTGGAGCATCTCCTAATGAAAAAATCACTTGGGGTAAATTAGACGAACATACTCCTAAATTTATAATAGAATCGGATGCTACTATAGTTGCTCCATTAATCTTTGCATATGTATTAAATATGTAATTTTATCTATACAAAAAATTGAATTACTATGAATCATTTAAAATCATATGATTTAGTTGTTATAGGATCTGGTCCTGGTGGATATGTTTCAGCTATTCGTGCAAGTCAAAATGGACTTCGTACTGCATTGATAGAAAAATACAAAACATTAGGAGGCGCATGTTTAAATGTAGGATGTATTCCTTCTAAATCTTTATTAGATTCATCTAAATATTTTTTTTTAGCTCAAAAAGAATATCATCATCATGGTATATTTTTTGAAAAAATATTTTTTGATTTTCAAAAAATGATGAATCGAAAAAATCAAATCATTAAACAAATTAATAACGGGATAAAATATTTAATGAAAAAAAATCGTATTGATTTGTTTCAAGGAATAGCAACTTTTAAAACAAAAAATATTCTATCTATAAGTGATACAACATCTTTTCAAGAAAAAGAACAAATAACGTTCCATAATTGTATTATTTCTACTGGATCTAAACCATCAAAATTCCAAAATTTGAATTTTAATATTCATAATAAAATCATTTCATCTACAGATGCTCTTTATTTACATGAAATTCCTAAAAAATTAATAATAATTGGTGGAGGTGTTGTTGGTTTAGAAATAGGATCTATTTTTAGTAGATTAGGAAGTAAAATCATAATTATAGATTCTATGAATCAAATTATTTCAAATATGGATCAATCATTAAGTAATGTATTAAAAACTATTCTTGAAAAATCTTTTATAAAAATTTATAATTCTTTATCCATATTGGATATAATTTCAGAAAATCCAAAAGAAATATCGGTCATTTCTATAGATAAAAATGACAAAAAAAGGAAATTTACAGGAGACTATTGTCTAGTAGCAATAGGAAGGTCGCCATACACAAAAAACCTTGGATTAAAAAATATAGGAATTAAAACAAATTCTAAAGGATTTATAGTGGTTAATGATTTTCTACAATGTTCAATTAATAATATTTACGCAGTAGGAGATGTTATAGGAAAAAAAATGTTAGCACATAAAGCAGAAGAAGAAGGCATACACGCTGTAGAACATATATTAGGACAAAAACCTTGTAAAATAAATTATAATTTAATTCCTTCAGTTATTTATACTTATCCTGAAGTATCTAGTGTAGGTTTAACGGAAAATGAAGTAAAAAAACATAAAATAGAGCATAATATAGGAATATTTCCAATGAAATTATTAGGTAGATCTCATTCTAGTGGATGTACAGATGGTTTTTTAAAAATGATATCTCATAAAAAAACGGATCAAATACTAGGAGTGCATATAATAGGTGAACATGCAAGTGATATGATCATGGAAGCAACTGTAGCAATGGAATTTTTTTCTTCATCTGAAGATATATTTAGAATAAGTCATCCACATCCTACTTTTAGTGAAGCATTTAAAGAATCTGCTTTATTGAATTTTGAACAACAATCTATTCATATGTAAATCACCAATATATAATTGATTTTCCCATTTTTTTTAAGAAAATATTAGTTTTTAAAAAATGTTGAGATCCGAAAAAACCAAGATGAGCGGATAATGGAGATGGATGTGATGTTGTTAAAATATAATGATGATTGAATGAATTAATTAAAAAATATTTTTTCATAGCATATTTTCCCCATAATAGAAATACAATATGACTTTTTTTATTAGAAATCAATCTAATGATTTGATCTGTAAAAAATTCCCATCCTATATTTTTATGAGAGTGAGGATGACCTTTTCTTACTGTTAAAATAGAATTTAACAATAAAATTCCTTGTTTAGCCCAATGAACTAAAGAACCACTATAAGGAACATAATTTGGATTCAAACAATTTTTGATTTCTGTAAAAATGTTTTTTAAAGATGGAGGAAATACAACTCCATTTGGAACTGAAAAACATAAACCATCAGCTTGATTCTCATTATAGTATGGATCTTGTCCTAATAAAACTACTTTGAGTTTTTGAAAAGAACAATATTTTAATGACAATAAAATATTTTTTTTTTTTGGATAACATGTAAAATTTTGATATTCTATACTTAAAAAATTCATTAATTTTTGAAAATAATGTTTTTTATATTCTCTTTGTAAAAAAATATTCCAACTATATTCTCTTTTAAAAAAATTAGTCATAAATTTTTTTTTTATGCAAAAAAAAATATTTTTTTTTAAGATATTTCTTTGTTTCTTCATTTTTTTTATCTAGAATGCAGCAATTTACTGGACAAACCTCAATACATTGAGGTTTGTCAAAAAAACCAACACATTCCGTACATTTTTCTGAAACAATAAAATAAATATTTTGTTTAATAGGTTTTTGAAAAATAGTAAAATCTTTTCCATTTTTTTTTAAAGAAGTTCCATCAGACATTTTCCATGCTTTTCCACCTTCATAAATAGCTTGATTTGGACATTCTATCTCACAAGCGCCACAATTAATACATTCTTTTGTTATTTTGATAGACATATAATGAAAATTAATAAAATTATAATTTAATGAATTAGGGATTTTCGTGAAAACGTTTTTTCGTTTCTATAAATAGAATAAATTTTTCAATAAAAATTTTATAAAAATCGTCCTATTTTGACAAGTGGTTTTTGAAAAAAATTCATTAAGGAATATTTTCTGTTGATAGAATATATGAAAAAAAAAGTTAAATAGATAAAATTTTTTCTTAAAGAAAAAAAAATAAAAAACGTTTTGTTTATTATACTTGTCCGGATTTCACTAATAAAATTTTACGATTGGTTATTTGTGATTTGATCAAGATACAATCTAATAATTAATATGCTATATAAAACAATTTATTATGAACTTTTTTTCATAACATATTAATTTATATAAATTCTAATATAAAAAATTGAATAAAATTTACGAATATAATTTGTAATAACGAATTTGATTCGATAATAAAAACGAAAAATAATAATAGATATTGATATTTTGAATATTATTTCCAAATATATCCATTTCTATTAAAAAAGAATAATATTTCTATATCCGTTTTACAACAACACAAAAAAAATATTTTTCAATCTAAATAAAAATATATTTTATGAATAATGATTCATATTCTTATTCAATTTATCAATTGAATAATCATTCCAT
Source organism: Blattabacterium cuenoti (assembly GCF_014252435.1). Lineage (GTDB taxonomy): Bacteria > Bacteroidota > Bacteroidia > Flavobacteriales > Blattabacteriaceae > Blattabacterium > Blattabacterium cuenoti_X. The sequence continues at coordinate 463,515 of NZ_CP059220.1, forward strand.
ATTGAAAACACAATTTTGTAATCTTTAAATAACGGAAAAAAATATAATAATCCAATGTTCGTTTTTGATTACAATTGTTATAATAATTTAAAAAAAGGAAAAAATGTTCTTTCAAAAAATCATAAATGTATACACATTTTTTGAAAGAAAAAAAACCTTTTGATAAAAAAAAATATCCAAATTCAAAACATGATTTTGATAATATTGACACACTGAATTTTTTAAATGAATAATTATTTATATACAAAATTTATTTTATTATCATGTGATAGTATACAAATAGATATTGTTCTATTAATATTTATTTTTTTATACATTAATCCTTTTACTTTAGGAGATAGGATTCCATTACTTAAATAAATATTAAAAGTAGTAATACGACATTCGTCCCAAATATTTTTTTTAAGAAAACTTTTTATGATTTTATTTTCTTCATTTATGATAAAAGATTGTATTTTTTTTTGATATAAAAATTTTAATACTTTTTCTATCATGTTTTTTTTAAAAGATATTTGGATGTATTCTACATTTTCTTTGTCATTTTTTTTTTTTTCACTGAAAATAATAGTCCTCAATTTTTCATTGAAAAGGAAAAATCGATTCGTTATTGATAATTTTTGATCAAAAAAAATTTGAATAGAATGAACATTATTCCAGTTTATCAATTTCCGATTTAAATTTTTTTTTCCTATTAAGAAACTATTCTCTTCAATTTTCCATTTAGAAAATAATTCTATACAGTACTTATCACTAGTAAGTGTATTTTTTCCATATGGAAAAAATATAAAACCATCTATACTTTGAGACCATGTTAAAATAATATAAGGTCTTTTTTTTTCATAGAAAGTAAAAAAACGTTTATTTAAATGATAACATTCATATTTCAAAAAATTTTCAATAACTATTACTCCATATTTTTTCAATTCTTTTCCTAAATTATTAAATTTATAAAATGGATTTTTTATACCTATTATTACTTTTGAAAGTTTATTTTTTATGATTAAGTTTATACCATTATAAAAATTTTGATAAGAAAAATAGAATTCCAATGTGATATATAACGTAGATTTTTTTAACAAATCTTTATCTTTCATTCTATTAATAGCTTGTTCAATTGGAAGTTCATTTTTTTGGTTATCAAACCAAGATTCCGAAATAATTTTTCCATTTTTTTCTATGACACATCCTAACATTGGATGAGGATAAGTAGATCCTAATCCGTTTTTAGCTAATTGAATGGCCCTCATCATAAAAATTTTTTTTTTTTCCACTTATTATAAATTGTTATTATTCCATATTTTCCAAGATTCTTCTGCTTGAATGTATAACATCTCTAATCCATTTTTAATGGTAGCTCCATTTTTCTCTCCTTTCCTTAGAAATAAAGTTTTATTGGGATTATAAACTAAATCATAAAAATAATGTTGATCAGATATATATTGATATGGTAAAGGTGGAAAACTATTTATATTTGGATATGTACCCAATGGAGTGCAATTGATAATAATTCTATATTCCTTTAATAAATTTTTATTGATATCCTCATAAATTAACATTCCTTTTTGTTTTTTTCTCGATATATATTGATACTTGATTTTCCATTTTTTTAGGACATATGAAATGGATTTAGATACACCGCCAGTGCCTAAAATTAAAGCTTTCAATGTATTTTTAGAATACAAAATTTGATTTATATTTTTTATGAAAGATCCTTCAAATCCAATATAATCCGTATTATATCCTATTTTTTCATATTTATTTATTTTTATTACGTTGACAGATCCTATTTTTTTTGCTATAGAATTAATTTTTGTTAAATATGGAATAATACTTTTTTTATAAGGAATAGTTACATTACATCCTTTTATGTAAGGATTTTTAAAAATGGAATCAACTTGTTTGATATCTGGAATATCATAAATAACATAATAACAATTATTTATTGATTCTTTTTTAAATTTATTTAAAAAGAAATTCTTTGAAAAAGAATAATGTATTTTTTTTCCAATTAATCCAAAAATGGATTGATATTTATCTTGACCAAACATGTAAATTTAAATATCTATTTTATTTATTCTTCATTTTTGATCCTCATTTTTTCTCGATATATAGCTCTTAAAATTTCATTTCTTCTTTCTTCTGAAGGTTTAACAAACTGTTGTCTTTCTCTAAATTCTTTCAAAACTCGAGTTTTATCAAACTTTTTTTTACTTTTTTTTAAAGCTTTATCTATGGATTCCCCTTCTCTAACGTTTATAATTAAAATCATAAAAAAATATAAATAGTTTTTTATTAAAATAATAAATTATTTTTAATAGTGGACATTATCGGATTTGAACCGATGACCTTTACTCTGTCAAAGTAATGCTCTAAACCAACTAAGCTAAATGTCCTATAATTTTTTTTAACAAAATTAAATATTTTTTTATAATAGTGAATGTAATTAATCATTTAAAAAAAGATTCTATTTTTGATAAACCAATAAAATACTTAAAAGGATTAAGTACAAAAAAAGCTGATTTATTTAATTCAATACTTCATATATATACATATGAAGATTTTCTTTGCTTTTATCCTAAAAAATATATTTTTTTTATAAAAAAAAATATATCCGAAATTTCTATTAAAAACGATTTTTATATACAAGTAACAGGTATCATAACAGATATAAAGGAAATCAATGGTAAAACTAAAAAAATATTAATAGCACGTTTAGAAGATCGAACTGGATTTATTGAATTATTATGGTTTCGTAAAATTCACCTTTTTAAAAATTTTAAGAAAAATAGACCTTTAATTGTATTAGGAAAAATATTCTTTTTTCAAAAGAAAATTCAAATTATTCACCCAAAAGTATACGATATAAATTCTTTTAAAAGAAGATTGTTTTTATATCCTATTTATCATATACCTCAGTCCTTAAAAAAAAAAGGAATTAATAATTCTTTTATTATTAAATTATTAGATAATTTAATAAAAGAATTAGAATTATATAAAAATTATTTTTTCTTTCAAAAAATTTTGAAAAAAAAAATAATGTCTAAAAAAGAATCTTTAATTCAAATTCACTTTCCAAAATCTTCAAATTGTTTATTAAAAGCAAAATATTTATTAAAATTTGAAAAACTTCTATTATTGAAATTAAAATCCTTATCAAAAAGAACTTTTTTCAGGAGTAAACCATTTTATAAAATAGGAAAAAAATTTTTTATGTTTTATAAAAAATTTTTACCATTTAATTTAACTAATGATCAAAAAAAAGCTTTTAAAGAAATTTGGATCGATTTAAAAAAACCAATTCAAATGCATCGTCTATTACAAGGAGATGTAGGATCTGGAAAAACAATAGTAGCTATACTAACTATTTTAGTTGCATTAGAAAATGGATATCAATCATGTATTATGACTCCTACAGAAGTATTAGCTATTCAACATTATCAATATATAAAAAAAATATTTCAAAAAATCGGAATTAATCAAATAGAATTATTAACTGGAAATATATCTAATTCAATACGAAATAAGATTTATCATCAATTATTAACAGGAAAAATTTCTATTATAATAGGAACACATTCTCTTATACAAAAAAACATCAAATTTCAAAAACTAGGATTGGTAATAATAGATGAACAACAACGTTTTGGTGTCAAACAAATTAATACAATTTGTAATAGTTATAATAATCAAAACCAATATTATCCTCATGTTTTAATTATGACGGCAACTCCAATACCTAGAACTTTAGCCAGAACTATTTACTGTACTTTAAATATTTCTATTATCAAAGAAAAACCCATAAAAAAAAAACCTATTAAAACTATCCATTTACACAATGAAGAAAAAAATAAAGCTTTTGAAATCATAGAAAATGAAATTGTAAAAGGAAGACAAGTATATATTGTTTATCCAACGATCAGTCAATCTTTTCATAAAAAATATGAAAATTTAATGATAGGATATAATAAAATAAAAACAAAATTTCAAAATCTAAAAAATCAAATTGGAATATTACATGGAAGAATGAATACTGAAGAAAAAAAAATACAAATTCATCAATTTATTTGTGGAATAACAAAGATAATGACAACAACTACAATAATAGAAGTAGGATTAGATATACCCAATGCTACTGTTATAATGATAGAAAATGCAAATTTTTTTGGATTATCACAATTACATCAATTACGAGGAAGAGTTGGTAGAGGCCTTCATCAAAGTTATTGTTTATTAATTACTAATAACAAAATTAGTATAGATGGTATTGGTAGAATGAATAGATTATGTAAAATTAATAATGGATTCGAAATATCAAAAGAAGATTTAAAAATCAGGGGTATAGGTGATTTAACTGGTATAAAACAAAGTGGAAAAAAATATTTTCCTATGGTAAATTTTACAAATGATATAAAATTAATAAAAAAGGTGAATTCAATTGCTAAAATTTTTTTAATAAAAAATCCTCATTTTATGAAAAAAAATAGATCTTTTATTCAAAATGTTATGAAATATATAATAAATTAAGTTATGGATAACATTGATAAAAAACTAAGCGATATTCAAAAAAAAATAATAAAAACTATAAATGGTCCAATACTTGTTCTCGCAGGAGCTGGTGCTGGAAAAACTAGGGTCATTACACATAGAATAACATATATGATTCGTAAAATCAAAATTCATCCTTCAAACATATTAGCATTAACTTTTACAAATAAAGCAGCTAAAGAAATGAAATATCGTATTTCTCAAATGATAAACGAATCTGATTTAAACCAAATAACAATTGGAACTTTTCATTCTATTTTTTCTAGTATCCTAAGAAAAGAAATTCACTGGATGGGATATCAATCAAATTATGTTATTTATGATCAACGAGATTCAGAAAATCTTATAAAAAAAATATTAAAAGAAACAAATTTTGATAGAAAATTAAGACCAAAAGAAATAATGAATAGAATGTCTGAATATAAAAACAATTTATATTCTAGATCTTTAAATAAAAATTCAAATTGTTATGATAAAATATATTACTTATATATGAAACGATGTTTTCAAGCAAGAGCCTTAGATTTTGATGATATCCTATTATATACCAATTGTCTATTTTTTTATTATCCAAATGTTCTTCATAAATATCAAATACAATTTAAATATATCCTTATTGATGAATATCAAGATACAAATTCTTCGCAAAACAATATTATAAAAAAATTATCTTATATACATCGAAATATATTTGCAGTAGGAGATGATGCTCAAAGTATATATTCTTTTCGTGGTGCAAATATTTCAAATATATTAAATTTTCATATAGATTATAAAAATGCCCAAGTATTTCGTTTAGAACAAAATTATCGATCGACTAATCATATTGTACAAGCTTCTAATAATGTAATTTCTTTGAATAAACATCAAATTTTAAAAAAAATTTGGACAAATAATGAAAAAGGTGAAAAATTAGAAATACATAAATTTTCTTCAGAAGTAGAAGAATCAAAATTCATAGCATCTTCTATTATTTCTATAATAGAAAAAGATAAAAAAATACAATTTAAAAATTTTGCTATTCTTTATAGAACAAATTTTCAATCACAAATTATAGAATTTGCATTAAAAGAAAATAAAATTCCATATAAAATATATGGTAGTATTTCATTTGAAAATAGAAAAGAAATTCGAGATTTATTTTCCTATTTTCGGATTATAGTGAATGAAAAAGATGAAGAATCATTAGTTCGTATTCTAAAAAAAAAAATAGGATATCAAAAAACTATTAATTCTATATTAGAAGCTTCTATTAAAACAAATCAAACTGTATATTTTATATTAAAAAATATAAAACATTACGGATTATTAAGAAAAAAAAAAACAATAGAAAATGTTGTACAATTTATCTTGAAAATAGAAGAAATACGATCCAAATCATATGTTGAAAATGCTTATAAAATTGCAATAGAAATTGTTCATTTTTTTATTCAAGATAATGATTCTTATGAATACAAAGATTTTCAATACATTATTGAATACATCTATTCTTATGTTCAAGAACAAAAAAATTTATTTCAAAAAAATAATATTCAATTATCAGATTTTTTACATCATTTTTACTTGGAAAAATACAATGAAAATATTATTGATCAAAAAAAAAATAATAAGCAGGATTATGTTTCATTAATGACTATACATTTATCTAAGGGATTAGAGTTTTCTACTATTTTTGTAGCAGGATTAGAAGAGAAATTATTTCCTTCAAGATCAACTATGAATGATCCTATAAAAATAGAAGAAGAACGTCGTTTATTCTATGTTGCTTTAACAAGAGCAAAAAAAAAAGCAATATTATCTTATGCAGAAAATAGAACTTTATGGGGTAAAAAAAAAAAAATGAATAAAAGCCGTTTTATTCATGAACTGATTCATAAAAGTGCCATCAATATTATAGAGGAAAAACCTCAATTAAAAAAATATATGAAATTAAATTCTTCAATAAATAAATCGAATAACGACCAATTAATAAATCATGTATTCAATAATTTACAAATAAAAAAAGGAGTCAAAGTCTTTCATAAAAAATTTGGAATTGGTACTATTATCAATATTCATTGTAATGAACAAATTGTTTCAATTAATTTTTTAAAAGTAGGAATAAAAAAAATATTATTAAGTTTAAATAAACTTTATATTTACGAAGAAAAAATTAAAATTTCTTGAAATCAAATTGAATATTCAATAGAAAATTATCGGATTTCAAAGAAATTAAAAATTTAATTAATCTGTAATTAATAATTTTTCAATTTTACAATTGATAATTATTTTTTTTATTAATATTAATGAGAATAATATAAAAGTTATATAGTTTTATAATTTTAATTCAATTTCATTTTGAATAAAAAAGTAAAAAATATATGGTATGAACAAATATTATTTTTAGTATTCAAAAACAATAAAATTAATATGGAATATAATACTAATCGTTTGAAATTAATAATACCAGAGTATGGTAGAAATATTCATAAAATGATAGATTATGCAGTACGAATAAAAAATAGAGATAAAAGAAATCGTTATGCATTAGGAATTATCAAATTAATGACAGATTCTATTCATTTTAGATTAAAAAAAAATGTCCCTTACTTTCAACATAAATTATGGAATCAATTAATGATTATGTCCCAATATCAATTGGATATAGATACTCCCTTTCCAAAACCAACTCCAAAAAAAAAAAAATTTTTTTATAAAAAAGTGGTATATCCCACGTATTTAATCAACTTTCGTTATTATGGAAAAATAATAAGGAACATGATCCATGTAGCTATTCATTGTAAAAATGAAAAAAAAAAAGAAGGATTATTTTATGCGATAGCAAATACCATGAAAAAAAATTATATGAGATGGAATAAAAGTATAGTAGAAGATGAAGTGATATTTAAAGATTTAGAAAAATTGTCTGAAGGTAAAATATGTTTAAAAAATAACTTAATAAATCCATTATTATATAAATTTTCTATTTTTAGGAAAAAAAATATTAAAAAAAAAAAAAGGTGATAATAAATGGGATTTTTTAAAATAAAAGGAGGATATCCTTTAAAAGGTGAAATTATTCCTCAAGGTGCTAAAAATGAATCATTACAAGTATTATGTTCCGTATTATTAACTTCAGAAAAATTAAGAATTAAAAATATTCCAAAAATAGGAGATGTAAGATGTATAATTAAAATACTTCAAAATTTAGGAGTAACAGTAAAAAAAAATGGAAATAAAGATTTTACTTTTCAGGCAAAAAATATAAACATCGAATATATATATACAAAAAAATTCCAAAAACATGGAAAACTAATCAGAGGATCCATCATGATAGCCGGACCGATTCTTTCTAGATTTGGTAAGGTATGTATCCCTATACCAGGAGGAGATAGAATTGGAAGAAGACGTTTAGATACCCATTTAAATGGGTTTAAATTATTAGGAAGTAATGTTTCTTATCATCACATACATAAATGTTTTTACTTAAATACAAATAATAAACAATTAAATGGAAGTTACATCTTAATGGAAGAAGCTTCTATTACAGCTACAGCTAATATAATAATGGCTTCCACTTTAGCTAAAGGAAAAACAATTATTTATAATGCAGCATGTGAACCATACATTCAACAATTATGTAAACTACTAAATCAAATGGGAGCTAAAATAAAAGGAATAGGTTCTAATTTATTAACCATAATTGGAGTACCAGAATTAGGAGGTGGGACTCATCATATATTACCTGATATGATTGAAATAGGAAGTTGGATTGGTTTAGCCGCCGTTACTTCATCTGAAATACGAATTAAAAATGTAAGTTGGAAAAATTTAGGCATAATTCCTAATGTTTTTAGAAAAATGGGAATCAAACTAGAGAAAGAAAAAGATGATATTTATATTCCTACACAAAAGTCTTATCAAATAAAAAAGTTATTAAATAATTCAATATTAACAATATATGATTCTCCTTGGCCAGGACTAACTCCTGATTTATTAAGTATTTTAATTGTAGTAGCTACTCAGGCTAAAGGCAGTGTTTTAATTCATCAAAAAATGTTTGAAAGTCGACTATTTTTTGTTGATAAACTAATAGAAATGGGCGCACAAATCATATTGTGTGATCCACATAGAGCTACTATTATAGGTCTCAATCACCAATCTTATTTACGTGGATCAATATTAAATTCACCAGATATAAGAGCTGGAATATCTATTCTCATAGCAGCTCTTTCTGCTAAAGGATTCAGTATTATAAAAAATGTAGAACAAATAGATAGAGGTTATGAAAATATAGATCAAAGATTACGTGTATTAGGAGCTGATATTTTGAGGATAGAATAGAAAATATTTTATTATCATATTTATTGTTTTTTTTATATTTTATCGATGATAAATTGATTTTTTCGATTTTTAAAAAGAAATTATAACATATAAACATTTGTATATTCGATTTTTTTCTGAATCATATACTATGAAAAGATAAAAAATAATAATGAAAACATTATGGAAAAATTTGAATATATCACAAAAAAAGGACTGAAAAAACTTCAGAAAGAAATAGAAAGATTAGAAAGAGTAGAGAGACCAAAAATATCAATGCAAATATCAGAAGCAAGAGATCAAGGTGATTTATCAGAGAATGCAGAATATAATGCTATTAAAGAAGCTCAAGGTTTATTAGAAATGAATATAACTAAACTAAAAAAAAAATTAATTAATTCTCGGATAATAGATGGTGTAATCATAGATAAAACAAGAGTATCCATTTTATCTACAGTCAAGGTTAAAAATTTAACTTATGGAGGAGAACAAGTTTATACTTTAGTACCAGAAGGTGAAACCGATTTAAATATCGGAAAAATATCTATACATGCTCCCATATCAATTGGGTTAATTGGGAAACAAGTTGGCCAAATTGCTATTATTAGATTACCAAATAATGTAATACTTCATTATAAAATATTAGAAATTTTATTCAATGAAAAATAATATATTTCAACAAATCATTACAAATGAAATTCATTCTTATAAAATAGCAGAAAATGCTGATTTCATTGCTTTTTTAGACATTTATCCTATGAAAATAGGTCATACATTAGTTATTCCTAAAAAAAAAAATATTGGAAATATTTTTTATATTTCGGAAAAAGATTATCTTTCTATTATGATTTTTTCTAGAAAAATAGCTCTAGGTATAGAACACGAAATTCCATGTAATAGAGTAGGTTTATTTATTATGGGATTTGAAATTCCGAATCATGTTCATATACATTTGATTCCCATGGATCAAGAAAGTGATGGTGATTTTTCTAAAAAAAGAATTTCATTATCCAATCATCAGTTTCATTTAATATCAAAACGATTGAAAAAATATATTAATAAAATTTTGTAATTATTATTTATGATTTAAATGAAATAATACTTTCAAACCTTTCATCGTATGGTTTTTATCATTGATATGTATTTGTTCTGTCAAAGGGAAATATATATGAGAAAAACCACCAGTTGAAATAACAAAACAATTTGTTTTTAATTCATTATTAATTTTATTAATTAAACCTTCTACCATACTTAAAAACCCATAAACCATTCCACTTTGAATACATGTTTTTGTACATTTTCCCAATACCATAGGAGGTTTTTCTATGGTTATTTTTGATGAAAGCAACGAAGTATTTCTAATTAAAGAAGAAAGAGAACTGGATATTCCTGGTGCAATAATCACACCTTTAATCATTCCATATTTATTTACACATATTAAGCTTAATACAGTTCCAAAATCAACTATCAAAATATCTTTTTTACCATATAAAGTATATGCAGCTATAGCATTAGCATATAAATCTGTTCCTAATTGATGAGAGCAATGTTTTACAGGAGAAAAAGAATATTGATTTACTATAATTGGTTTAATTTGATATATTTTATATAGTGATTTATCTATGATTTTTGTTAAATTGGGAACTACGGAACCAATTACAATATTCCTTATTTTTTTCGAAAAAAATAGATTTTTTTCATATAATTTTTTTAAAATAATAATATATTTATCTAATGATAAATTTAAGTTACTTTGAATATACCAGGATTGATAACACTTAATGTCAAAATTTTTATTGTGAAAAACACCAAATCGAATACTAGAATTTCCGATATTTATAGTCAATAACATTGTATATTATAAATTGATAAAAATAAAAAATTATAATTTTTTATTCAATAATTTTATGTTAAATAGAGAAAAAAATTTTATAATAAAAAAAGAAGAAGATCCCGTCATCATATTTTTACATGGATTTATGGGTAGTTCCAAAATATGGAATGATGTTTTCCGTATTTTTTCTGATCAATATAAAATTTTGTCTATTGACCTACCCGGTCATGGAAAAAGTAAGCCTATTTCATCAAAAGAACAAGTGTATTCTATGGAATATATAGCAAATATGGTCAAACAAGTAATAGAAAAAGAAAATATAAAAAAAATAATTCTTATAGGTCATTCAATGGGTGGTTATATATCATTAGCTCTTGCAGAAAAAAATCCAAACATATTTTTAGGTTTATGCTTACTTCATTCTACTTCAAAACCAGATACATACGAAAAAAAAAAAAAAAGAAAACAATCCATTCAATTAGCAAAAAAAAATTATCCTTTTTTTATATCTAAAAGTGTCAATACATGGTTTAATCCTGATAAAATATTTTCTTTACAAAAAGAAATTTCTTTTACAAAAAAAATAGCTTTATCTACAGATCAAAATAGCGTAATTTCTTTTATAGAAGGAATGATAATACGAAAAAATAGAGATTTTTTATTGAAAACAACAAAATTTCCAAAATTATTGATATATGGAAAATATGATTTAATTATTGAAAAAGATTCAATAAATGAAGAAATAAAAATGGGTTATAAAACATATTTAAATGAGATTCCTTCAGGACATATGGGACATATAGAAAAACCTCAAATATTAGTAGAGAAATTGAAAATTTTTATTGATGCAATTTTATAAAAAAGATTTGAATTTATGAATTCTTTTAAAGAAAAATATAGAAAATATTTTTTAAAATATAGGAAGGGTTTCTCATCAAAAGAGATTATTCAAATGAGTTATAATATTTTTCTTATGACAAAGAATATTTTTTTTATTTGGAATTATATGTATTATCATATATTTTTACCTATGGATAAATACAATGAAGTTCATACATTTTTTATTATTAATTTTCTTCTTAAGAAAAAAAAATTTGTAACCGTTCCGATTTTAGATTTTCCCAATCATTCTATAAACAATTGCATGTTTCATAAAAAATGTATTTTAAAAAAAAATAAATATGGAATATTAGAGCCTATTTATAAAATTTTTTTACCTATTACATCTATAGATGTAATATTCATTCCGTTACTTATTTTTGACATGAGAGGTTATCGTATAGGGTATGGAAAAGGATATTATGATAAATTTATGTTTTTATGTAAAAAAAATGTTCTAAAAATCGGGTTAAATTTTTTTCATCCAATAAATAAAATTGAAGACATACATCAAAATGATTTATTGTTAAATATAGGAGTTACTCCTAATTCTATATTTTATTTCATCAAAAATAAAGTCATAATACAAAAATTTTAAAAATATCCCAAATAATGATGATGATCATCATCAAACTAAGAATCATAAATCCGATAATAGTACAACGTTCTATAAATTTTGTATTCAATCTTCTACCTGAAAATAATTCAATCAAAATAAATAATATATATCCACCATCTAATGATGGAATAGGAAATAAATTCAAAAAAGCAATCCAAATAGATAAATTAGCAGTGATATTCCAAAATATACTCCATTTCCATTCAGGAGGAAATACTCTTATCATGGAAAAAAAACTACCAATTTGGTTATATGCTTTATTTTCTATATGAAATACATGTTGAAAAAAATATATTTGATTTTTTATTACATTCCAAGATTTGATACATCCATAATAGATACTATCAATAATGGTAAAATTTTTTTTTTCAAAAGAAAAAATATCATTCATGTTTATAAAATTTTTTAGATAGATTCCTAAAAATTTTTTTGGACTAAAAAAAATTTTTTTTTGAATATAAGAACCTTTTCTATTAACCGAAATATATAATTCTTTATTTTGATTTTTTATCAAAATATCTTGTAATTGATCATAGAATAAAATAGGTTGTGAATTAACCGATATAATTTCGTCATTAACCATAAATCCACATTTTTCTGCTTCTGAATTTTTCATTACATGTTTTATAATAGGAGGAATTCTAGGTTTGATCATAAAAAAAGGTTTTTTGCTATCAAAAAGGATCCTTTTTTTATTACTATCTAAAAATAACTTTATCATATTTCCCATACGATCTATCGTAATAGTTTTTCCAATAATAATACATTTAGGTATTTCATGAAAATATTTGACGTGTTTCCCATCTACAGACAATATTTTATCACCATTTTTTAATCCTATTTTTTTTCCTACAGAATCCACTTCTATTCCATATTTAACATTTTTTGTTAATAAATTCATTTCTCCATACTGAAATAACATTATAGAAAATATTATAATAGATAAGATGGTATTAAATAAAATACCTCCAAAAATGATCAAAAATCTTTTAATAGCTGATTTAGAATAAAACTTATCGCTATTTTGATTATATTGTTTTTTATTTCTTGAAGAAGATTCCTCTAACATTCCAGATATTTTAACATAACCCCCTAAAGGAATCCATCCTATACCATATATAGTTTTTCCTATTTTTTTTTTAAAAATAGAAAACCATGGATCAAAAAATAAAAAAAATCTTTCGACTCTCACTTTAAATAATCGGGAAAAAAAGAAATGTCCAAATTCATGAGTTATAATAAGGATAGATATACTGATAATTAATTGTATAGTTTTTATAAAAATAGATATCATGCTATAAATTTATATAAAAAAAATAAATTTATTTTTCATTTTTTTTAATTATTAAATTTGTAAAATTTTGAATTTATCCGATCTTAAAAAAGGAGATAAAGGAATTATTAAAGGTTTTTATAATGATAATATAACTTTAAAATTATTAGAATTAGGAGTTTTACCTGGAATACAATTTGAAATTATTTTTGTTTCTATTTTTCATGATCCTTTATGTATAAGTTATGGACAGTCTTGTTTAGTTTTACGAAAAGATGAAGCAGAAAAAATTCTAGTAGAACCTATTGAAATACATAAGTAATGAAAACAAAAAATATCGTTAAATTAGCATTATTAGGAAATCCTAATGTAGGAAAAACTTCTATTTTTAATCAACTTACAGGTTTAAATCAAAAAATAGGAAATTATTTAGGAGTAACAGTTGAAAAAAAAATCGGGTTTTTTTTTCATAAAAATATTGAATATCAAATTATAGATTTACCTGGAATTTATAGTATATATCCTTCATCTGAAGATGAAGAAATTGTAAGTAGATTATTAGAAAATCTGAATGATTCAGATCACCCGGATAAAATTATATTGGTAGCTGATTCATCTAATTTAAAAAAAAGTATTCTTTTATTTAGACAGATACAAGATTTAGGATTTCCTATCTTATTAACTTTAAATATGATAGATGAAGCAGAAAAAAAAGGAATATCAATTAATGTAAAGAAACTAAAACAATGTCTTAAAACAGAAATTATTTTTCTGAATGGAAGAAAAGGATTGGGATTGAATAATCTGAAAAATAAATTAATAACAATTCAACCAAAACAAGAAAAGTTTTTTTCTAAATCGGGTTTATATTATTCTTTCGCTATAAATGATATAAAAACATTTTATAATGTAAGTACTTATAAAGCTTGGTTTTATTTAGCTTCTAATAATAATATATTTAAAAAAAAAATTTTTTTAGAAAAAATAAAAAAAAAATACAATATAACTTCTAAACGACTTCAAGTAAAGGAAATACTAGATAGATACGAAGAAATTAATAAAATATTTTCAAATACTATATCCGAATCTGTATCATATCGGAAAAAAAAATATTTAGAATTTTCAAAAAAAATAGATAATAATTTTATTGTTCATTATTTTTGGGGTTACTTATTTTTTTTCACTCTTTTATTTTTTATTTTTCAATGTGTATTTTTTTGTTCAGATTTTCCTGAAAAATTAATCAGTTCTATTTTTTTTTCAATAGAACAAAAATTAAAATTACTGATTAACCCAGGACCTTTAAAAAATTTTCTTTTTCAAGGTATATTTCCTGGAATCATAACCATTATAAATTTTATTCCTCAAATCTTTATTCTTTTGTTTTTTATTCTTCTTATGGAAGAAAGTGGATATATAAATCGAGTTATATTTTTAATGGATAAAATCATGAGACCTTTTGGTTTAAATGGAAAAAGTATCGTACCTCTCATTTCTGGTATGGCTTGTTCTATTCCGGCTATTATGTCTTCTAGACATATAGAAAGCTCTAGAGATCGGTTAATTACAATTTTATCTATACCATTTATGGCATGTTCAGCAAAATTACCTATTTATACTCTTATCATATCCTTGACCATTCCAAATAAAAAATGGGGAATTATTCATTTAAGAGGTGTCATATTAATGTCAATGTATTTTATAGCAATTTTTTCTGCTTTTAGTGTTGCTTTCATATTTCATCGACTTTTATTAAAAAAAAATTATAAAAGTTATCTCATTATGGAAATTCCATCTTACAAAATTCCTATATTTAAAAATATATTTATTAGTTTATGGATCCATATAAAATCTTTTTTATTCAGTACAGGAAAAATAATTTTACTGATTAATGTTATCATTTGGGTATTAGGATCTTTTGGTCCTGAAAAAACATCATATATACATAAAATCAAAAACAATTCAATTTTTAATATTGAAAAAAAAGAATTAGATCGTTCTTATTTAGGCATATTAGGAAAAAGAATAGAACCAGCTATTCATCCATTAGGATTTGATTGGAGAGTGGGTATCGGCTTACTTTCTTCTTTTATAACAAGAGAAGTTTTTGTTAGTACAATGAATTCTATACATGAAATAGAAAAAAAATCAAATAATTCGGATTATCAAATAGCAAAAAAAACAAATAACAATTTCAAAAAAATACATAAATTTAACTTGTGTACTGGAATTTCTCTATTATTTTTTTATACATTTTCTATGCAATGTATGACTACACTTTCAATAATTAAAAAAGAAACGAAATCATGGAAATGGCCCATTATTCAATTTACTTCTATGACCTTACTCGCTTATATTTTTTCCTTCTCCATTTACCAAATACTGAAAATCATATTTGGTGGGAATATATAATAATAGGTCTATTTTTTCTTTTTTCAATTTTTATTTTAATTAAAAACATTATACTAATTTTTTCTAATAGAAAAAATACTTGTACAAATAAGTGTCATTGTAAAAAACGATGAATCATGTTTTCTGTTCGATAGACCGATTTATTTCATCACAAAATACATCTGATAAAGATATACCTGCAATTTTGAATTGTTTTGGAACGATACTATCTTCCGAAAGCCCTGGTATAGTATTGATTTCTAAAAAATAAGGTTTTCCATTTACAATGATGTATTCAGATCTGGTAATTCCAGATAAATTGAAAATTCTATACACTTTTTTAGCTATATATTTAATTTTATTTTCAAGATGATATGCCAATTTTGAAGGTGTAATTTCTTTGGATTTTCCAGAATATTTGGATTCAAAATCAAAAAATTCATTTTGACTGATGATCTCTGTTATTGGTAAAACAAGAATTTCGTTTTTAAATTTAAGAACTCCTACTGAAACTTCTTTTCCTTTAAGAAAAGATTGAATAATAATTTCTTCATCTTCTTTAAATGCTTCATCCATTGCATTATTTAAATTTTTTTCTACAAATACTTTACTCACTCCTAAACTAGATCCTGATTTATTAGGTTTGACAAAACATGGAAATCCAATTTTATCTAAAATAATTTTTTTATTAATTTTTTGATTTTTGTTTAAAAAAACGGATTTAGCTGTATTAATTCCAAAGTGTCTTAAAATATTTAAACAATACTTTTTATTAAAAGTGATATTTGATTGATAAAAATTACATCCCGTATATGGAATGTTTAATAAATCAAAATATGCTTGTAACATTCCATCCTCTCCAGGAGTTCCATGAATGGCATTAAAAATGCAATCAAATTTTAAGGATTTATTTTCCATATTTACAGAAAAATCCTTTTTATTTATAGGATATTTTGTATTATTTTCATCTTTCATAAACCATTCATCCTTAAAAATATATACACAATATGAATGAAATTGTTTATTACATAAATTTTTATAAACTGTATTTCCACTTTTTAATGAAATAGAAGATTCTTTAGAATATCCTCCCATAATAACGGCTATATTTTTCATTAATAATTTTTAATTTTTATTGTATTAAATAACATGTTTTTTCTATGAATTATTCGAAATATATTTTTGTTTTTACCATCAATTTATTACTATCTATATTTTTTATTTATAAAATATCTCAATTTTCATTGAAATGGATTGATATTTATACTAAACATGGTACTTATGTAGTAGTTCCTAATTTACATCATTTTAATATATATCAAGCAATTTCATCATTAAAAAAATTAAAATTAAAATATGATATCGAGATATCAAAAAATTATAATCCAAATTATAAAAATAATCAAGTAGTATTCTCTTCTCCAAAAGAAGGTGATCATGTAAAAGAAGGACGAAAAATTTACTTAAAAATAAATTCAATTATATCAAAATATATTATTCTTCCTGATATTATAAATAAAAACAAAAATATAGCTATCAAATTACTTCATGCAAACAATATTTTGATTCAAAAAGTATATTACATTGCAAATTTTTCCAAAGATTTTGTAATCAAAGTATTTTATAAAGGAAAAAAAATAAATCCAGGATATATTCTGCATCCTGATCAAAACGAAATCATTTTATTTATCGGAAAGGGTTATGATCAAAATTATTTTAAAATTGTACCTAACGTGATTGGACTATCTTTAGATAAAGCTATGTTTATTTTAAAAAAAAAATCATTCAATATTATTCATTTTCATTATGACAATTTAAATATGAATGAAGAGGCGGATCAAAAAAAAAAATCAAAAGTATATAACCAAAAACCAATTTTTGGACAAATATACGACCAAAGAAATCCTATAGAAATTCGTTTAAAAGTAAATAATAATTTTATGAAAAAAGGTGAAAAAACATTAGATTCAACTACTTTAAATGTTTTAAAAGATAAACCCAATTGTTCATTAGATTATCAATTAGACGATACCAAAAATATGAATGAAGAATCAATATCTATAAATGAATCAAAGTCTACTTCATAATAAGTAGAAAAATCCATCATAAAATGTAATTTTTACAACTTCAATTACTAAAAAATACTTGATAATATATTTTTTGGAAACAACATATTAAAAAATCATATGGAAAAAGATATAAAAAAAATACAAATTATTGTAAATGAACACTTAGATAAACCAATGCGAATTGACAAATTTTTAAGTCTAAAAATTCAAAACATGACTAGAAATCAAATTCAAAAATATTCGAAAATACAAAATATTTTAGTGAACGATAATCCTGTAAAAAATAATTATAAAGTTAAATTTTTAGATTGTATAAAATTTCAATTTTATATTCATTCTTTAAAAAATACATATTTAGATTACAATAATATTTCAGAAGAAAAAATAAAGATAAAGATTGTTTATGAAGATAAATATGTTCTTGTAATTGATAAACCAGCTGGAATCGTAGTACATCCTGGAGTTGGAAATGAAAAAGGAACTTTAATTCAAGGTATTAAATATCATTGTCATTATGATTTAGGAAATATGTATAGAGGTGGAATAGTGCATCGATTAGATAAGAATACTTCTGGTCTTTTAGTTTTTGCTAAAAATAAATTTTCGCAAGAATATTTATTGCATCAATTTCAAAATAAAACAATTCAAAGAGAATATGTAGCATTAGTTTGGGGTATTTTGAAAAAAAAAAAAGGAGAGATTACTGGATTTATTGGAAGAAATTCTAAAAACAGAAAAAAAATGAGTCTATTTCGTGAAAAAAGTAACAATCATAAAAAATATTCAATAACAAAATATCAAATATTAGAAAGATTTAAATATTTAACATTCGTTTCTTGTCAACTAAAAACAGGGAGAACTCATCAAATAAGGGTACATTTTAAATATATAGGTCATCCAGTTTTTCAAGACCCTGTTTATGGAGGTGTAAAAACATATATGATTAAAAAATTGTCCAATAAATATGTATTATTATTCAATGATTGTATGAAAATACTAAAAAGACAAGCTTTACACGCTATATCACTTTCTTTTATTCATCCATTCAATGGAAAATGTCATTTTTTCAGTCCCATACCTAAAGATTTTCAAAAAATATTAGAAAAATGTAGAGGGACTGAACATGTTTTATAATAAAGTACCACTAAGAATCATGTATGATATAGAAAAATAAATAATTAAACCAACTACATCTACTAGTGTAGCTACAAAAGGAGCAGAAGAACTAGCAGGATCTCCTTTAAATTTTTTAATTATAAAAGGTAACATAGATCCGCTCAATGTACCCCATAAAACAATTCCAACTAAAGAAAAAAATATTGTCAATCCTATTAATAACCAATGAGATCCATAATTTACTAAATTAGTATGATGCCAAGTAATAATACGTATAAAACCAGTCATTCCTAAAATACTACCCAAACAAAATCCACAAATGATTTCTCTTTGCATAACTAACCACCAATCTTTAATTTTCACTTCTCCTAAAGCCATAGCTTGAATAATTAAACTAGAAGCTTGAGATCCACTATTTCCACCACTTGACACAACTAAAGGGATAAATATAGAAAGAACAATAGCTTTTTCTAGAACACTTGAGAATTGTTGCATTACTGTTGTCGTAAACATTTCTCCTACAAATAACAAAATCAACCATCCTGCTCTTTTTTTTATCAATTTAAATAAAGGAACATGAAGATAAGATTGATTGATTACTTCCATTCCTCCTATTTTTTGAAAATTTTCTCGATAATTCTCATTTAATACCCATAAAATGTCATCTATTGTCACTATTCCTAATAAATGATTTTGATCATCTACTACGGGTAAAGAAACTCTATTATTAATAGAAAATATTTTCGTTGCTTCTTCTTCTGTATCTGTTACTTTTAATGAAACTGGATTTTGGTTATCCATTATAACGGAAACTTTGATAGTTGGATCAACCAATAAAAATTCTTTTATTTTGATGTTATCAATTAATTTACCATCTTGATCAACGATGTAAATAATTTCTATAAAATTACTATCTTTAACTTCTTTTCGAATATGATCTAATACTTCTTGTACTTTCCAATCTTTTTCTACTGCAAGATAATAAGGTATCATTAAACGGCCTACGCTATTTTCAGGATATCCTAATGACATTAAAGTTTTTTTTTTTTCTTCTGTATTTAAATATTGAATTAGATATTTTAAAAAGTGATTGGGAAGATTTTCTAAAAAAGAAACACGATCATCTACTGATAAATTATTTAGAAAATCCATTTTTTCATTGGAAGACATGTTTTCTATAATTTTTGTTTTAATAGGATCATCTAAAACTTTAAATACAGAAATCGATTTACATAATGTCAATAAACTAAATATATTATAGGATTCATTTGGATGAAGATGGATTAATTTAACTAAATTTTCAATAGTTTGCTTGTTTAATAATTTTTTAGATAAAAAATTATTTTTATGATCATTAAAAAACATTTTCATTATTTTTTTTGATAATTAGTTTGACTAAAAATGATTTTCATTATATATTTTTCTAAAATTCTTTTCAAAGAAAATCAAAATTACATAATAAAATCATTGTAATTTTTATCATCAAATGTTAAAAACATATAAAAATGGTATACAATTTTTGTGAAATTGAAAAATACTGGAATATTTTTTGGAAAAAAAATGAAATTTTTCACGTTAAAGAATATAAAAAGAGAAAAAAAAAATACTATATATTAAATATGTTTCCCTATCCATCTGGAAGTGGATTACATGTAGGACATTGTATTAGTTATATTGCTACAGATATTTATGCAAGATACCTTCGTATGAAAGGATTTAATGTACTCAATCCTATTGGATTTGATTCTTTTGGATTACCCGCAGAACAATATGCAATTCAAACTGGACAACACCCAATAAAAACAACTTATCAAAATGAAAATATGTATACCTATCAAATAAATAAAATTGGAATATCTTTTGATTGGAGTCGAAAATTAAGTACAAGCGATCCATATTATTATCGATGGACTCAATGGATGTTTATCCAACTTTTTAATTCTTGGTATGATCAAAAAGATGACAAAGCTAAATCAATTCATTTATTAATAGATGAATTTAATAAGAATGGAAATAATAACATTCAAGCATATACTTCGTATCAATATAAATTTAACTATAAAAAATGGAAACAATTTAATTTCTCTGAAAAAGAGTTCATATTACAAAAATATAGGTTAGCTTATTTATGTAAAAATATCGTTAATTGGTGTCCTGGACTAGGTACTGTTTTAGCTAACGATGAAATAAAAAATGGAAAGAGTATCAGAGGAGGTTTTCTAGTTTATAAGAAAAAAATGGTTCAATGGCATATAAGAATTAGTGCATACGCAGATAGATTAATAAAAGGAATGGATTTAATTAATTGTTCCAAATCTTTAAAAAAACTTCAGTTAAATTGGATAGGTAAATCGATTGGTATTTTAATATTATTAGATATCGTTTATCCTATTCATTATAATAAAGATAATAAACTTCAAGTATTTTTTTTCAGTCCAGAAAAAATATTTGGAATATATTTTATTGTATTATCTACAGATCATCCATTAGCCAAACAAATTGGCCTTTCACATTATAAAAATGATATAGATCATTATATTAAAACAAATCGTTTTACAAATCACAATTTAAAACAAAATATTTCAGGTATTTTTACAGGTAATTATGTTTTTCATCCTATTACAAGAGAGAGAATTCCTATTTATATCAGTGATTTTTTCCCTGTTGATCATCAAACAAAATCAATGATAGGAATTCCTGGCCATGATATAAAAAGTGAAGAATTTTCAAAAAAATTTGATATAAAATTTAAAAAAGTGATTTCATGTCATGAAAAAAAAATAAATAAAAAATGTATCAATTCTAATTTTTTGAATGGATTAACTGTATATAAAGCAAAACAAAAAATAACAAAAATCTTAATAGAAGAACATAAAGGAAGCATTCAAACAAGTTATAAAATTCGTGATGCAATTTTTTCCCGACAAAGATATTGGGGAGAACCAATTCCTATTTTTTTTAAAAAAAAAATCCCTATTTCCATTCCTTTAAAAAAATTACCTATTATCCTTCCTAAAATAAATAACTTTCATCCAAAAGAAGGAAAACCTCCTTTGTCTAGATCAAAAACATGGGCATGGGATGAGAAAAATATGAAAATAGTTTCTAATAAACTGATTGATTACAAAAAGATATTTCCAATGGAAACAAATACAATGCCTTGTTGGGCTGGATCTAGCTGGTATTTTATCCGTTATATGGATACACATAACAAAAATAATTTTGTAGATAAAAAAAAAGAAGATTATTGGAAAAATGTAGATTTATATATAGGAGGATCGGAACATGGAACTGGACATTTAATATATGCAAGATTTTGGCATAAATTTTTAAAAGATAGAAAATGGATACAAACTGAAGAACCATTTAAAAAAATTATAAATCAAGGTATGATTTTAAATAAATCTGCTATGATATTAAAAGTTATTGGAAAAAACATTTTTGTTTCGTATGGATTAAAAAATAATAAAAGTATTTTTTTATATCAAGAAATATATGTAGACATTTTTTTAATAAAAAATAAAAATGAACTGAATATAAATCATTTTAAAAAAAATCATCCCAAATTTCATAATGCAATTTTTGTATTAGAAAATGGATATTTTTTTTGTAAAAGAAAATTAGAAAAAATGTCCAAATCAAAATATAATGTCATAACACCTGATTATATTTCAAAACAATATGGAGCAGATGTATTACGTTTGTATATGATGTTTTTAGGTCCTATTACTCAATCAAAACCTTGGAATGATGAAAAAATCAATGGAATAAAAAACTTTATAAATAAATTTTGGCGTTTATTTCATAAAAATGGCGTCTTTCAAATAAGTGAAGATTATCCATCTTTTCAAGAATTTCGAATTTTACATCAAACTATATATAACATAAATAAAAAAATCCAATTGTTTCATTTTAACACTTGTATTAGTTTATTTATGACTGCTGTAAATGATTTAATAACTATAAAATGTAACAAAAGAAAAATATTAGAACCCTTAACAAAATTATTTTCCTCCTTTTCTCCTTATATATCTGAAGAACTATGGAAAAAATTAGGAAAAAAAAAATCTATTGTATATTACTCTATTCCTATTCATAACAAAAAATTTCTTATAGAGAAAAACATAACATATCCAGTTATGTTTAATGGAAAATTAAAATTTTTAGAAAAATTTCATCGTAATCTAACAATAGAAAAAATAAAAAATAAAATTTTATCTCATTCTAAAACAAAACTATTTATGAAAAAAAAATATTTTAAAAAAATAATTATAATACCTAAAAAAATAATAAATATTTTATACTCTGAAAAATAAAAAATAAAATTTTAGCACATGTTTTGTTTTAAAAAAGAATGATTATAATTTTCATGAATTAAAAAATACAATCAAAAAATTTCATATTCTTGCATAATACAAAATAATTTTTTCACTATAAATTTATAAATATGTAAAAAACTTTCTTATGTTAAAGAAATTTCAAAATAAAACTATTATCAATGGTTTTTTTAGTTGTGTAGAAAAAAATTTCGACAAAGCTTCACAATTTATTTCTATTGAAAAAGGTCTTTTAGAACAAATTAAATCATGTAATGCGGTATACCGGATGCATTTTCCTGTAAAAATAGGGAAACAAATACAAGTAATTGAAGCTTATAGAGTACAACACTCTCATCATAAACTTCCATGTAAAGGTGGAATACGATTTAGTACTAAAGTAAACCAAGATGAAATAATGACTTTAGCTGCTTTAATGACTTATAAATGCGCTATTGTAGATGTTCCTTTTGGAGGAGCGAAAGGTGGAATTAAAATTGATCCTCAAACTATATCAGAAAAAAATATAGAAAAAATAACTCGTCGTTATACTTCGGAATTAATTAAAAAAAACTTTATCGGTCCTGGAATTGATGTTCCAGCTCCAGATTATGGAACTGGTGAAAAGGAAATGAGTTGGATTTTTGATACTTTTTTATCTATTAGTCCTGGTGATGTAGATGCATTAGCCTGTGTAACAGGTAAACCCATTTCTCAAGGAGGTGTTCGCGGTAGAAAAGAAGCTACAGGATTGGGTGTTTTTTATGGTGTCAGAGAGTTATGTAAAATAAAAGAAGAAATGTTATCCGTTGGTTTGACTGTAGGTTTAGTTGGAAAAAAAGTTATTATTCAAGGATTAGGAAATGTAGGATATCATGCAGCTCATTTTTTTCATGAAGAAGGGGCCATCATTGTAGCTCTAGCAGAAAGAGAAGGAGCAATTTATAATGAAAAAGGATTAAATGTTTCTGAAGTCATTCTTCACTTAAAGAATACAGGATCTATCTTAAATTTTCCAAAAGCAAAAAATATAAAAAAAACAGAACAAGCTTTAGAATTAAAATGTGATATATTAATTCCTGCAGCATTGGAAAACGTAATACATAAAAATAATGCAAATCGAATTCAAGCAAAAATAATTGGAGAAGCAGCTAATGGACCAATTACACCAGAAGCGGATGATATTTTAGAAAAAAAAGGAATCATTATTATTCCAGACATATATTTAAATGCAGGTGGAGTTACTGTCTCCTATTTTGAATGGCTTAAAAATTTAAGTCATGTTCGTTATGGTAGAATGGAAAAAAGGTTTAGTGAAAATATGAATGCAGAATTATTACATGTAATAGAAACTATTTCCAAAAAAAAAATATCGAATGAAGAAAAAAAAATTATTTTAAGAGGGGCTAGAGAAATCGATTTAATTAGAAGTGGATTGGAAGATACAATGATTATTGGATTTCATAAAATTCGCGAATTGCAAAAATTATCCAAAATAAAAAATATGCGTACGGCTGCATTTGTATATGCTATTCAAAAAATAGTAGATTCATATGAAAAACTAGGAATTTTTCCATAAAATTTTTATTACATATCTAATACAATATATATTTTTGAATAAATATCCTTTTCATGAAGTATAAAAGATCATTATTAAAATTAAGCGGAGAAGCTCTTATGGGAAAAAATGAATTTGGACTTGATTCTCATCGTCTTCAACAATATGCTCAAGAAATTAAAACAGTAATAGATATGGGAGGAGAAGTAGCTATTGTGATAGGAGGAGGGAATATATTCAGAGGTTTTTCTAAAATCAAAAAAAGAACAATTAATCGTGTTGAAGGTGATTACATAGGAATGTTGGCTACTGTTATGAATGGAATTGCTTTTCAAGCTTATTTAAAAAATGTAGGTGTAAGCACATCTATACAAACTGCTATTAGAATGGATCAAATAGCAGAACCTTTTGGAATACATAGTGCTATCAAAAATCTTGAAAAGGGAAAAGTAGTCATATTTGTAGCAGGATTAGGAAATCCATATTTTACAACAGATACGGCTGCTGTATTACGCGCTCTAGAAATAAAAGCAGATGTCTTACTGAAAGGAACTAAAGTGGATGGAATCTATACTAGAGATCCAGAAAAAGACAAATATGCTAAAAAATTTAAGAACATATCATTTGATATGGTTTATCAAATGGGAATAAAAGTAATGGATCAAACTGCTTTTATTTTAGGAAATGAAAATAATTTACCAATTATTATTTTTGATATTAATAGAAAAGAAAATTTTAAAAAATTAATATCAGGAGAAGAAATTGGAACTCTAGTAACCAAAAATCATTGAAAATATGGAAACATTAAACGAAATCCTCTTTTCTTGTAAAAAAGAAATGAACAATTCTTTTGAAAAATTTAAAGAAGAGATAAATCGCATTCGTTTAGGTGGAAAATCTATTTCAGATTATATAGGAAAAATAAAAGTAAAATGTTATGGAACATATGTTCCATTGTGGGAAATATCGAATATTACTGTTGTAGACAATATGAATATCCACATTCATCCTTGGGATCGATCTAATATACTAGATATAGAAAAATTTATGATAGAAGCAAATCTGGGATTTATGATAACTAATAAAGGTGAATATATACATATTCATATTCCTATTCTAACAGAAGAAACAAGAAAAAATATTTTGAAAAAAATAAAAATTCAAACAGAAGAGGAAAAAATATCTATAAGAATCATAAGAAAGAAGAATAACAGATTTATCAAAAAATTAAATTTTTCCGATGATGAAAAGAAAAAGGGAGAAATACAAATACAAAAAACCACAAATGAATTTATTCGAAAAATAGATGATTTTTTTCTTCATAAAAAAGAAAATATACTAAAAATATAATCAATATTTCATCATTGATGAAAAAATATTCGGTTAAAAAGATATTAGATAAAGGATTTCTTTATTTACATCACAAAGTTTTAGTTGAAGGATGGATTCGATCCTTTCGCCATTCTATTTTTATTTCTTTAAATGATGGTTCTACAGTTAGTAATTTACAAATTATTTTACCAAAAAAATTAGATAAAAATTTGTTGAAACAAATTACAATTGGATCTTCTATTCAAGTAATAGGATTAATACAAAAAAGTAAAGGAAAAAAACAGTATATAGAATTAAAATCATTGAATATATTTATATATAAATCGGTCAATACAAAAATTATTCAAAAATCTATTTTACAACCAAAACAACATAATCTAGAAAAATTAAGGGAACAATCACATTTACGTTTTCAGACAAATATATTTAGTTGTGTAATGAGAATCCGACACCATATAGCTTTTTCTATACATAAATATTTTCACGAACATAATTTTTTTTATTTAAATACTCCAATTATAACGACTTCAAATTGTGAAGGAAATGGAGAAATGTTTCAAATAACTACAATTAATTCAAAAAAAGATTTGGAATGTCATGAACATGATTTTTTTAGATGTAAAACTTATTTAAGCGTATCGGGACAGCTAGAAGCAGAAGCTGCTTCTTTAGGTTTAGGAAGAGTGTATACTTTTGGACCTGTGTTTCGAGCGGAAAATTCAAATACTTCTAGGCATTTATCCGAATTTTGGATGGTGGAACCAGAAATAGCTTTTTATCATTTAGAAGAAAATATTCATTTAGCTGAAAATTTATTAAAATTTGTGATTCAATATGTTATTAATAATTGTGCTGAAGATTTATATTTTTTAGATGAAAATTTAAAAAAATGGAATCAAAAAAAAGATAAAAATGGTCTTCTTTTAAAAAAATTACAATCTATTTTAAAACATCCATTCCAACGAATTAGTTATACAGATGCTATACAAATATTGAACCAAGAAAGAAAGAAAAAAAATATAAATTTTTTTCATAAAATTTTATGGGGTGATGATTTACAATCGGAACACGAACAATATTTAGTCAATGAATATTATAATCAAATACCTGTTATTGTATTCGATTATCCTTCTTGTATTAAAGCATTTTATATGAGACTAAACAACGATGGAAAAACAGTAAAAGCTATGGATATTTTATTTCCAGAAATAGGAGAGATAATTGGAGGATCTCAGAGAGAAGAACGTTATGATTTTTTGTTAAAACAAATGAAGAAAAAAAATATTGATCAATCTAAACTTTGGTGGTATTTAGACACACGAAGATTTGGGAGCATTCCCCATAGTGGATTTGGTTTAGGTTTTGATCGATTAGTTCAATTTATCACAGGAATGAACAACATACGTGATGTCATTCCATTTCCAAGAACTCCAAATCATGCAGAATTTTAATGAAAAAAATTATTAAAAATGTTCAAACAACAACTATTACAAAAAGGAAAACAGAAACTATCTCCAAAACAAATAAAATTAATGAAATTAGTACAATTGTCTACATTAGACTTTGAAAAAACAATTCAACAAGAGTTAGAAGAAAATCCTGCTTTAGATTTAGAAGAATCTTCTTATGAAGAATGTACAGATATATTAGAAAATGATATATTAAACATCGACAATCCATCAATAAATAGTACAAGAAAAAATGAATATATAAATAACAATCAAATAGAAAATTTTACAGGAAATAAAAATAATAATAAAAAAAATTTATCTACTGATTATGTTTACAATGCTATTACTTATAAAACATCTTTTCAAGATTATTTAAAAAATCAATTGCATACTTTTCGTTTTTTAAATCAGGACGATTTATTAATCGCTGATTTTATATTAGGAAATATAGATGGTAATGGATATATAAGAAGAAAAATAAAATCTATTGCAGATGATATATTTTTAATACTTGGAATATCAGTAACAAAAGAAAAATTAGAACAATTAATCGAAAAGTATATCCACAAATTAGAACCAATAGGGGTTGGTTCTAGAGACTTAAAAGAATGTTTATTAATTCAATTATCAAAAAAAAAAATAAATCAAGAAATATGTCTAGCAAAAAAAATAATTCAAAATTATTTTGAACTTTTTATCAGAAAACATTATCGAAAACTCATTCAAAAGTTAAAAATAAAAAAAAATAAACTTCGAAAAGCTATTTTTCAAATAAAGAAATTAAATCCAAAACCTGGTAAAATTTTTTCTGATGGGTTCAAAAATTCGGATCAATTTATTCCAGATTTCACTATACATATAGTAGATGAAAAATTAGAATTATCTTTACATTATAAAAATAATCCTGAATTAAAAATATCACCTATATATTTCAATATGTTAAAATATTATAAATCCTCGAAAAAAATTCAGGAAAAACAAAATACTATTTCTTTCATAAAAAAAAAAATCGATTCCGCAAGATGGATTGTTGATGCAATTAAACAACGAACAAATACATTAATATTAACAATGAAAGCAATTATGGAATATCAGAAAGAATATTTTTTAACTGGAGATTTATCTCAAATTAAACCTATGATTTTAAAAAACATTTCTCACAAAATAGGAATAGGAATATCTACAGTTTCACGAGTCGCTAATAGTAAATATGTTAGTACACCATATGGAACTTTTTTGATCAAAAGTTTTTTTTCGGAAAAAATGAAAAATAAAGAAGGAGAAGAAATTTCCTCTATTGAAATAAAAAAAATTTTATGGGAATCTATTTCTAATGAAAATAAAAAAACGCCTTTTACTGATGAAAAATTATCAGAATTATTGAAAAAAAAAGGTTATTTAATAGCTCGGAGAACAATAGCTAAGTACAGAGATCAAATGAAAATTCCTGTCGCAAGAATGCGAAAAATTTTATAAACATTTTTTAATCACTACAGTTTTACAATTGGAAAATTCTCCAACAAATGAAGTGGACAATTCTCTTCCATATCCAGACTTTTTAACGCCTCCAAAGGGAAATGATGGATCCGATTTCACCATATCATTAATAAAAACCATACCAGAATCTATATTTTTAGATATATTTTCAGCTTTCTCTATGTCCATAGTCCAAATAGATGTACCCAATCCATAAGGAGTATTATTCACAATATGTGGTATTTCTTTTTCTTTAGAATAACTGATGATAATTCCAATAGGCCCAAAAATCTCTTCTTTTCTCACTACATTATTCATTTTATTCACTTTTAATAAAGATGGAGAAAAAAAGTTTTGATCTCTTTTTATTTTTAAACATATTTTTCCTCCATGAAAAATTACATTTATATATTGTCTATATAATTTATCTGATAAATCCTTTCTAGATATATATCCTATTTTTGTAGATTTGTCAAATAAATCACCCCGATGAAATGTTTTCATTTCTTGAATTACTAAGTCAATGAAATCATCTACAATTAATTCATCAACAACAAATCTTTTTGCAGAAATGCATGTTTGACCAGTGTTATTTAATCTTGATTCAGTTGCTATTTTTGCTATTTTTTTTATATTCTTTACATCTTTCATCACTACAAAAGCATCATTTCCACCTAATTCTAAGACAGATTTTTTGATATTTTTTCCTGATAAAGATCCTATGAATGATCCAGTATTTTGACTACCTGTGAAAGATACTCCTTGTATTATATTACTAGATATAATATATTCTATTTCATTATTTTTTACCAAAAAAATCTGAAATACTCCTTTTGGTATACCAGATTCTATGAATATTCTTTCTAAGAAAACAGAACATCCACTGGTATTAAGAGAAGGTTTAATAATAATGACATTTCCTAATAACAAATTGGGAATAGAAAATCTAATAATTTGCCAAATAGGATAATTCCATGGCATAATACCTATTATAGTTCCTATTGGATCATATTTAATGTAACATTTTTCATATTCATCTTTTTTATTGATTTCTTTACGAAATATTTTATATTTTACATTATAATAATATTTACATAAATCGATGCTTTTATTCATTTCAAAAATAGATTGAATAATAGGTTTTCCCATTTCTTGAGTAATGATAGATGCAATATCATATATATTTTTCTTTAAACAAGAATAAAATCTTTTTAAAAATTCTTTTCTCCTTCGAATGGAAAAATATTTCCATTCTTGATAAGAATCTTTTGATATAGATAATTTTTTATCTATTTCTTTTTTCGATAAAAAATTATATTCTTGTAAAATTTTATTATCTACAGGATTAATAGTTCGAATCATTTCATTTATTTTTAATTATATTATGTTTGATTAATCTAAGATATTTTTTATCAAAATAAAAAGCATATAATTTGATCCTTTTTATGAATAGAATGATTCCATTTGCTCTAATAGGAGATAAAAAATTTTGAAATCCTATTTTTGATATAAAGTGATAGTTAGAAGAAATAATTTCATAAGGAGGAAGGCCCGAATAAATATAAATCATAATAGACACTAATCCTTTAGGTAATAAAGCATCACTATCTGCCTTAAAAAAAATTCGTCCTTTATCAAAAGTTGAATCAATCCAAACCTTTGACTGACAACCATAAATTAATTTATTATTTGATCTAATATTTGGTTTTTTTTTTAATTTTTTTCCTAATTCGATTAAATATTCATATTTTTCTTCCCAATTTTGAAAAATTCTGAATTTTTTGACTATTATTTTTTCTCTTTCTTTTAAGGATTTTATTATCATTTTTATAAATATATAGAAATCATTAATCTTTTGAATTCTTTTTACAAAAACATTCAGATCTTGCTATTTTTGCTGCTTTTGTCATATTTTTCAGTGAAACTTCTACTTCATTCCAATTTCTAGTTTTTAAACCACAATCCGGATTAACCCATATATTTTTTTTAGGGAATAACATACAAGCTTTTTTTATTAAATACAATATTTCTTCTTTAGATGGAATTCTTGGTGAATGAATATCATACATTCCTGGTCCTATTTCATTAGGATAAGAAAAATTGGAAAAGGATTTTAATAATTTCATTTTCGATCTAGATGATTCTATTGTTATGACATCTGCATCTAAATTTACAATATGTTCAATTATATCATTAAATTCACTATAACACATATGTGTATGAATTTGAGTCTCATCTTTTACTCCACTTGAAGAAATACGAAAAGCATTAATGGCCCAATTAAAATAAAAATTCCAATTTTTTTTTCTTAATGGTTGTCCTTCTCTTAGTGCGGGTTCATCTATTTGAATAATCTGTATACCAGATTTTTCTAAAGATAAAACTTCTTCTCTGATAGCCCAAGCTATTTGATAAGCAGTTTCATATATAGGTTGATCATCTCTTACAAAAGACCATTGTAGTATAGTTACAGGACCGGTCAACATACCTTTTACTAATTTATTTGTATGAGATTGAGCATAACAAATCCAATCAGTCGTCATATCGAAAACTCGAATAACATCACCATAAATAATTGGAGGTTTGACACATCTACTTCCATAACTTTGAACCCATCCATTTTTAGTAGAAATAATACCTTTTAATTGATCTGAAAAATATTCTACCATATCAGTTCTTTCAAATTCTCCATGTACTAAAACATCTAAATCTATTTCTTCTTGTTTTTTAATAACATCAACAATGTATTTTTTAATTTGTTCATCGTATTCTTTTTGATTTAATTCTTTTTTTCGAAATCGATTTCGCAATTTTCTAATTTCTTTCGTTTGAGGAAAAGATCCTATGGTTGTAGTTGGAAATAATGGAAGTCGAAACTTTTTTTTTTGTTTATTTTGTCTATATAAAAAATTATTTTTTCTATTTATATATTCTTTTTTAAGATTATATGTTTTCTTCTGAATGTTTTTAAAAAGATGATTGGATTTTTCTTGAATTTTATTCAGATCTAATGAGTTTTTTGGGAGAATACGGCCATCTCCTTTAATAATTTTTTCTAAATCATTTAATTCATCAATTTTTTGTTTTGCAAAGGCCATTTTCTTTTTTATATTCGAATGAATTAACGTTTCATCATCGATATCTATTGGAACATGTAAAAGAGAACAACTAGGAGCTATCATTATACGATGGAATCCTATTGATTGAATTGCTTTTTCAATATATTTGATTGAATTAGAATAATTATTTTTCCATATATTTCTTCCATCAATCACTCCCATTGATAAGATAATTTTGGTTTTCTTTATAAAAGATAATATTGTGTTTAATTGATTTGAATTCTCTATTAAATCGATATGTAATGCTTTAATACAACGATTTTCTATAATAGAAAAAATATTATCAGAAATTCCTTCAAAATAAGTAGTTAATAAAATATTAACACTAGAACATTTCAAAGAAAATTCTTTATAAGCATATTGAAGTATATCTATTTCTTTTTTCGATAAATCTAAAGATAAAATAGGTTCATCTAATTGAATCCATTCAATTCCTATATATGATAATTTATTAAGTATATCTATATAAATGGGTATAATATTATCGATTAAATCCATTTTTTGGAATAATTCATTTTTTTCTTTTCCTAAAAAAAGATAAGTAACTGGACCAATCAATACAGGTTTTATTTTTTTTGTAGAATGTAAAAAATTCTTTAATTCCTGTACTTCTTCAAATATTTTGTTTGAGAAAATTGAGAATTTTTGTTGTTGTTCAAATTCTGGGACTATATAATGATAATTTGTATTAAACCATTTAGTCATTTCCATTGCTTGAATATCCCATGTTTTTTTCTGAAAACCTCTTGCCATAGAAAAATATAAATCGACTTCGTTTTTCATAGGAATAGATAAAAAATATTCAGGTATTACACCTAATAAAAAAGACATGTCTAAAACATGATCATAGAAACTAAAATCGTTACATGGTATTAAATCTAAACCAGATGATTCTTGAATTTTCCAATTATATTTTTTGATTTTTTTTCCTACTCTTAATAAAGAATCTAAATTAATTTTTTTTGACCAATAATCCTCACAAGCTTTTTTTAACTCTCTTTTATTTCCTATACGAGGAAATCCTAAATTATGTTTCAACATAAAAGAATTTTTTAATTTCAAAATAAAATTTTATATATCTGATATATGATATAAATATTCCAATACTTTTTTTTCCATACAAGAAAATATTTTATTCCTTCTTTTCATCACTATTTTAGAAGTTTCAAAAACTTTTTTCATAGATATTTTTTCCATATTTTGTCTTCCTCCCAAAGAAAAAGAAGGAATAAATCTAGGAGGAAATCCATATCCAAAAATATTTGAACTTACACCGACTATTGTAGCTGTATTAAACTGAGTATTAATAGATGATTTAGAATGATCCCCCATGATCATTCCAAAAAATCGAACATTTATAGGATAAAATAATTTTTTTTGATAATTCCATATCGTAACATATTGATAATCATTCCTTAAATTGGATACATTAGTACTTGCACCTAAATTACACCATTCTCCCAAAACAGAATTTCCCAAAAAACCATCATGAGCTTTATTAGAATAAGAAAATATGATCGATTTTCTAATTTCTCCTCCAATTTTACAAAAAGAACCAATAGTTGTTCCACCATATATCCTAGATCCAACATTTAATATCGTATTATTTCCAATAAAAATTGGTCCTTTCATAACACTTCCTTCCATAATTTTTACTCCTTTTTCTATATATATTGGACCACTTTTTGCATCAAATACAACATTATTAGTTTCGATATTTTCTTCTAAAAAAAGATTATTTTTTTGAATGATATAATTTGTTCCTATACATGAATAAGAAGTTTTATTTTTTGTTTTTAACAAAAAATCACTTTTTAAAATAAATTCATTTTGCATAAAAAGATTCCACAAATGTTGTATTTGTATAACTTGTTTGACACTATATGTTTTCTTAAATTCTTTTTTAATATTATCATTGAATGAATAAAAAGAAATATTTTTGTTATATTCTTCATAAGAATAATATTTTTTTTTTTCAACTACAATTTGATTTTTGAATAAAATAGCTTGATTATTTTCTAATAAAGAAATCATATAAATTAATTCTTCGTTAGGTATGAAAGAAGAATTGATTAAATATATATCTCTAAATTCATTTTTTTTTTTATCCAAAAAAAAATCATTCTTTTTCATAAGAAAAGATCGTGTAAAAATAGATTTAATTTTTTCCTTAAGAAATATTTCCCATCTTTCTTTCATGGTAAACATCCCCATCCGTATTTCGGAAATAGACCTAGTAAGAGTTATAGGAAATAAATGATTCCATTCTTTTCCATCATATAATATAAAATTCATAGATAAATATCAATCAATTTGAAATAAAACTAAAGTTTTTTATATTTTGCATATTTTTTCTTAAATTTTTCTGCTGGACCTGTTTTAACAAATATTTTTTTTTCTCCTGTAAAAAATGGATGTGAATAACTAGATATTTCCATTTTATATAATGGATAAATAATTCCTTTTATTTGAATAGAATCCTTAGTATTCACAGTCGATTTACAAATGAAAATCTGATCATTATTTATATCTTTAAAAACAACTAATCTATAATTGGTTGGATGTATTTTTTTTTTCATAAAATTATTTTTTTTTTGGGAAACGATATACCATTCCATTAATATTCATACCAGCTCCTAATGAAACCATTAAAATAACATCACCTGGGTTGATCTTATGGTACGGCATTTTTTCATGAAGAATTAAATCTAATAAAGTAGGAATTGTTGCTACTGAAGAATTCCCGAATTTTTGAATAGTCATTGGCATAATATTTTTGTAAATAAATTTATTTTTAGATGAATAATTATATAATTTCAATAATCTTTTTAATATTGCATAATCCATTTTTGCATTAGCTTGATGAATAAGTATTTTTTTGACATCTTTTAAATGTAAATTTGTATTATCAAGAATATTTTTTAACATATTAGGAACCTCTGTTAAAGCATATTCATAAATGCGTCTTCCATTCATTTTAATATTGATTAAAGATTTTCTATAATTTGGATTTAAAGATGGACCGTTATTTAAATAATATAATTCATCATTATTATGACATTGACTATCATAATGAATAATTCCATATTTTTCATTCTTGAAATATTTTTCCTCAATAGCTGATAAAACAACTGCTCCTGCTCCATCTGAAAAAATCATAGAATTTTTATCATACGGATCAACAACCTTCGATAAGGTTTCAGAACTAGTGATTAATATATTTTTTGCATATTTAGATTGTAAAAGTTGATTAGCTAAAATCATCCCTTCAATCCATCCAGAACATCCAAAAATCATATCATATGGCCTACATTTTTTATTTTTTATATGAAGTTTATTTTTTATTCTTGCAGATATAGAAGGCATAAAATCAGATTGAAAAGTAATAGGATTGATATCTCCATAATTGTGAGCCGATATAATGTAATCTATTTTTTCTTTATAAATGTTCGAATCAATTAAAGCTTTTTCTGCCGCAATCGTCGCTATATCTGAATTCAATAAATTTTTATCAAGATATCTTCTTTCTAATATTTCTGTAATATTTTCAAATTTCTTAATGATATCTATATTTGATTTGTTTATTTTAACACCTTGATTATCATAAAATATATGATTCAAAAAATCACTATTTTTTATAATTTTTCTAGGTAAATAATGACCTGTACCTGTGATAATAGATCGAATCATTATGAAATAAATAAAATGGTTTAATAAAAAATAAAATATAAAAAGAAAAAATTATAATTTTTTCTTTTTATATTTTATTATGTAATTTTATAATAACATGAAAAAAGTATATTTTTCATTAAAATCAAAAGAAAAAAAAATTAACAAGACTTTCAATCATATTTCTAAAAAATATGATATTATCAATAAAATTTTATCATTGGGATTAGATTTTTTTTGGAGAAAAAAATCTATTTTTTTACTAAGTCAAATAAAAAATAGAAAAATACAAAAAATATTAGATATAGCAACTGGAACAGGTACATTTGCTATCTTACTAGCTAATCAATTTAATAAAGCAAAAATTATAGGATTAGATCCATCTATACAAATGATAAAAATTGCAAAAAATAAAATAGAAAATAATTATTTAAAAAAAAAAATAAAATTTATTAAAGGATATTCACAAAATCTTCCATTTGAAGATAATACATTTGATTTAGCAACTGTTTCCTTTGGATTAAGAAATTTTCAGTACATTCATATTTCTATAAAAGAAATATTTAGAATATTAAAACCTTTTGGATATTTAGAAATATTAGAATTTTCATATCCATCAAATTCATTGATAAAAAAGGTTTATAATTTTTATTCGAATGTTGTTATTTCTAATTTAGGAGGTTTTTTATCAAACAATTATTTTGCATATAATTATTTAAAAGAATCTATTAAAAATTTTTCTTTTAATGGAAATAAAATGAAAAAGTTATTAAATTATCATAATTTTGATGTTTTTTGTATAAAAAAACTAACTTTTGAAGTTGTATCTATTTATTTATCAAGAAAAAATACATAATACAATTTTTCAAAAAAAGAAACTCATTATTGAAATGATAAAATATCTATCCGAATATCTAACATACTCTTTTCTCAAAAAAAGAATAAAAGATATAGAGTTATTTATGAGATATCCAGTTAATACACAAAATCGATTAATGAATCAACTAGTTTTTTATGCTAAAAATACTGAATTTGGGAAAAAATATGGATTTTGCGATATCAAAAAATATCATCAATTTTCCGAAAGAATTCCTATAAGCAAATATTCTGATTTAAAATTTTTAATCAAAAAAGTACGAAAAGGAGAAAAAGATATATTGTGGCCAGGAAAAGTAAAATGGTTTGCCAAATCTTCTGGAACTACAAATGAAAAAAGTAAATATATTCCAATTACAAGTCATTCAATCAAAAATTGCCATTATAAAGCCGGAAAAGATGTTTTATCGATTTATATACATAATAATCCTCAAACAAAAATATTTTTAGGAAAAGCAGTTCGTTTGGGAGGAAGTTTTCAATCATATAAAAATTACAATACATTTTATGGAGATTTATCTTCTATTTTAATCAAAAATATGCCTTTTTGGGCAGAAAATATTTGTGTTCCTTCCAAAAAAATATCATTAATAAATGAATGGGAAATCAAATTGAAAAGTCTTGTAACGAATACAAGATTTCAAGACGTAAGAATTTTATTTGGAGTTTGTTCATGGTTACTCATTTTTTTACAAAAATTAATCAAAAAATTTGAAAAAATAAAAATAGATGAAATATGGCCAAATATAGAAGTAATATTTCATGGAGGAATGAATATAAAACCTTATATACAACAATACAAAAATTTATTTAATAAATCGATTCATTATTACGATATATACAGTGCATCGGAAGGTTTTTTTGCTATTCAAGACCAAAAAAAAGTACAAGATCTTTTACTTTTATTAGATCATGGAATTTTTTATGAATTTATTCCAGTAGAAGAATTAAACAAGGATGATCCAAAAATATTATCCATTGGAAATGTAGAATTAAATAAAAATTATGCAATGGTTATATCTACTAATTCGGGATTGTGGAGATATATTGTTGGAGATACTATAAAATTTACCAATAAACATCCATATCGGATTTCTATATCCGGAAGAACATCCCTATATATTAATTCTTTTGGAGAGGAAATTATCATTGAAAATACAGATCAAGCACTTTGTAAAGCTTGTAAAAAGACCAATTCAATTGTGAATGAATACACAGCAGGTCCAGTTTATATGAACCATGGAAAATCTGGAGCTCATGAATGGATCATTGAATTTAAAAAACGTCCTAAAAATTTGTCTGATTTCAGATATATTTTGGACAAAGAATTAAAATATATTAATTCCGATTATGAAGATAAACGGTATAAAAATATTATTTTACGTCCACCTATCATATGGGTAGCTAGAAATGGAGTGTTTTACGATTGGTTAAAAAAAAATAAAAAACTTGGAGGTCAAAATAAAATACCTCGTCTATACAATAGTAGAAAATATATTGATTCTATATTAGAAATGGATAAAGAAAAAATACAACATTACGAAAAATATTTATAAATTTATGATAAAATGAATTCTGTTCAAAAAGAAAAAATATATAGTACTTATGGAAAGAATGTTAAAGATACGGGATCTTCAAAGGTGCAAATTGCCTTATTTACTTTTCGCATAAAAAATTTAAGTACCCATTTGAAAAAGAATAAAAAAGATTTTAATACAGAAAGAGCATTAGTCAAATTAGTAGGAAAAAGAAAAAAATTACTGAAATATATAGAGAGAAAAGATATCGACAGTTATCGATATATTATAAAAGAAATGGGGTTAAGAAAATAAAATTGAAAATATATTTTAAAAAGGATTTTTATCATTAATAATATCTTTCTTTACCAAAGAAGAAGAAAATATGTCGGATATAATAAAAGAAACTATTCACCTGAAAGACGGTAGAAATATAATTTTAGAAACAGGATTATTGGCTAAACAAGCAGATGGATCAGCCTTAGTTCGTGTCAATGATACAATACTATTAGCAACGGTAGTATTTTCAACTAATCAGGAAATGAAAAATGAAATGAATTTTCTTCCCTTAACAGTAGATTATAGAGAAAAATATTATGCTGGAGGAAAAATTCCTGGTGGTTTTATAAAAAGAGAAGGAAGACCATCCAATGAAGAAATTTTGACCATGAGATTAGTGGATCGTGTTTTAAGACCAATGTTTCCTTATTCTTTTCGAAAGGAAATACAAGTTATGATTTCCTTGTTATCATATGATGGAACAATTTTACCTGATGGATTAGCCGGTTTAGCTGCATCCACAGCACTATATTTATCAGGAATTCCATTTAATGGACCAATATCGGAAATTCGTATTATTCGTTCAAAAGGAGAATTTGTTATTAATCCAAGTTTAGATCAATTGAAAGATTCTGATATTGATTTAATAGTTGGAGGATCGAAAAAATCTATTATCATGATAGAAGGAGAAATGAAGGAGATCAAAGAAAAAGATTTTGTAAACATTATTATCCAGGCTCATCAAGAAATTATACCACAAATTGAAGCTCAAAAAAATTTAAAAGAACGGTTATTAAATAAAAAAGAGTTTCATTCATTTTATACTTATTCCGTAGAACGGAATAAAAAAAATTTTGAATGTTTAAAAGAAAATAATACTATCAAAAAAAATGTTTATTCTTTTGTATACAAAAAAATGAAAGAATTATATAGTCAATTTTTAGATAAAAAAAATAGACTGATTCAAGAAAGAATTATCATTAACAATTTTAAAAAAGCATTTCTTACGGAAGAAGAAAACGAGAAATATCATGATATTATTGAAAAATTATATGAAGAAATCAAGAAAAAAATAATAAGATATTTTATTTTAGAAAAAGAAATTCGGTTAGATGGAAGAAATAATAAAGAAATACGACCAATATTTGCTTCAGTTGACTACTTACCTGGTGTACATGGATCTGCTCTATTTTCTAGAGGAGAGACACAATCATTAACTACAGTAACACTTGGTTCTTCTTTAGATGCAAATAAAATTAATAATGTCATTATGGAAGATCAAGAAAAGTTTTATCTTCATTATAATTTTCCACCATTTTCAACAGGAGAAATTCGTTTAATTAGGGGAGTTTCTAGACGTGAAATTGGTCATGGAAATTTAGCACAACGTGCTTTGAAAAACGTTATACCTGATAATCCATATACCATACGCGTTGTATCGGATATATTAGAATCTAATGGATCCTCTTCTATGGCAACAGTTTGTGCTGCTAGTCTTGCACTAATGGATGCTGGAATTCATATAAAAAATCCAGTATCAGGAATTTCTATGGGGTTGTTTATAGATGAAAAAAAACAAATTATTATTTCTGATTTATTAGGAGAAGAAGATCATTTTGGAGATTTAGATTTTAAAATAACGGGTACTAAAAATGGGATAACAGCATGTCAGATGGATATAAAAAATTCAAAAGGATTAACATATGATATGTTAACAAATATATTAGCACAGGCTTTAGAAGGAAGAATGTTTATTTTGAACAAAATGTTAAAAATATATCCAAATTATAGAAAACAAATAAAGCCTAATGCTCCAAAAATATATCGGTTTAATATTTCAAAAAATTTGATAGGATCTGTTATTGGTCCAGGAGGAAAAATAATACAAGAAATGCAATTAAAGACAAATACAAATATTATAATTGAAGATTTAGGTAATATTGGTAAAATTGAAATTATAGGGAAAAATTTTCAAGATATAGAAAAAGCTGTTGATCGAATTAAACAAATTACGTTTGTTCCTGAATTAGGAAAAGTGTATAAGGCTAAAGTAAAATCTTTAAGAAATTTTGGAGCTTTTGTTGAAATATCTAAAGGAGTCGAAGGTTTATTACATATTTCAGAAGTAGGATGGAAAAGATTAAATAAAATAGAAGAAGAACTTCATATAGGAGATATTATTGATGTAAAATTTATGGGAATGGATGAAAAAAAGAAAAAAATGAAACTTTCTAGAAAAGTATTGATACCTCGTCCATCGAGAAGAAAGAATAATAAATAAAAAAATATGAGACAACTTAAGATAACAAAACAAGTAACAAATCGAGAATCTGAATCGTTAGATAAATATCTTCATGAAATAGGGAAAATTCCGTTATTAACTCCAGAAGAAGAAGTGGAATATGCTCGAAAAGCTAGAAAAGGAGATACATCAGCTATTAATAAATTAGTAAATGCAAACTTACGTTTTGTGGTATCTGTAGCTAAACAATATCAAAATCAAGGCCTTAGTTTGTGTGATTTAATTAATGAAGGAAATTTAGGTTTAATAAAAGGAATATTAAGATTTGATGAAACAAGAGGGTTCAAATGTATATCTTATGTTGTTTGGTGGATACGACAAGCAATATTACAAGCAATAGCCGAACAATCTCGTTCTATTCGACAACCTACTAATAAATTAGCTTTATTGAATAAAATTTTAAAAACTTTAGCTCAATTAGAACAAGAATTTCAAAGAACTCCTTCTATTAAAGAAATAGCAGAATATTTAAATATGAATGAAAAAGATGTAGAAGATTCGATTAAAAATTCAGGAAGACATATTTCTATGGATGCCCCTCTTGTTGAAGGAGAAGATTCAAACTTATATGATTTAGTCAAGTCAGATGAATCTCCACGTCCAGATGAAAAATTAGAAAAAGAATCTTTACGAAAAGATATAGAAAGAATTCTAGAAACTTTAAGTGAAAGAGAAAGACGTGTAATCGTACTTCATTTCGGATTAAATGGGTCTCCTCCAATGACTTTGGAGGAAGTAGGAAATTCTTGTGATTTAACAAGAGAACGTGTTAGACAAATAGAAAGTATAGCATTAAAAAGATTAAAACATTCTTCTAGAAGTAAAATATTAAAACCTTATTTAGGATAAAATGATAAGACCTCGAAGGGATTCGAACCCATAACCTTCTGATCCGTAGTCAGATGCTCTATCCATTTAAGCTACGAGGCCTTTCAAATAAGGCAAATATAATTATTTTCAGTATAATTAAGAACGAATAATTTTTAAAAAATTTTCTAATTCAAGAGAATAAGAACCAATAAGACCACCATCAACATCTAATTGAGAAAATATTTTACCAGCATTTTCTGTATTGATACTACCACCATATAATATAAAAATATTATTTGAAACACATTTTCCATATTTTTTCATTAACAAATTTCTAATAAATTGGTGTATTTCCTGACATTCTTCAGTTGTTGCTGTTTTATTCGTACCAATAGCCCATATAGGTTCGTATGCAATATGGATTAAAT
Source organism: Blattabacterium cuenoti (assembly GCF_014252435.1). GTDB lineage: Bacteria > Bacteroidota > Bacteroidia > Flavobacteriales > Blattabacteriaceae > Blattabacterium > Blattabacterium cuenoti_X. The sequence goes on from NZ_CP059220.1 coordinate 505,676, forward strand.
CTATTTCATTTGAAGAACAGTGAAAAATAGTATTGTATAGTTCTTTTTTAATGATAGAAAAATGTTGATTTTTATTTCTTTCTTCTCCAGTTTCTCCTAGGCAAAAAATAACATTTATTTTATGTTTTGTTGCTATTTTTATTTTTTTTAGTAGAATTTCTTTTGATTCCAAAAAATATTTTCTTCGTTCACTATGTCCTATTAGGACGTAGTTTATTCCTATAGATTTTAACATATAAGCAGATACTTCTCCAGTATAAGCACCTTTTTCTTCGAACGAAATGTTTTGTGCAGCTATTTGTAAATTCGTACCTCGTACTATTTGACTGGCAATATGTAAAAAAGGAAAAGATGGAGCTATAATTATCTTTTTTTTATGATTAATTTTTTCTTCAAAAATTTTTTTCATAAAATTTCTAATAAAAGAAGTAGTTTCATAAAATCCATGATTCATCTTCCAATTTGCAATCACAATTTTTTTTTTTATTCGCATTTTTTTTAAAGATTGAATTTTTTAATAAATAAACAATGTTGATTAACATATCAAAAAGAATGGTTTTAAGTTGTTTATTTTTTTCATGTTTTAAATAAGATATGTTATATAAAACATTATTAATAGAATAAAATTTCTTTTTTTTCTCAATGAGAATTAAAGAATTTTTTATACTCTTTATATTTCGATCATACATAGTAATAATTTTACTATGTGATATGTTATCACATGATTTTATATTCGATTTTATTAAAATAATTATAATATAATTTATAATATCTATACATGTATCCGTTATTCCTTCTTCTTTAATTAACTGATATTGATTTACTTGAATATTTCTTACACGAATAGATTTAATTAATATTTGATCTATGATAGAGGTTGTCTTTAAAAAAATCCAAGATACATTATAATCTTCTAATTTCTTCAAGAATAATTTTCTACACTTGTTAAAAATTAAATTCACAATAATAAAATTCATATATATTACATATATTAAATATTAAGAGATAATAAAAAAAATAATTTGCTAACAATCAATTGTAGAGGATCTTTATTAAATTTCAAAACTCCTAAAATTATGGGAATCGTTAATTTAACTCCTGATTCATTTTATAATGGAGGAAGATTAAAGTATGAATATCATTTACTAAAACATATAGAAATTCTATTAAAGGAAGGAGCTGATTTTATAGATATTGGTGGTGTATCTACAAGACCTGGTTCTCATTTTATTGAAAAAAAAGAAGAAATTCAAAGAATTCAAAAACCTATTCAAATTATTATCAAAAATTTTCCAAATATTAAAATTTCTATAGATACTTTTCGAAGTGAAGTCGCTAAAATTGCAATTCAAGAAGGAGCTGTCATGGTAAATGATATATCTGGAGGAAATTTCGACAAAAAAATGTATTCTTTTTTAGGGAGATACCATATTCCATATGTATTAAATCATATAAAAGGGACGCCTAAAAATATGCAAAAAAAACCATATTATCATGATGATATTATTATAGAAATAAATAGATATTTTTTTTACAAAATATCTATTTTAAAAAAATATGGAGTTTGTGATATAATATTAGATCCTGGATTTGGATTTGGAAAAACATTAAAACATAATATTCAATTATTAAAATATTTATCCTTATTAGGATTTCAAGAACACTTAATATTAGTAGGAATATCTAGAAAATCGATGATTCAAAATATATTGAATATTTCTCAAAAAGAATCCTTAAATGGATCTTCTATTATGCATACTATAGCTCTTTTAAACAGAGCAAAAATTTTAAGAGTCCATGACGTAAAAGAAGCTAGAGAATGCGTAAAAATCATAGATTATTATCATCATATTTAACTGAAAAAAAGTGCAAAAATTTTTTTTTGTTATAAAATGATTGTTATTTTTCTTTTGTTAAAAATATCTTTCATTGAAATTTTGGATATTACTTTAGTAGTTTTTGTTTTTTATCAAATATATCGCATTGTACATAATACTGCTGCTTTAAATATATTTTATGGAATTATCGCAACATTTATATTTTGGAAAATAATAGAAACATATAAAATGCGATACCTTAGTATAGTAATCAGTACTTTTTTTAAAGGAGGATTTTTAGCATTGATCATATTATTTCAACCAGAAATAAGAAAATTTCTCCTTATAGTAGGAAGTAAAATTTTTTTCAAAAAATTTGTTTTTCCCATATTTAGAATATCTTCTATATCTATAGAAACAGAAACAATCGATTCTATATCGAAAGCATGTGCTATTTTTTCAGGAGATAAAACAGGAGTATTAATTGTTATTCAAATTAATCAAGATTTGAAATATTTTATTCAAAATGGAGATGAAATGGATATAAAAGTAAATGTCCCTATAATGGAAAGTATATTTTACAAAAATAGTCCATTACATGATGGTGCTATAGTTATAGTAGAAAACAAAATAGTAAAAACAAGAGCAATTCTTCCCGTATCTTATAATAAAGATATTCCATCCAGATTAGGACTTCGTCATAGAGCTGCTATTGGTTTAACAGAAAAAACAGATGCAATTTGTATTGTTATTTCTGAAGAAACAGGTTATATATCATATATTAAAAATAAAAAAAGAACTATAATTGCTAATATTAATCATTTAAAAAAGATATTAGAAGAAAATTTATGATATAAATAAATTAATTGTGTATTCAAAAAAATCATATTTTATTATTTATATAACGTATGCATATGAAAGATATAATTAAAAATATATATAAAATATATAGTACTATTTCTACTGGAATAGAAATAAATAGCAAAAAAATTATAAAAAATTCTATTTTCATAGCTTTAAAAGGAACAAATTTTGATGGAAATGATTTTGCATTAGAAGCAATTGAAAATGGAGCAATGTTATCCATTGTAGATAATAAAAAATATTTGTACTCCAAAAATAAAAAAATATTATTCGTAAGTAGTACATTAGATTTTTTACAAAAATTAGCTATTTATCATAGAAAAAAAAATCATCATATACCTATTATAGCCATTACGGGAAGTAATGGAAAAACTACGACGAGAGAATTGATTAAAATAATTCTTTATAAAAAATATAAAAATATTCATTCAACTAAACAAAATTATAATAATCACATAGGCGTCCCATTAACTATTTTATCCATGCCTAAAAATACAAAAATGTCAATTGTAGAGATTGGATCTAATCATGAAGGTGAAATAGATAAAATGTGTTCTATCATTGATCCAGATTACGGTTATATTACAAATTTTGGTAAATCCCATTTAAAAGGATTTAAAAGTTTTAAAGGAATTATTCGTGGAAAATTAGAATTATATAAATTTTTAGAAAAAAAAAAAAAATTAGTATTCATAAACGGAGATGATCCTATTCAATTATTTCATAGTGAAAAAATGAAAAGATTTATTTTTTCGATAAAAAAAAAAATATTAAATCAAATATCCAATTTATATATATTTCTAAAAAAAATGATATTCGAACTATGTTATCTATCCAAAATATTAAAATCACATCTTCTCTTATAGGAAATTACAATATATATAACCTAGCTTCATCTATTACTATCGGAATTTATTTTCAAGTTTCGATTTACCATATTCAAAAAGCAATACAAAAATATATTCCAAATAATTATCGTTCTCAATTAATAGAAATAAATAATAAAAAAATCATTTTAGATTGTTATAACGCTAATCCAACAAGTATGATGAAAGCTCTTACCTTTTTTAACAATCATATTTTTGGAAATAAAATTGTTATATTAGGAGATATGTTAGAATTAGGAGTCTTTTCAAACAAAGAACATGAAAAAATTTTACTTTTCATCAAAAATAGTAATATAAATTTTGGATTTTTCATCGGAGAAATTTTTTTTTATACAAATATTTATTATACAAAAATGAAAAAATTTTTGAATAAAGAATCATTTTTGAATTGGATAAAAAAATATCCTATTAAAAATTCTGATTTTATTCTTATTAAAGGATCTAGGAAAATTGCATTAGAAAATATTATTCATTTAATATAAACATAATTCTTTGTAGATTTATTATTGAAAGATTAAATTTGTATCCATGGTTTTATAATGTTTTTCTTATGAAAAAAATCACCATAAAAACATATATAAAATGGTTTGAAAACATGTTATTTTGGAGAAAATTTGAAGATAAATGTCGTTCTTTGTATTTAAAACAAAAAATCAGAGGATTTCTTCATTTATACAATGGACAAGAAGCCATTCCTGCAGGATTAACACATGCTATGGATTTATCTAAAGATCATATGATCACTGCTTATCGATGTCATATTTTACCCATTTCTATGGGTGTAGATCCTAAAAAAATTATGGCAGAATTATTAGGTAAAAAAAGTGGAACTTCTCTTGGTCTAGGTGGATCTATGCATATTTTTAGTAAAAAGCATCGTTTTTATGGTGGTCATGGTATTGTAGGCGGACAAATACCTTTAGGAGCTGGAATCGCTTTTGCTGATAAATATTTTAATAGAAAATCCGTTACTATAACTATAATGGGAGATGGAGCAGTAAGACAAGGTTCATTACATGAAACTCTCAATATGGCGATGTTATGGAAACTACCTGTCATATTTATTTGTGAAAATAATAAATATGCCATGGGTACATCTGTAACAAGAAGTTCATCTATGGATGATCTTCATCATATAGGAACATCATATGGAATGCCTTCTATTTCAGTAGATGGAATGGATCCTAAAAAAATAGCTATTGCAGCCTACAATGCAATAGAAAGAGCTCGATATGGAAAAGGTGCTACATTTTTAGATATCAAAACTTATCGATATAGAGGTCATTCAATGTCTGATGCAGAATCATATCGTAGTAAAGATGAAGTAGCTTTATTTAAAAAACAAGATCCAATTTTCAAATTAAAACATCTTATTCTAGATAATAAATGGGAAAGCGAAAATAAACTAAATATTATAGAAACTATAGTAAAAAAAAAGGTAGATTCTTGTGTTCAATTTGCAGAACAATCTGATCCTCCTACACTACAAGAAATGTATGACTCCGTCTATCATGAAACGGATTACCCATTTGTAGATAATATTTTACATACATTATAATTAAATTTTAACATATTAACAAAATGGCAGAAATCATATCTATGCCCCAATTAAGCGATACAATGAGAGAGGGTATTATAATTAAATGGAATAAAAAAGTAGGAGATATCGTATCAGAAGGTGATATTTTAGCTGAAATAGAAACAGATAAAGCTATTCAAGATTTTGAAATAGATGTGAATGGTGTACTTCTTTTTATCGGAGTGAAAGAAGGAGAAAAAACGAAAGTAAATGATATATTAGCAATTATAGGAGAAAAAAATGAAAACATCGATCATATGATATCCGAATTGATAAAAAAAAAGGATAAAAAAAAGAATATAAAACATTTTGAAAAAAATCAAGAATCCGATCATTTTTCTTATAAAAAAAGAAAATTTATATCACCTTTAGCTAAAAAAATAGCAAAAAAAAGTGGAATTCCTATAGAAAACATAAAAAAAGGTAGTGGACCTATGGGTAGGATCATAAAAAAGGATATTGAAGTTTACAAAAAAGAAAAACTGGAAAAGAGAATCGTTCCTTCTTCTATAAGAAGAAAAATAGCAAAACATTTAACTAGTTCAAAATTTTCTGCTCCACATTATTATTTGTTTAGTGAAATAAATGTTGATAAATTAATTAGTTTAAGAAAAAATTTAAATGATCAACTTTCTAAAAAAGAAAAAATATCATTTAATGATATTATTATAAAAGCAGTAGCTCTTTCTTTAAAAAAAGATAAAGAAATCAATGTATCTTGGAAAGAAGATGAAGTAATAATGCATAATTCAATTAATATTGGATTTGCAGTTTCCGTTCAAGATGGATTAATTGTTCCAGTTATTAAAAATGTGGATCAAAAATCAATATCACAAATATCAAAAGAAACAAAAGACAAAATTGATCGATCAAAATATGGAAAAATAAAGTTAGAAGAAATAGAAAATAGTACATTTACTATTTCTAATTTAGGAATGTATGGAATAGACTTTTTTACTTCTATTATTAATATACCTAATTCATCGATATTATCAATCGGATCTATAACGGAACGTCCAATTATCACCAATGCTCAAATTTGTATAGGAAATATAATGAAAATTACTTTATCTTGTGATCATAGAATCATAGATGGTGCCTTAGCTAGTTCTTTTATTCATTCTATTAAAAATTTTTTAGAAAATCCATTTACTATTTTACTTTAATATTATTTTATTTTTTCACTTTTTTAATCCATGAAATCAATATAGAAAAAATAAAAAAGAAAAATATTAATAAAGAAAATAAAATTTCTTGAATAATCTTACTTTTTGTAATTTTTTCAAAAATGAATAAATGAGTTTCAAAAGAGGTAAAAACAAGTTTTATTCCAAGAACCATGATTATGAATAAAACAGAATGATTTAATTCTGGATATTGATCAATCAATTTAGTAATAAATTTAGCCATTAATCTCATCGAGAATATTCCAATAAATGAACCTAATAATATTAGAATAATATTATTGGATAAGGCCACAGATGCAAATATATTGTCAATAGAAAAAGCTAAATCGACTAGTTCTAATAAAATAATAATTTGTAAAAAAGAATATTTTTTTTGAAATTTGTTTGTTTTAATTCCATTAAAAAATAAGTTTTTTATTCCAATAAATATTAAATACAAACCACCCAAAGTTTTTAACCACCATATCTTAATTAATGAAGAAGTAAATAATAGACATACACATCTAAAAAAATAAGCTCCAATCATTCCATATCTCATAGCTTTGTTTCTGTCTTGTTCTTTTAAATTTTTTACCATAGTAGCTAACATAGCTGCATTATCTATAGATAAAAGACTTTCTATGAGGATTAAATTTCCAATAATAGACAGAGACAATAATGGATGTTCAATAATTTCTTTTAAATTTTTTACCAAAAACATCATTTTTAAAAACTTTGTAAAGTCATTAAATTTTTATAAAATCCATTTTTTGATATTAAAAAATGATGTTTACCTTGTTCCACTATTTTTCCTTTTTCTAATACAATGATATGATCGGCTTTTTTCATAAGTGATCTGTATAATTTATGTACTATTATTAAAGATGTCCTATTTTCTATAATTCGATGTAAAGCATTTTGAATTTCTATTTCAGATTCTATATCTAAAGAAGAAATTACTTCGTCTAAAATAATAATTGAAGGATTTTTTAATATTGCTCTTGCAATGCTAATTTTTTTCTTTTGTCCTGATGATAAATTATGACCATTATAATCGATAATAGTATGATAGCCTTTTGGTAATCTTTTTATAAAAGAATGAGCATTTGCAATTTTAGCTGATTGAATTATATCATGAATGGATATATTCTTTTCTATTCCTAAAGTAATATTATTTAAAATTGTATCATTAAATAATATAGGTTCTTGAGTCACTATCCCTAATAATTTTCTATAATCTCTAATTTGTAAATATTTAATATTATTTCCATCTATTGTTATTTTACCTGATGTTGCATCATAAAAATTAGCTAATAAATTAGCAACCGTGGATTTCCCACTTCCAGATTTACCAACTAAAACTACAGTTTTTCCTTTTTTTAAAGAAAAATTTATGTTATTGATTAATAAAGTCTTATTATAAAAAAATGAAACATTACAAAATGATATTTCATGATTTAATTGATTAATGGATATAGATCGATTTTCATTATTCAATATACATTGAGAATCCAATATTTCTACTACACGTTCTGCAGCAGCTTTTCCTTTTTGCATATTTGATATCGAATTTACTAAACTTTTAGCAGGATTAATAATTTGAAAAAATAAACCTACAAAAGGAAAAAGTATTTCGGGCGTCATATTTTTTTTTTCTATATAAAGTTTTCCTCCATACCAAATAATTAATATCATGATAATAGAGCCTAAAAATTCACTCACAGGAGCGGCTAATTCTTTTTTCCTATTTACACGACAAGAAAGAATTTTTTGATATTCAGATATTTTTTCAAATCTTTTTTGTATGTGATTTTTTGCATCAAAAATATTTATAATTCTTATAGAATTTAGAGTTTCTTCTACAAGAGAAAGAATTTTACCTAATTGATTTTGTGCACCTTTTGCATCATCTTTTAAACTATTTATTATAATAGATACAAATATTCCTATCATAGGAAGTAATATGATAACAAATAGTGTTAGTTGGCTATTCATAAATAGCAAAGTAAATAAATGAAAAAATACCATAATAGGAGAACTAATTAAGTTTGCTAAAGAATGAACAATGGATCTCTCGATTTCACTCACATCATTAGATAATCGAGACATTAAATCTCCATTTTTTTTATCAGAAAAATATAAAAGAGATAAAGACAATATTTTTTTGTGAAAATCATTTCGAATATTTTGAACTATTGATGTTTTTATACCTATCAAAAAATATTCCGCTAAATATCGAAAAAAATTGCGTATAAAAAAAAGAAAAATAATAAAAAAACAAAATATAGTCAAAGTATGAGTTCTTCCATATTTATATAAATACAAATCAATATAATATTGAAAATATATTTTGATAAAATCAAAAGAACCATTCATGAAAAACGAAATTTTATTTTTTTCTTTAGGTGCTTCAAGCAAAATGTTTAATACTGGGGATATAGATATTATAGATATAACTGAAAATAAAGAATGTATTAAATTACATATAATGTTAATTATATAATAATATTTGTAAGATTTAGAATAATCTAAAATTTTTCCAAGTGCACTCAATTCATTTAATTTCCTTAACGATTATTAACAAAGGTAGTTAGAAAATAATAAATTTTATTATTATAGAAATAAAAACGAAAAATTGATGAAAATTATTATAAAAATGGATACTATATATATTAACAAATAAAAATCATAATTTTTTACATATTATAAACATGATAAATTGTTTGATATAAAAATTATGAATCAATAGATATTTATTTTTGTGAACCAAAATATTTATATTTTATTAATAATTCGATATGTTTTTTTTAAAAAATGTTACATGATTTATTGTTTAACACTTATTTCAAAATTGTTATCTGTGATGATTTATTGTAGATTATTTCAAATTTTTTTATAAAAAATATAAAACATGATAAAAATAAATTTTTTATTCATTAGTATTGAAGAAAGTTTTTTTATTCTTTTTATAGCTATACTCATTTTTGGACCAAAAAATATACCACATATAGCTCGAGGGTTAGGAGAAGGAATTCGATATATAAAAGAAGCTCGAAATAAAATTAAAAATGATATTTTTGATCATACAAAAAATGTGATACAAGAAAAAAATAAAAAAATGAAAAAATAAAAAAAAATACCTTTTTGCTCTATAAAGAGAAATAAGTGATTATCATTTATTGTCATATATTTTTATTTTTGATTTTTTGATCAAAACTTCACCTAATTTTTCTAAAAAATTATTTTTCATATCATTGTTCAATTTATTGATTTCGGAATCAATACAGTTTTTTATTTTTTGGGAATTATTTTCTTTCATAAAAAAACGTTTTCTAGGAATCACAAAATATACTCCATTTTCACCTAAAATAGGATTGGATAATTGGTTTAATGTTGTAGAAAAAGAAGATCCAATTACTTTAGGTTCTTCAAATTTTCCAATTATGAAATCATGAAAATTAATTTTGTAAGATTTCTTTTTTTTTGTAGAAAAAAAAGAACATATTTGTTCTATGTTTTTGGTCCGAAATTTTTTTTGAAAAAATTCATTTATTTTTTTATTTTTATAAAAAGAATAAGCATCATTGATGATTGTTGTATATGGAGGTTTATTATTTTGAATATCAGATAAATAAACTATAATATAATCATTTTTTGATAAATTAAATATTTGTATATCTCCTTTTTTTCTTTCTTTTTCAAAAGACCAATGAATAATATTTTTATCTATACCAGATTGAATTCCATCAATATTCCATTGATTATTTTTGATTTCTTTTAAAAAAATAGTTTCATATTTTTCTTTTCTTGCATTATTGATCAATGTATTTAAATTAGAATTTTGATTGTTTTTAATAAACATGTTGACTTTTCCATGAATCAAATTATTTGTTTTTTGAGAAGGACGAAAAGTTTGTATTATGATTGCAAATTGATAAGCATCTTCAATTCCTTTTTGATCGTCTATTCTAACAATATGATATCCAAATTTTGTTTCAATTATCCCTATTTCACCTTTTTTATTTTTTGTAGAAAAAATATTAAAATATCTGATAGGATATTGACTTTCATAATTCACCCATCCTAAGCTTCCTTTATGTTTTTTCACGTTCATCTTATCATCTGATTGATTTATCACAAATGAATCAAATTTTGTAGGATTTTTTTTAATTATATGAAACATATTTTTTACGATTTTTTCAGCATTTTTTTTAGATCTTTTATTATGAGAATAGAAAGCATCTTTATGCGAAATTAATATATGACTAAATAAAACAGAATGAAATATTTTTTTTTTCCCAGTTATTTTTGTTATCATATAAACATGATCATCTTTTATGGGTCCAAACATACTTCCAATTTTTTTATTACTTTTTTTCAAAAAATTTTGTAATATAGGATGAAGATCGTTTTGACAATAAAAATTGGAATCAAAGGATAGACCCAATTGATGGAATAACAAAGAAAAATTAGAATTGGTATGTTTCAATTTATAAAATAATTTTTTTATTTTTTGATCCATTCTTTTTTTATCCTCTAAAGAAGGTTCAGAACGCAATATAATAAAACTTAATTTTCTCGAATTTTCTTTTTTATAAAGAAATTGATTTTTTGTAACATAATTTTTAATATCATCATTGTTAAAATGGAAATCACATTTTTCTTCTATTTTTGTATATGGAAGACAAACATAATCTATCAAAGAAAAATAATTTTTATTTTTACAATTTAATTTTGCATATATTGGAGATGTATTGATTCCATACATTAACATTTGCAAATATTTCTTAGCGATAATTCTTTTTTTTATATTATCTTTTTCATCACACCAAATTTTTTTTTCTTGTTCTATTTGCGCATTTTTATTGTTATATACATTATCCATACTTTTCAAGTATAAACGTAATTTTTTCATATTTACTTTTCCATTTTCATTCCGAAAATCGGATATTTTACTATATATCGATTGTTTTTCTACAATTTCCCAAAAATCTTTATCTGTATTTTCTATACCTACTTTTTTTGCTTGTTGATTCAATGCTTTTTCATGAATCAAAATTCTCCAAGCATCATTCATTAATAAATAATCCGGATCTTCTTTTCTAAATTGTTTCAAAAATCGATATCGATCAATATATTCATTTTTCATAATCTTATCTCCATTAATTGATCCAATTACATTAGGATCTTTATTAAAAAATTTTAATAAAAAATGAGGATTAAATATGAAAAAAAATAAATAAAAAATAATAAGTAAAAAAATAAACCAGGTGTTTTTTCTTATTTTTTCTAAAAAATTCATTTTTTAAATTTTTCTTCTAAAAAAACTTCTTTTATTTTATTCTTCGATATTTTTCTTATTTCGATAAAAAATGTTCCATCAGTTCAAATTGGATATACACATTTTGGTATATTAGCAATATGATCAACTATAAGTAATCCTAAAGTTTCACATTTTTCAGATTTTGGAAAATTAAAGTTGTATTTATTATTGAGTTAACCTATTTTTATACGTGAAAAAAAAATGCATTATTACTTATTGTTATATTTAATAGATACATATCATCATGTTCATATTTTTTATATCTCCAAGAAATTCTTCTAATATATTTTATACAGTGATTTAACCTGAAGTGAATCCTTATTCATTTCATACTATTACTATACTTTTTTTTTGAATTAAAATATGCATAATTTTTATGATATAAGTAGTAAAATGAACTAATTCTACTGGTATAACGATAGATTTAATTTTTTTAATTTATAAATAATGAATATAATATGATCTATATTTTTATTGTAAATCATAATTTTTGATTATCCACTTTCTGTAAACATATTTTGTATGTAATATATAGATGATGAAACGATATCACATGATATCATATCTTTCATAGAAACCATATACTCATATACTTTTTTTTGAGAAAATTCGAAAGCTTTATGAAACATATCCATGTTATATTCTACCAATCCTTTTTTTGGAATATGATTTTTCATTTTTTCTGATAAAAAACATACTAAATCTTCCTTATCAAAAAACTGTTTTTGATTTCTTTTTTTATATCCTAAAACTTTTAAAAAATATTTGAAATAAATAAAATAAAGTTTGTAATTGGAGATAAAATTACATATAAAATATGTACAGGAATAATAAAAAATATTAATAATCATTCATTTGAATATATTCGACCTATTACTTTAGAAATAAAGTATTCAACTATTAAAATAATAATATCTAAATAAATTGTTTCTAAAAAAAAATCGATATAGAATGATTAAATGGACCATTTGGATAAAATGAAAAAAACAATTTATCCATAAAAAATACTATATATCATCAAATATATACTATTACCAATTAATATTGTTTTTATAAATTTGTTTGGATTTTTCATATATCTATATATAATTTTAGAGTAAAAAGAATCTTTGTTTTTCTCTATTTTTATTTGAAATAAATTAGAGGAAACGAAATCCACTTCCATTCCAAAAAAAAAAGTAAAAATAAATCAAGTAATAATGGATATACTATCATAAATTATTATATATGATATATGTATTTCTTAATTATTATATAACATAGAAATGACTCCATTTATACTATTCAATTTTATCCTATTTAAATTATCAGAAAATTCAATTCCTTTTGTTGCATTGAAAAATAATCCATTTTTATTATAAACTGTTGTTTTTTTTTTATTAAAAAAATATTTTTTTTTTCTATCCCAAAAAATTTCTTCAGTTTTCAAAAATATTCCTTTAGAATTGAAAAATATAACATTACCTTTCATATGATAAAATATTTTTTGATGAGATTTCATCCAATCGGCTTTAATATAAGTAAACTGATCTTTTTTCCCTTCATAAATAAATAAAATCAATCCTCTCGGTAAGATCATTTGATCAGATAAATATTCCTTCATTATTGGTGAATAAATGACATATTTTAAAATTCCATTTTCTTTGTATAAAATTTTAGTTTGAAATGAAATTCTTATAGGTTGATTGTAATCATCCTTTTTTGAATTTTTTTTTTCTTCACAAGAAAGAAAAAAAAATAATAATAAAATAGATAAAATATCTAATTTATTTAGTTTAATACTTATATATTTTATTGTATTTTTGTCTTAAAAATTTTATATTTTTTCGGGTATCTTAGCTCAGTAGGTAGAGCAAAGGACTGAAAATCCTTGTGTCCCCGGTTCGATTCCGGGAGATACCATTTTAACTCCAATTTCTTTATACATCATCCCCCATGATAATATGACTTTTCCATTTTGGATTGAAATAATTATCTTCTTTTTTCATAAATGAATTTATTGGACAACCAAAATCTACACCAATAAATCCTATTGGAGGCCAATAAGATCGAAATCCAATACCAAAGGATTTATTCATTTTTTTACTGAATATTCGATAAGAATCATCGACATTCCCTCCTTCTATAAAGAAAAGAGTCCACATTTTTAGTGTAGGTGCATTATGAAGTAAATACCTTAATTCTAAACCTATTTTCTTATAAAAACTTCCTCCATCACTTGCCATTTCATATATTGAATCTTTTTTTGGAAAATCATATCCTCTAAAAGAAATATAATTGTTTCCTATTCCTTTTGGTTGAACTCCTCCCATATAAAATTTATGAAATGGTAATTCAGGTTTTTTTCCTTGATAATTTCCTATATAACCAGTTTCTCCTATTAATTTTAATATTAATCTATCCATAATTTTTTTATACCAATAAGTAAGGAATTTTACTTTAAAATAATTTTTCCATTTTTTTTGATCATGCACAATACTGATTTTTTTATTCTTTTCATAAAAATCATTATACATAGGTGAAAATACTCCTTCTAATTTTATATAAGAACCAGAAAATGGAAAAATGGGGTTTAGTATCGTAGAATCTCTTTCCAATGAAATTCTAGTATTGATATCATTGAATTGAAATCGTTTATTATAATAAGATGAATCTATTTTTTTCTTATAATAACTATTTTTTTCTCCATTTATAGAAAAAGATACATTAGAATAAGGATCGATGAAAGGAAGAGTTTTACTTACTATCAAAGAACCTAATGTTTGATCTAAAAATAATCGTTCACTTGAAAATTCATTCAATGGTTCAATTGCAGATTCATTTAATGAATCTGCATCTTCATTATTTGTTATTTCTTTTCTTAAATGATTAGCTTCTATTGTTACGGAAATTGGCATTTTTTTTTTAATCCATGGATCTGTAAAAGAAAATCCATAAGAATGAAAATACCGACCAAATTCACTACTAATCTGTAGTTTTTGTCCATCACCTTGTGGAACAGGATCCCATGATCTTGGATGAAAAATGTTTTTAATAGAAAAATTTTTAAAATTGAAATTTAATCTTCCAATAAATTTTGAAATGCAATTACCTCCTAATGACCCTTGTAATTGAATTTCATTAGCATTTTTTTCCACAACATTCCATTCTATATCCACAGAGTTATTTTTATATGGAACAAATCTAAAAGATATTTGATTAAATAAATTTAATTTTTCTAAAGAAACAAAACTTTCTTTGATTTTTTCAGGAGAAATCTTATCTCCAGGCATCATTTGAAATTCTCTTCTAATTATTTCTTCATTTGTAATGACATTTCCTTTGATTTTTATTTCATGAATATGAACAGGCTCTTGTTCATATATTCGAATAAATAAATCTACTTGATTCGTACGTGTTAATTTTTCTTCCAAAAATATTTTAACAAATAAATATCCCAAATTTAAATATTGAGTAAAAACGCTACGACAATCTTTACCGAAGAGACGTTTTTCTAGTCTTATTCTATTATAAACATTTTTATAATATTTACCTCTTTTCATCATTTTAGGAAAAAGAATTCTTTTTAATGTATCTGTATCTACATGTTCATTACCATGAATAGAAATATTTCTTATGTAATATCTTTTTCCTTCGATTATTTTTATTTTTAATCCATAATTTCCAGTTTTTTTTTCCCATACAGAATCTAAAAAAATATTTGCGTATCTATTTCCAATAGATTGATATTGTTTTTGAATCCCTATCAAATCTTGTTTTATGTTTTCTTGAACAAAATAATAAACAGGTTTTTGTATGAAAGGGAAAGGATAATGACTCTTCGTATTTATCATACAAGTTAATAAATCCTGATCAGAAACAATTTTATTTCCATCAAAATCAATTTCTTCTATTTCCACTATTTTTCCTTTTATAACGAGAAAATATAATATATTTTTAGAAGTATTTTTATCTTCTAATATTTTATATTTAACAGAAACATTAGGATATCCTTTTTTTTCATAAAATGATTGAATATCTTCTTTGATTACCCGAATCAAATATTGGGGAATTCGATATCCAAATTGAATATTTGTAATACTTAAAAACTGATTTGGATTCACTTCATTACCTCCTTTTTCCTTAATTTTGATATCATGTATTTCATCTAAGTCCTCTAGTTTATATAAAAGATCAATTTTATTTTTTCCTACTTCTTTTTTAAAAACAGTTACATTTTTAAATAAATTACTTTTCCACAATTCTCGAATAGAATTATCTACTTTGGTATTCAATGTTATATCTCCTGGATGAATACCAGTTATATCATATATATAATTACCATCCAAAATTGTTTTTCCTTTTATAAAAATATTCCTTACAGTTATCTGATGAATATTGTATTTATTATGAATAATGAATTTTCCCTTTTTAGAATCAAAGTATGGATTTGTTTCAGAAAATAAATGGTGTGAGAACAATAATTGTATTAATATAAAAAAAGATAAATAATAACATATATTTTTAAAAACAATACAATTATTCATCATGAATAAAAATTAATGAATATTACCAAAACGACGTTTTCTTTTTTGATAATTGATAATAGCTTTAAAAAAATCTTTTTTTCTAAAATCAGGCCATAAAATATTTGTAAAATATAATTCAGCATAAGCAGACTGCCAAAGCAAAAAATTACTTATTCTTTTTTCTCCACTAGTTCTGATAACTAAATCTACATCTGGTAAATTTTTTGTGTATAAATGATCTTGAAAAAAAGAATCATTTATATCTTCTAATGGGATAACTCCTTGACATACTTTTTTTGCAATATTTTTTGTAGCTCTTATAATTTCTTCTCTAGATCCATAATTCAATGCTAAAACGAGAGTTCCAGAACTGTTATGTTTTGTTTTTTTTATAAAAAAACAAAGTACTTTTTGAAGAAAATCTGAAAATTTTTCCATACATCCAATAGAAATAATTCTCAAATTTTTTCGATGAATCACTTCTAGATACTTTTTTAAATTTTTATGAAATAAATTTAATAGATTTTCTACTTCTTGTTTAGGACGACTCCAATTTTCTGAAGAAAAAACATATAAAGTAATATATGGAATACCTAATTCTTTACAAGCATTCAAAGAATCTATAATAGATATCATAGCTTGTTCATGACCAAAAGTTCTCAATTTTCCCCTTTTTTCAGCCCAACGGCCATTTCCATCCATAATAATAGCTACATGATGAGGTATTTTACTATAATCTATTTTTTCTAATAAGTTTTTCATAAAACATCATAAAAAACATTTTTCACAAATATAATATAAACTTAGTTTCTTTGATCTATACCCCATAATAGTTTTTCTCTTAAGGTTTTAAAATAAGTATTTTTTCCTTCCTGGAATATATATACATAAAAAGGAGCCTTTTTAATATATAATTCATTTTCCTTTTTTAAAGAAGTTAATCTTGTATCCATTGATAATGAATAATACATAGTTCTACTATGTATCTTTAAGTGTACTGTTTGATGATCTGATATTACCAATGGACGTGAAAACAAGTTATGTGGAGAAATAGGAGTAAGAACAAAATTTTTATTATCAGGACTAATAATAGGTCCTCCACAACTCAAAGAATAACCAGTAGAACCTGTAGGAGTAGAAATGATTAAACCATCAGCCCAATACGATGTTAAAAAATCATTATCAATATAAACATCTATAGTGATCATAGAAACAGTTTCTTTTCGTAAAATGACTATTTCATTTAATGCAAAATTGAATGTTTTATGAAATTTGATGATTGATGATTCCAAACATAATAAACTCCTTGGCATTAAATATAGTTTTTTATTAAATATTTGATCAATCTTATGAATAAAAACATCCTTATTAAAAGTTGCGAGAAATCCTAAATTTCCAGTATTTACTCCTACAATAGGAATTCCAGAATCTCTTATGAAATTAATAGCAGATAAAATAGTTCCATCTCCACCAAAAGTAAACATCAGGCTAAAATTTTTTTTTAATTCTTCATAATGAGAAAATATAGGATATTTCATTTCTTTAAATTCACGAAAAGATGATAATGTTTGAAGAAAACATTTTTCTATATACACTTCTATCGATTGATTTAACGCGTATTTAATGAACTTATTTAAATATGGTATATTCTGTTCCGTAATTTTTTGTCCATATACTGCTATTTTCATTTCAATGAAATTCTTTTTTTATATTTATTTTTATATTTATATGATAACCATAGAAATAAAATTTAAATTTAATAATTACAAAGTAAAAAATGAAACATTCTATATTTCCTTCAAAGATTTTATTATTTGGAGAATATGGAGTTTTAGAAAATTACTGTGGACTTTCTATTCCTTATGATTTTTATCAAGGAATTTTAAAGTTTGGAAATAATATTCATCATTTTCATTCTAATCAAGAAATGAAAAAATTCTACAATTTTCTTTCTCTATCAAAAAAACATTCTTCATTTAAAATGCTACATCTCAAAAACTTTTCGCAAGATTTAGAAAAAGGAATATATTTTCATTCTAATATTCCTCAAAAATGTGGGTTAGGAAGTTCTGGAGCTTTAGTTGCCTCTATTTATGATAGATATTCAAGAAGTAAAAAAAATGTTAATGAAATAAAAGATGAAAATCTTCTATTTTTTACAAAAATTTTTAGTGATATGGAATCTTTTTTTCATGAAAAAAGTTCGGGTTTAGATCCTTTAATATGTTATTTCAATAAACCTTTTTTAATTTATTCTAAAAATAAAATATCAACAATTCAAATACCTAAAAAAAACAAAAAAGGAAAAGGGGCTATTTTTTTATTAAATTCAGAAAGGAAAGGAGAAACAAGATATATGATCAAATTTTTCTTGAAAAAATTAAAAAACAACACATTTAAAAAAAATTTAAAAAAGGAATTCGTACAATATAATCAAAAATGCATTAAATTTTTTTTAGAAAAAGACTTTCAATCTTTATTACATTGTGTTAAAAAAATATCTATTTGGATTTTTGATAATCTTTATTATATGATTCCAAAAAATTTTATTAAAATTTGGAAAGAAGGAATATATAATGATTTTCATTATATGAAATTATGTGGATCTGGTGGTGGTGGTTTTACATTAGTATTTTCTCCAAACTATGAATTATCAATTCAAAAATTAAAAAAATATCAGACAAAAATCATTTTTCAATTTTAATTAATTTTTATATGTTTACAAAACAAAAAAAAATAAGATTAAATCATTTCTTATCTTGTGCAGGAATTTCATCTAGAAGAAAATCGGATTTATTAATTCAATCAGGATCCGTAGAGGTTAATGGAAAGATTATTACTAAATTAGGTACCATAATTAATACAAAAGATATCGTAAAATTTAATGGAGAAACTATTAAAATTGAAAAAAAAATTTATTTGTTAATAGATAAACCTAAAGGTTTTATTACAACAACTAAAGATCAATTTCATAGAAAAACGGTGATGAACTTAATTCCTCATGATTTGATAAAGTATAGGTTATTTCCCGTAGGAAGATTGGATCGATTAACAACTGGTCTTTTACTTCTTACAAATGATGGTCAAATATCCGAAAAATTAACTCATCCAAAACACCGTATACAGAAAATTTATCGTGTTTTATTAAATCAAGAAATAGAATCAAAAGATATATATAAAATCAAAAAAGAAAAAATTTTTTTGAAAGAAGGAAGAATAAAAATTAATTTTATATATAAAGGTTATTTGAAAAACGAAATAAAAATTGGATTATATTTAGGATGGAATAAAATTATTAAACGAATTTTCAAAAAATTGAATTACGATGTCATTCAATTAGATCGTATAAATTTTGGAGGATTAACTAGAAAACATCTGAAAAAAAAAATTTTTATTCGATTAAGTAATCATGAAGTTATAAATATTTTGAATCAAAATTTTGTACATGAAAAGAATAATTATCATTAATGGTCCTAATTTAAATCTCTTAGGAATAAGAGAAACAAAATTTTATGGAACGGAAAATTTTCATGAATATATTCATCAAGTAAAAAAAAAAAAAATATTTTCTAATATAAATATTGATTGTTATCAATATAATTGCGAAGGAAAAATTATAGATATGTTACATCAAATAGGATTTAATTCTGATGGCATTTTATTGAATGCAGGAGCGTATACTCATACTTCTATTGCTATTGCAGATGCTATTAAATCCATTACAACTCCAGTAGTGGAAATTCATATATCCAATATATATTCTAGAGAAATTTTTCGAAAAAAATCATTTTTATCTTCTGTTTGTAACGGAACTATTTTTGGATTTGGATTAAAATCTTATGAATTAGGAATAATGAGCTTTTTTTTGTAATTGATTTAATTCTTCTATATATTGTTTCATATTTTTGATCCCCAGTTTTTTTTTTGAAGATATTTTAAAATATTTAGGATAAATCATTTTTTTTTTCATTTTAGAAAAATATGATACAATATGATGATCAAGAATATTCATATTTTTTAATTTATCAACTTTTGTAAAAACAATACAAAATTTGATTTTTTTTTTGTTTAAAAAATTTATAAAATTTATATCAATTTTTTGCATCAAAATTCTACAATCTATTAATAAAAATAAACAGGTTATAGTTTTTCTATAAAAAATATAATCTATAATTAGTTTATTATTTGTTTTCTTAAGGTATTTATTAGAAGAAAAACCATAACCTGGCAAGTCTATTAAATACCACTCTTGATTTATTATAAAATGATTAATCAATTTTGTACTTCCCGGATGGGAGGAAACTCGTGCTATCGATCTTCGATTGGTGATACAATTTATTAAACTAGATTTTCCTACATTAGATCTTCCTGCAAAAGCATACTCAGGATAATTCTTATTAACAATAAATTGATTAATATCAGATATACTCTTTTTAAATTTTACAGAAAATATTTTCATGATTCAAATTAAATTGAGAAAGCCATTTTTCCATAATTATTGTGAATGTTTTAGGATGTTCCATCATAGGAACATGTCCACATTTATCAATCCAATATAAATCCGAATTGGGTAATAATTTATGAAATAAGTTTGCAACATCTGGAGGAGTAATATAATCTTGTTTTCCCCAAATTAAGCAAATCGGAATATGAATCAAAGATAAATCTTTAGACATATTATATTTCATGGAACTTCTTGCCATATATAAAATTTTTATTCCTTTTTTTTTATCATTTACAATATGAAAAATTTCATCCACTAGTTCTTTAGTTGCTATACTAGGATTATAAAATACTTCTTGTGATTTTTTCTTAATATATTCATAATTTTCTCTTTTAGGAAAATGAGATCCAAAAGATTTTTCAAATAAACCAGAACTACCAGTTAATACTAGAGAATGAACCAAATCCATGTTATTTTTTGCTATAATTAAGGCTATATGACCTCCTAACGAATTTCCAATCAAAGTCACTTTTCTTACTCCTATTTCAATTAAAAATTCAATTATATAATTAGATATGCTATATATATTTGTTAAAAATAGAGGTCTATTATAAAGAGGAAGAAAGGGAAAAATGACTTCATAACCTATTTTGGGAAAAAAATCTAATACATATTTAAAATTACTTAATCCACCCATTAAACCATGAAGCAATACTAATGGATGACCTCTTCCTTTTTTTATATGAGGATATTTTTTATTAACAGAATCCATATGATTTAATTTTTTTTTTTTCTTTTTAAAAGAAGAAAATAAGCTTTTTTTGCAGCTATTTCTTCTGATGTTTTTTTTGAAAAACCAACACCTTGAGTGTGAATATTGGATTCCGATATTGTAAATATGGATATATAAGTCATATTATTTTTATTTTTTTCATCCAAAAAAGTATTAAAATTAATTGAAAATTTATTTTTTTGACACCATTCTATCATCCATACCTTATAACGAAATATTTCACCCTGAATTTTCGAAAAATTAATATGGTTATGTAATATTTTTTCATATACAAAATTCTTACATTTTTGATATCCTATTTCTAAATAAACGAATCCAATTAAAGCTTCTAATGTATTTCCTAATACATTATTATTAGATATCATGGTTTTATCTAAAAAAATATCGTATATAGTCAATTTTTTAGACAGTTCATTTAAATTTTTTC
This sequence comes from Blattabacterium cuenoti, assembly GCF_014252435.1. Lineage (GTDB taxonomy): Bacteria > Bacteroidota > Bacteroidia > Flavobacteriales > Blattabacteriaceae > Blattabacterium > Blattabacterium cuenoti_X. The sequence goes on from NZ_CP059220.1 coordinate 527,484, forward strand.
TACAAACTATTTTTGATCGTATTTGAGTTAATTCTCCTTCTTTTTTTTCAGGATATTTTTCACATAAAATATGGGATATAATAGTATTTAAAACGGAATCTCCTAAAAATTCTAATCTTTGAAAATTAAAAAAATATTTTTCATGTATATGACTTTTTTTTTCATAAAAATTATATACAAAAACATCTATTAAGGAATTGATATTTTTTGGAGAAAATCCTAATATTTTTTTAATTTTTCTAAATAAAACAGATATTTCTTGTTTTTTGAACATCATGTTATGAAAATCACATTGATTTATTTTTTAAATAAAATACAAACATTATGACCTCCAAAACCAAAAGTATTACATATACTAATTTTTACTTTTTTTCGAATAGATTGATTTGGTGTTAATCTAATTTTTGAGTCTATATTTTCATCTTGATGAAATAGATTGATAGTAGGAGGAATGATTCCTTTAGTTAAAGGAAGTATTGAAGCAATAGATTCTATCGCTCCAGCAGCACCTAATAAATGACCTGTCATTGATTTTGTGGAATTAATATCTATATCAAATATTTTATCAGAAAAAACATTTTGAATAGCGTTTATTTCTGCTATATCTCCTAATTTAGTGGAAGTACCATGAGAATTAATATGATCTACTTCCTCATATTTAATGCATGCATCATTTATAGCCGTTTTCATAGCTAACATAATCCCTTTTCCTTTTGGATGTGGTTTTGTTACATGAAACGCATCTCCAGACAATCCAACTCCCCCTATTTCAGCATAAATGAATGCATCTCTATTTTTAGCATGTTTATATTCTTCAAGAATAAGACAACCTGATCCTTCTCCTAAAACAAAACCATCTCTATCTCGATCAAAAGGTCTAGAAGCCGATTGAAAATCATCATTTCTAGTTGATAATGCATGTAAAGCATTAAATCCACCTACTCCACTTTGTGTTATAGCAGCTTCTGATCCTCCAGCTATCATTACGTCTGCTTTTCCTAAACATATTAAATGATAAGCATCTACTATTGCATGAGAAGAAGAAGCACAAGAAGATACTGTGGCATAATTAGGTCCATGTAATCCATATCTCATGGATATATAACCGGCAGTAATATCTATTAACATTTTAGGAATAAAAAAAGGACTAAATCTGGGTATATAACCGTTTATAATATAATCCGATATAGATTCTTCTAAATTTAAAAGACCTCCAATACCAGAAGACCAAACAACTCCAATTCTTTCTTTTTTTTCTTTAGAAAAATCAATCCCACTATTTTCTATTGCTTCATTAGAAGAAATGATTCCATATTGAGCACATGGATCCAATTTTTTAATTTCTTTTTTACTAAAATAAAGACGAGGGTCATAATTTTTTATTTCACATGCAAATTTTGTTTTATATTTTTTAGTATTAAAATAGGTAATTGGAGCTGTACCACTTTTTCCATTAATGAGAGAAATCCAATATTCCTCTACATTATTTCCTATTGGAGTAATGGTTCCAATACCAGTAATAACTACTTTTTTGAAAAAATTTTCATATTTATTGTGCATAAAAATCTTTCTATTCAGATTTTTTTTCTATATTTTTTTTTTCATATATAAGATCTTTGATAGCTATGATCGCTTCACCAACTGTTGTTATTTTTTCAGCTTTTTCATCAGAAATGCTAATATCAAATTCTTTTTCAAATTCCATAATGAGTTCTACTATATCTAATGAATCTGCACCTAAATCATTCGTAAAACTAGAGTTAGAAAAAATTTCTTTTTTTTCTACACTGAGTTTATCCATAATAAGAGAATAAACTATAGATTCAATATCAGACATATATTTCATAATTTTATTTATAACAACAAAATTAGTAAACTTTTATAAATCACATATAAAAATTTTTTTTCAAAAAATGGAAAAATAATATATGTATTTTTTTATATCATTTAAATAAATGCACAATAAATATTCTTCATCAAAAATTTGAAAATAATTCTTTTCAAAGATCATAAATTTCCATAATCATGAGAAATAAACTCAAATGTGATATATATGTTTCAAATGTATGATGGATATGTTTAACATTTCCATTTCTCTATTTATATAATATATAATTTCAATGAACATATCAATGTTTACATTTTATATAAAGAAAATAAATCTTATAATTTTTTATGAATATGGATAAAAAAACAATTAGATTTTGATTTATAACAAAATATAACACTAAAACAGTATGATAGTATGCTATAAAAACAAAATGTCGATTGATTTACTTCAATATAATTTATATTAAATATATTATAATTGGTTAATAACAAAATTTGAAAAATTCATATTTTTCAACATTTGGAAAAAAAAACGTAGATTTTAATTTAATCAAAATGCAATAAACCGATAAATCAAGTCAATACCCATTATTCTATAAAAAAAGAATTAGACAAAATATGAACATATAGAACAATCAATATTTTGATTACTACTTCCGTAAATAAAAAAAAGGATAAATTATCAAAAATTTCTATTTTTTAGGTCATACGGAATACTTATAAAGTATATTATCAAAAGAATCATGAATAATGATTATATTATTCATAATTAAAAATGAATGAATGAAAAAATTATATATCATAATATAAAATAAATCAAAATTGAATATACAAAAAAATCATAAAATTTATTTATTTTTTTTGAAAATATCTTATAATGAAATTTTTCATACAAAATGATAAAATATCTGTTTTTATGGATATAATTCTGATTTAGGATAAAATAGATTCATAGAATATAAATAATAAACGAAATGAAAACTAGTTTTTCCAATTTTATGTAAAAAAAAATATTTCCTATTCGGACCTGATTTGTGTAATTGATGAATCTGTTTTGAACAAATTTATTTTTAGTGCTATAAAAATATTTACAAATGATATTATTCAAAAAGAATAACAAATCATTCATTTTTAATTATAACAAAACAATTACTACATTTTTATTTACTTGTAAAAATCCATTTTTTATGTTCATTTTTCGTATTTTTTTCGAATTACTTAGAGTAAATGTCAACATTCCATTTTTTAGAATAGATATAAAAAAAATATGTTGATTTAATATTTGGAAATAACCATTCATACCAGGAGCTTTAATGGAAAATACATTATCATAATATTCTACTTTATCTATACTTATAATATTTAGTTCCATCATGATATATTTGTTAATATTTTTTTTCCATGTTCTATTACTTGTTCAATCGTTCCTTTTAAATGAAAAGATATTTCTGGTATATTATCTAATTCTCCATTAAGTATCATATTAAATCCTTTGATAGTGTCCTCAATTTTCACAAACTCTCCTTTTATTCCTGTAAATTGTTTTGCAACATGGAAAGGTTGTGATAAAAATTTCTGAACTCTTCTAGCTCTAGATACTACTAATTTATCTTCTTCACTCAGTTCATCAATTCCCAATATTGCTATAATATCTTGTAAAGAATTATATTTTTGTAGAATTTCTTTTACACGTAATGCACAATCATAATGGTTTTTATCTATTATTTCTGGAGATAATATTCGTGAAGTTGAATCTAATGGATCGACCGAAGGATAGATTCCTAAAGAAGATATTTTTCTAGATAGAACCGTTGTTGCATCTAAATGAGAAAATGTTACTGAAGGAGCAGGATCTGTTAAATCATCAGCAGGAACATAAACTGCTTGTACAGATGTAATGGATCCATTTTTTGTTGAAGTAATTCTTTCTTGCATAGAGCCCATTTCGGATGACAAAGTTGGTTGATAACCTACAGATGAAGGGATCCTTCCTAATAAGGCAGATATTTCAGATCCAGCTTGAGTAAATCGAAATATATTGTCTATAAAAAATAAAACATCTTGACCTTTTTTACTATTTAACGGTTGATCTCGGTAATATTCAGCTAAGGTTAATCCAGATAAAGCGACTCTTGCTCTAGCTCCTGGAGACTCATTCATTTGACCAAAAATAAAAGTAGCTTTGGATTTTTCCAACATATTTTTATCCACTTTAGATAGATCCCAATAACCATTTTTCATTGATTTCATAAAAGATTCTCCATAATTTATAATTCCAGCTTCTAACATTTCTCTTAATAAATCATTACCTTCTCTAGATCTTTCTCCAACTCCTGCAAAAACAGACATACCTCCGTATTTTTTTGCAACATTATTTATTAATTCTTGTATTAATACAGTTTTTCCAACACCAGCTCCTCCAAATAATCCAATTTTACCTCCTTTTGGATATGGTTCAATTAAATCAATAACTTTAATTCCCGTATATAATATTTCAGTATGAGTCGATAAATTTTGAAATAAAGGAGGAGAGCTATGAATCGACCTTTTTTCAGAATGTTTCACTTTACCTAATCCATCTATGCAATTTCCTAAAACATTGAATATTCTTCCATTAATAGATTTTCCTACTGGAATAGTAATTGGTTGATTTAAAACCTTTACTTTTTGACCTCTTCGTAATCCATATGTTTCTTCCATAGAAAGACATCGAACTTTATTATCTCCAATATGTTGTTGTATTTCTAAAATAATTGGATTTTCTTTGGAATTTTCTACTTCTAATGCGTCATATATTTTAGGAATATGTATTTTCTCTTTAAAAGAAACGTCGATAACTGGTCCTATAATTTGTGTGATGATTCCTTTCACTTCTTTATTCTTATTCTTCATTTTTATCTTAAAAAATTTAATTTGATTTCAAAAAATCATTCATATATTTGCATTTATAAATGTAAGAGAAAAGATATAAAATTTTGAAAATTTATTCGTTAATTGAAGAATTTTCTTCTTCATATCCATGTGTCTTTACATTTGGATTTTTTGATGGAGTTCATATAGGACATCAAAGAATCATTCAAAATTTAGTTGTAAATAAAAAAAAAAAATACTGTTCAGTTTTATTGACTTTTAATCCTCATCCACAAGAAATATTATATCCAAACAAAAAATTTTATTATCTAAATACTCTTTCAGAAAGAATATCTAATTTAAAAAATACTGGAATCGAACATTTAATCATTCATCCTTTTACAAGAATTTTTTCAAAATTGAGTACAAAAATTTTTTATCAAAAAATATTACATTATAAATTGAATATTGATAAAATGATTGTTGGATATGATTTTCATATTGGAAAAAATAGAAGAAATTCTTACAACGAACTCAAAATTCTTTCTCAAAAAAAGAAATTTCGATTATATAAAATACCTCCATTCCAACTTCAAAACAAAATAATTAGTTCTACTGAGATACGAAAATCTCTTTTATTAGGAAATTTAGAATGGGCAAATGAATCTTTAGGTTATTTCTATACATTGTCTGGATATGTTGTAAGAGGAATAGGATTAGGAAAAGTAATGAAATATCCAACGGCTAATTTCATAGTTGATTCAAAAAAATTAGTACCAAAACGGGGGGTTTATGCAGTTCAAATACATTATGTCAATCAAATATACAAAGGTATGTTAAATATAGGATTAAATCCTACTATACATCATAAGAATCGAAAAACAAAACTAGAAGTTCATATATTCAATTTTTTTCAAGAAATTTATGGAAAAAAAATAAAAATATCAATGATTAAAATTATACGAGAGGAAATTCAATTCCAATCTATTAATGAATTAAAAAATCAAATTATTAAAGACGAATACAAAATTAAAACATTTTTCAAAATGAAAAATGTTTCTTAAAAAGGTTTTATATATATCGTGAAAAAAAAAATCTATCAAATAATCAAAAAACATATTGCATTATTCAAAAAACAAAATTCTAATAATAGAAAATTAATATTTCTATCTAAGGATTTAGATATTATAGAATATATAAAGGATGAATATCATTGTTTATTTAAAAAAATCAATACTAAATTTTTTACAATAGAAAAATTTTTAGAATTGATTTCTAAAAAGAAAAAATTGGATCAATTTCATCTTTTTTTTTATTTTATTTCGATTCTAAAAAAAGATCATTTTGATAAGAATGAATTAGTGAAGTTTATTAGACTTACTCCTAAAATATTAAATGATTTTCAATATATTGATTTTAATATGATGAATATTCATCATGTTTTTCATTCCATTATATCTACAGAAAAAATAAAACAATGGAATTCAAATTTTTTTGATCAAAAAAAAATACTTTTTTGGAAAAAAATGAATCAATATTATCATATTTTACAATCTAAATTATTAGAAAAAGGATTGACATATCAAGGGTTAATGTATAAAAAATCTATTGATTATTTAGATAACTTTCTATCACATAACTTAAATGTAGAACTAATTTTTTTTTTCGAAAAAATTTAATTTTCGATAAATGGGAAAAAAAATTAGTAAAAAGAATAGATCAAAACAATCAATGTTTTATATATAAATTATGTGATAATACAAAATATTTCAAATATAATAGGAATCCTACTCATAATATTTTCAATAATAAAAAAATAGAAATTTTAAATAAATTGAGTGTTATTGGTGTTTCAAAAGAAATAGAACAAATAAAAATAGTAGAAAATATCATAAAAAAAACAATCAATAATAAAAATCCATTCAAAAAAATATTGATAATTCCATCAGATCATTCTTTATTGATTCCTTTAATATATTCTATTAGAAATGTTTTCAATATTCAATCATCCATTCATATCCATTTTCCTTTAAAAGATATACCTCTTCATTATACTTTTCAAGTAATATTTGAATTTTTAATACAACAAAATAAATTCAACAAAATTGAAACAAAATATGTAAAAAAAATATTTTTAGATAGATATATTCAAAATATTTTTATCAAAAACAATTTTATAATAAAAAAATTACTACATAATAATAATTCATATTTTATTTCCAAACAATTAATAGAAAAATATTTAATGAATAACTATCTTCATGTATTGTTCATAAAATCATTGAATATAAAAAAAATATTAAAAATACTAATTAGTTTTATCAGAAAAATCAAAAACTTTTTGTATAAAGATATTACTAAACATTATATCGAATTACAGTTTTTATACAAATTAGAGTTGTTATTTTTTCGATTGAAAATATTGGATAGAAAAAAAATAATTTCATCATTTATTGTAAATGATCTATTTCACATATACAATGATTTTGTAAAAATGGAAAGCATGGAGTATAGAAACAAAAAATCCCCAAAATTATTTTTTACAAGTTTTACAAAAAACTTTATTGAAAAATTTGACATAACTATCATTACTTCTTTCAATGAAAATGTCATCCCTCCTAAAAAAAAAAATTATTCTTTAATTCCCTATGATATTCAAAAAAAACTAAGAATTCATGACGATTTGATGAGAGAAAAATATTACTTTTCTCATTTTATAAGAATTTATCAATCTTCGAAAAAAATATTTCTCATATTTAAAAACCAACCAGATGAAATCAATTCTGGAGAAATGAGTTCTTTTATTCACCAATTAAAAATTGGTTATAAAATATCAATAAAAAACAAAAATTTTTCATGTTTTCCTAATAAAAAAAAAAAACCAATTTTTATTGAAAAAACAAAATATTTTATCAATCAATTGAATGATTTAAGAATACAAGGTATATCTCCATCTTCTATCATTTTATATAATAAAAATCCTATTCTTTTTTATTCTAAAAAAATCCTGAATCTAAAAAATAAGGAATCTAACTTATGCCAATTAAAAATTGGAGAAATGACTCACAAAGTTTTACAACTGATTTATTCTCCTATAAAAGGAAATTACATTACTAATACTTATATTCATCATATGAAAAAAATAGTTAAGCCAACTATTAAAAAAATTTTATCCGAACAAAAACTTGAAAAAATAAAAAACAATAGACTATATTATTTTCTAATAAAAAATTATATAGAACATTTTATCTTATGGGATGAACAAGTGATTCAAAAAGGAAATAAAATATTGATTAAAAATGTAGAACATAAAATATCTAATATTATTCATATTCAATCAAAAAAAATTCATTTACATGGAATTATCGATCGAATTGACGAGATTAACGGAGTTAATCGTATTATTGATTATAAAATAGGACTATCTAAAAAAAAAGATATAAATATATCTTTTCAACAAAGAAAAGATATATTTACAAATCCAATTTATTCAAATACAATGCAGTTACTCATATATGTTTATTTATGGTTTAATTCTCATATAAACAATCAAAAATCTATATCAAAAATAGAAATAATTTCTCCTATAAAATATAGAAATAATGTAATAATCAAACCTATTCCTATAAATTTTTTTTGTGAAAAAAAAACATTTATAACATATAAAGAATATAAAACAAATTTCTTTCCATTCCTTTCTAATAGAATTAACGAAATTTTAAATCCTAAAATTCCAATTATAGAAAAAATTTACTAGCTTGACAATATCAATTTTTTGATATAATCACCAACTTCATCTGTATTTTTATATGAATTGGGATTGATATCTTTTGTAGAAAAACCATCTTTTATAGATATTCTAACAGCTTTTTCTAATAATTTTGTTTCTTGAACCATACCAAAATATTCTAACATCATCGATCCTGAAAGAATACATCCTAACGGATTTGCTATATTTTTTCCTTTTGCTTGAGGATAAGACCCATGTACAGGTTCAAATAAAGATATTTTTTCTCCTATAGATGCTGAAGGTAACAATCCCAAAGAACTACTAATAATACTAGATTCATCCGATAAAATATCTCCAAACATATTTTCCGTTAATATAACATCGAATCTTTTGGGATTCACAATAATTTGCATAGCTGCATTGTCTACATATAAAAAATCTAAATTAACTTCAGAATAAGTACACCACATTTTTTTTATAATCTCACGCCATAATCTAGAAGTTTCTAATACATTAGATTTATCCACTAATGTTAATTTTTTTTTTCTAGAAAGAGCTGATTGAAATGCTAAATGGCCTATTCTTTCAATTTCTCTTTTTGAATAAGAACAGTAATCATAAGCGGATTCTCCATTATTATATCTTCCTTTTTTCCCATAATAAATTCCTCCTGTTAATTCGCGATATATTACAAAATCAACATTGCTGAATAATTTTTGATTATTTATATGATAAGCATCATTATCAATTTCTGGATAGGATTTAATTGGACGAATATTACAATATAAATCCATTTTTTTTCGAAGTTTTAATAATCCATCTTCTGGTCTATTTCCTAAATCATTATTATCGTATTTAGGATCTCCTACACATCCAAATAAAATAGCATCGGATTTATAACAACTATTTATAGATTCTTTTGGCATTGGATCTCCAAATTTTTCTATAGCAGATCCTCCAGCTAAAACTTTTGTATAAAAAAATTGATGATTATATTTTAATCCAATAGCATTTAGAATTTTAATTGTTTGTTTTATAATTTCAGGTCCTATTCCATCACCTTCTATTACAGAAATATATTTGATCATTACTTTTTTAGTAAAATATTTTTCTTTTCAAAAATCTCTATTTCTTTTTTCATGGTAATTAAAAAATCAATATCATCATATCCATTTAAAAAACAACTTTTTCTATATGGATGTATATAAAATTTTTCAAAATTATTTTTTTTCATAATTAATACTTTTTGATGAATTAAATCTACTTGTATTTCCGTTCTAGGATTATTTGTTATGATTTTAAACAATGTTTGAACAAAACCTTCAGATAATTCTACAACTAATAACCCATTGTTTAATGCATTATCTTTAAAAATATCAGAAAAAGAATTAGCTATGACAACTCGGAATCCATAATCAAATATAGCCCAAACAGCGTGTTCTCTACTAGAACCACATCCAAAATTTTTTCCCGATAAAAGTATTTTACCAAAAAATTCATCACTATTTAATATAAAATCTTGATTTAAAGAACCATCTTTTTTATAACGCCAATCTGAAAATAAATTTTTTCCTAATTTTTTTTTATTTGATTCTTTTAGAAATCGAGATGGTATAATCTGATCTGTATCAATATTTTCTATTGGAATTGGTACAACTCTACTGATCATATTTTTAAATTTCTTCATGAATATATTTATTTATATCTACAATTTTACCTTCAATAGCTATAACAGCTGCTGTTAAAGGACTGGATAGTAAAGTTCTCGAACCAGGTCCTTGTCTTCCTTCAAAATTTCTATTCGATGTAGATACACAATATTTCCCTGAAGGAATTTTATCGGAGTTCATACCTAAACAAGCAGAACATCCTGGTTCACGAAAATCTAAACCAGAATTATTAAAAATAACATCTAATCCTTCTTTTTTTGCTTGTCTCAGTACTTTATTCGACCCTGGGACTATCAAAACATGTATATGACGAGATTTTTTTTTTCCTTTAACAATAGATGCTACTAATCTCAAATCTTCTATTCGAGAATTCGTACAACTTCCTATAAATATATAATCTATTGTTTTTCCTATTAAAGATTCTCCTGGAGAAAACCCCATATATTTTAAAGAATTCATTTTTTTATCGTCAAGAAATGATTGATTCGGAATTGTACCATTTATTTTCATAGCCATTCCAGGATCCGTTCCATAAGTAATCATCGGATCAATATCATCAGCCATGAATGAATATTCTCGATCAAACACATATTCCATATCCGTTTTTAATGATTTCCAATATTTCATCATTTTATAGTCTATTTTTTCATTACTATGTTCAACAACATAGTCAAAAGTTTTTTGATCTGGAGCAATTAAACCTCCTTTAGCTCCCATTTCTATACTCATATTACAAACAGTCATCCTCTCTTCCATACTCATTTTTTGAAATGTAGATCCACTATATTCTACAAAATAACCAATTCCAGAGTCCACTCCTAGTTTGGAAATAATATATAAAATTACATCTTTTGATGTAACTCCCTTTTTCAAATTTCCATTCAAATGAATCCTCATTTGTTTTGGTTTGGATAATAAAAGGCATTGACTAGCCATAACCATAGCAACTTGAGTTGTACCAATTCCAAAAGCGATACAACCAAATGCTCCATGAGTAGAAGTATGACTATCACCACAAACAATAGTCATACCTGGTTTAGTATGACCTAACTCTGGTCCAATAATATGGACTATTCCATTATTTTTATGTCCCAATCCATATAAAGAAGAAATTCCAAATTTTTTACAATTTTTTGTTAATAAATTGATTTGTATCCTTGATAAAGAATCGAGATCAGGACTCGATTGATGAATTGTAGGAACATTATGATCTGCAGTAGCTACTATTTGTTTTGGTCTAAAAACGGAAATATTTCTTTTTTCTATTTCTAAAAAAGCTTGTGGACTTGTCACTTCATGGATATAATGTCGATCAATATAAATAACATCTATTCCATTATCTAATTTTCTTACTAAATGATAATTCCAAATTTTATCGAATAATGACTGTATCATTTTTTACAATATTTAACATTTTATTTCAATTGAATTTCTATATCTTTTTTGATCATTATCATTGTTGATATTCGAATTCTTCAAAATGATTTTTAATTCTTCATCCGTTATTTCTTTTTTTTTGTCTGCATATTCTAAAAAAATCGGATAAATTCTATCTATAGAATTTCGATTTAAAAAAAAACCTAATTTTTCATAACGATAATTTAATGCGGCTCTTCCACTCCGAGCTGTAAGAATAATGGAAGATTGATGAACTCCTACATCTTTTGGATTAATACTCTCATATGTTTCTTTTCTCTTAATTATACCATCTTGGTGTATTCCTGATGAATGAGAAAAAGCATTAAATCCAACTATAGCTTTATTTGCAGGAACTGTTATTTCTGTAAGTTTAGAAATAAAATTGCTGATAAATGTAATTTTTTTTGTATTTATATTAGTAAATAAATTCAAATGTTTATTTTGTTTGATAATCATAACAATTTCTTCTAAAGAAGTATTTCCAGCTCTTTCTCCAATACCGTTTACTGTACATTCAACTTGCCTTGCTCCATTTATTATTCCATATAATGAATTAGCAGTGGCTAATCCTAAATCATTATGACAATGAGTTGATAATATTACTTTATGAATACCTTGAACATTTTCTTTTAAGAAACGAATTTTTTTTCCATATTCTTCTGGTAAACAAAATCCTGTCGTATCCGGTATATTGATTACTGTTGCTCCATATTGTATAACTTTTTCACAAATTTTTAATAAAAAATTATTTTCTGTTCGTCCAGCATCTTCTGCATAAAATTCCACGTCTTCTACATACTTTTTGGCTAATTTTACTGCATTAATTGCTCTTTCCAAAATTTTATCTGGGGTACTATTAAACTTATATTTAATATGCCAATTAGATGTTCCAATTCCTGTATGAATTCTTGGTAGTTTCGCTTTTTTTAACGATTCTCCTGCTATTTCTATATCTGTTTTTACAGCTCTAGATAACGCACATACTATTGTATTGTTAATAGATTCAGATATTTTTTCAACAGATTTGTAATCACCTGGACTTGATACAGGAAAACCTGCTTCAATGACATCGACTCCTAAGTATTCTAATTCTTTTGCTATTTCTACTTTTTTATTAGTATTTAAACTACATCCTGGAGATTGTTCACCGTCCCGTAATGATGTATCAAAAATTTGAATTTTTTCTTTTTTCATACTACATTAATATTTATGCTATCAAATTTCAAAACTATTTTTTCCAAAAAGAAAAGAGAAATATATAGTTATAATATTTACAATTGTCAATGCCAAGTATTATTTTTGATTAAGTTCATTATCAACATATAGTATAAAAATAAACTACAATATATAAATACATGAAAAATCAATCAGATTATTTATTTCTATTAATTCAAACTATGTCTAAATCTGAGAAAAGAAATTTCAAGCTTTATGCAAATAGTATTAAAAAACATAAAAATGTAAAATTTTTAGAATTATTCGAAATCATGATGAAAATAAACTTTTATGATGAAAAAAAAATATTAAAAAACACAACAATTACTAAAATACAATTATCTAATATTAAAAAATATTTATATCACAAAATTTTGAAAAGTCTGAAAATACAACATATTCAAAAAAATTATGATCTTCAAATACATGAATATTTAGATTTTTCTAAAATATTATATAACAAAGGTTTATATATTCATAGCTTAAAACTAATTAAAAAAGCAAAAAATATTGCTAAAAATTATGAATGCAACTCTATTCTATTCGAACTTTTAGAATTTGAAAAAATGATTGAATCTCAACATATAACTAGAAGTTTATGTACAAAATCATCGGAATTATCGGTAGAATCCAAAGAATTACTAGAAATAATAAAATATAATAATGCTTTATCCAATTTATCATTAGAATTATATGGACTATATTTAAAAGTAGGATATGTAAGAAATGAAAAAGATCGAATATTTATAGAAACATATTTTCGTACAAATTTCCCGAAATTTAATTTTAATAAACTTCGTTTTTATGAAAAATTATTCTTATATCAATCTCAAGTTTGGTATCATTATATACGACAAGATTTTATCATGTGTTATCGATATTCTTACAAATGGATCTGTTTATTCCAAGATTATTCCAACGCAAAAAAAATAGCTCCTGTAAGCTATTTAAAAGGGTTTCATCATTTATTAGATTCTTTATTTTACCTGAATTATTACTCAAAATTTTCTTATGTATTAGAAAAATTTGAAAAAGAAATCACAAATGGAGAAATAACGATCAATGAAAACACAAAAGTACTCATATTTATTTATACATATACTAATCGCATTAATAAACATTATATGAATGGAACTTTTTGTGATGGAGTAAAAAAAATCATTCCATCATTAATAGTGAATTTAAAAAAAATGTCAAAATATATGGATACTCATTATATAATGATTTTATATTATAAAATGGCTTGTTTGTATTTTGGAAGTGGAAATTACCCCAAAACTATTCAATATCTATCAAATATTATAGAAAATAAAAAAATACACATACAAAAAGATTTACAATGTTTTGCTAGACTTTTACATTTAATTGCTTCTTATGAAAGTGGTATGGATGAAAATATGGATCAAAAAATTCGATCTACATATAAATTTTTTATTAAAGTAGATGATTTATACATGGTTCAAAAAGAAATGATTAACTTTTTTAAAAATCTAGGAAAAGTATATCCACATCAAACAAAAATTCAATTTAAAAAGTTGAAAGAAAAATTAGTAAAATACTACAACCATCCTTATGAAAAAAGGACTTTTTTATATTTAGATATAATATCTTGGTTATCATCAAAAATAGAAAATAAATCGGTAGAATCAGTTATAAGAGAGAAATTTATAAAAAAAAATAAGAATCTACAATAGATTCATCAAAATTTATTGTTCCTATAAAAAGGAAGAAAAATAAATAAAGTAATAAAATATAACAACATAAAATGAATACAAAATGAAAGTAAATGATGATAAATAGAAATTGTATAATAATATATATAAATTCCAAATATTAATCTTAATGAACTACATATTATATAAATGATTATAGATAATTTATATAAATTTTTTAAAAAAAAATGAATGAATAAGACAATACTATTGAAAAAAAATAAAAAAATATATGTTTTACATACTATAAACACCATATTTTGATTGAATAAATAACACAAAAACATATGAATCAAAATCAAAAAACATGAATAAAAAGTCTGTAAAATTTTACTTTTGATCATTATTAATATAATTTCTTTTATATTGAAAAATATGGAAAATTTGATGGAAGAACTATTATGGAGAGGATTGATCCAAAATCAAGTTCCTGGATTAAAAAATAAATTAAACCAATCGACTACAATATATAGCGGATTGGATCCAACTTCGGATTCACTTCATTTAGGAAACTTACTTCCTATTATTGTATTAATTCATTTGCAAAAAAAAGGACATAAGTCCATAATATTAATTGGAGGAGCTACAGGTTATATAGGAGATCCATCTGGAAAAAAGAATAAAAGAATCCTATTAGATAAGGAAGTTTTAAACAAAAATGCAATATCTATAGAAAAACAAATACACCATCTTTTAAATTTTTTTTCTGAAAAAATAGAAATAGTAAATAATAAAAATTGGATGAAAAATACCAATTTTGTTGAATTTATTCATTACGTAGGAATACATTTTTCTATAAATTATATGTTATCCAAAGAATCTGTGAAAAATAGAATTGAAAATAAAAAAAATGGAATTTCATTTATGGAATTTTCATATTCTCTGATACAAGGATTCGACTTCTTTTATTTAAATAAAACAAGAAAATGTGAAATCCAAATTGGAGGTTCTGATCAATGGGGTAATATTATTACTGGTATAGATCTTATCAAAAAAAAAACAGGAAAAAAAACATATGGCTTTACATTTCCTTTAATTACAAAATCTAATGGGATCAAATTTGGTAAGAGTGAAAAAGGAGAAAATATATGGATAAACAGTAACAAAACATCGCCATATAAATTTTACCAATTTTGGATTAATATATCTGACAATGAAATTGAAAAATATATAAAAATATACTCTTTTTTAAATCCAAAAACAATAGAAAATCTCATTCAAAACCATAGAAAAGAACCTAGTAAAAGAATATTACAAAAAAACTTAGCATATGAAATGACTCGATGGATTCACGGGGAAACAAAATCAAAAAAAATAATAGAAATCACATCTATTTTATTTGAAAAAAATCATCGTATTATTCATATTTTAAATGAAAAGATTTTTGATACTATATATGAAAATATACCACATGCATGTTTATCCAAAAAAGAATTTAATAAAGGTTATTTTTTAACAGATTTTTTGAAAAAAATCGGCTTTTTTTCATCCAAAAAAAAAGCCGATTTTGCTATAAAAAATCAATCTATATCCATAAATAAAAAAAATGTAAAAAAAAATTTTTTAATAAAAAAAGAAAATATCATAGGAAATAAATATATTTTATTTCAATTTGGGAAAAAAAATTTTTTTATTGTAAAAATTTTTTAGATCAATATTAAAACTTTTGATGTTTTTCCCAAATATTTTAATTCAAATTCACTCATTTTTATCAATTGAAATTTGTCTAAATATAATTCCTTGTTCTTTAAAGAAATCTATTAAAATTTTATATTTTTTTTGTATATTTTCTTTCAGAATTTCTTTAGATAAACTATTTAAAATATCACTTTGAATGACTCTTTTTAATGGTCTTGCACCAAAATGATGGTCATATCCTTTTTCTGATAAATAGTCAATAACTTCATAAGTAAAATCAATACGGATATTTTTTTTGAATAAAATATTTTTTAATTTTTCCATTTGTATTTTTACAATACTTTTAATTTCTTTTCTAGAAAGAGGGTTAAATAATATGATTTCATCAATACGATTGATAAATTCAGGTTTCACTATATTTTTTAATAAATCTATTAAAGCTTTTTTAGTCGTTTCAATTCTATTATATGATATATCCTGATATAAATTATCCTGTATTACATCAGATCCTATATTAGAAGTCATAATAATAATAGTATTTGTAAAATTGACGGTTCTTCCTTTATTATCAGTTAATCTTCCATCATCTAAAACTTGCAATAGTATGTTAAATATATCTGGATGAGCTTTTTCAATCTCATCTAATAAAATAACACTATAAGGCCTTCTCCTGATGGATTCGGTTAGTTGCCCACTTTCTTCATATCCTACATATCCTGGAGGTGCTCCTATTAATCGACTGATTGAATGACGTTCTTGATATTCACTCATATCAATACGAATCATATTATTTTCATCATCAAATAAATATTCTGCTAAAGTTTTAGCCAATTCTGTTTTTCCTACGCCTGTACTTCCCATAAAAAGAAAAGATCCTATAGGTTTTTTTTCATCTTGTAATCCAGCTCTAGAACGTCTTATTGCATTTGATATAGATGCTATAGCATCATCTTGTCCTATAACTCTTTTATGTAATTCTTTTTCCAAGAATAATAATTTATTTTTTTCACTTTGTAACATTTTAGTAATTGGAATACCAGTCCATTTGGACACTATTTGAGCTATATCTTCTCTAGATACTTCTTCCTGAATCATTTTTTTTCCTTCAAATTCTTTTTTTTTTAATTCTGTTTCAAATAGCTTAATTTTATTTTCTTCTTCTTTAATTTTTCCATATCTCAATTCAGCTACTTTTCCATAATCACCAATTCTTTCTGCTTGTTCTGATTCAAATTTAAAGTTCTCTATCTTATCTTTTGATTTTTGTATTCCCTCTACTAAATCTTTTTCATTTTGCCATTGATATTCTAACTGTATTTTTTCCTCATTTAATTTGTATAATTCATTTTTAAGAGGTTCTAATTGTTTTTCATCATTCTCTCTTTTTAAAGCTTCTATTTGAATTTCCATATGCATGATTTTTCTTTGCAAAACATCTAAACTTTCTGGTTTAGAATTAATTTCCATTCTCAATTTGGAAGCAGCTTCGTCTATAAGATCAATAGCTTTATCTGGTAGATATCGTTCATGAATATATCTTTTTGATAATTCCACTGCAGCAATAATGGATTCATCTTTAATCATCACTTTATGATGACTTTCATATTTATCTTTAATCCCTCGTAATATAGATATTGCATTGGTGATATTGGGTTCATCAACATATACTTGTTGAAATCTTCTTTCTAAAGCTTTATCTATTTTAAAATATTTTTGATATTCATTTAATGTAGTAGCTCCTATAGCTCTCAACTCTCCTCTAGCTAAAGCGGGCTTTAAAATATTTGCAGCATCCATAGATCCTTCTCCTCCTCCTACTCCAACTAAAGTATGAATTTCATCAATAAATAATATAACTTCTCCATTTGATAATGAAACTTCTTTTACAACCGATTTCAAACGTTCTTCAAATTCTCCTTTATATTTAGCTCCTGCAATCAAAGAAGACATATCTAAAGAAAATACTTTCTTTTTTTTTAAATTATCTGGAATATCTCCACTAATAATACGATGAGCTAATCCTTCTGCTATAGCTGTTTTACCAACTCCTGGTTCTCCAATCAAAATTGGATTATTTTTTGTCCTTCTTGATAAAATTTGTAATACTCTGCGTATTTCATCGTCTCTTCCAATAACAGGATCTAATTTTCCTTTATACGCCCATTCATTTAGATTTTTTGCATATTTTTTTAAAGAATTATAGGTATTATCCATGGTAGAGGATAGGACCTTTCCATTTTTTTTTCTTATGTTTTCAATAATATCTTTTATTTTATTTTCCGTAATTCCTTCATTTTGTAAAAGTGTGGAAGTTTCATCTAAAGTCATGAAAATTCCATAGAAAATATGTTCTACGGATATAAACTCATCTTTTAATAAATGAGCATAATTTTCTGCTATATTTAACATTTTTGTAAAATTCTTTCCAAAATGTTGATGAAATAAACCACTTGTTATTTTTGGATAAGCATATATAATTCGATCTAATCCGATTATTATGGATTGGTGATTTACTTGCAATCTTCTTAAAATAAAAGGAATGATATTCTTATCGTTATCTAATATAGATTTTAATATATGTGCATTTTCAATGGATTGTTGATTTTTACTTAATGCAATATTTTGTGCATTTTGTATGACTTCTTGAGATTTTATAGTTAACTTATTGGAATTCATATAAAACTTTAATTCTATCAAATAGGTCTAATTTAAAAAAAATTATAAATATAATTCCCTAAAATTAATTATCTTAAAATACTTATTTTCGTGATATGAAAATAAATATAGAGGAAATTCAAGCTCTTTCAAAAAGAGTACATACAATTTATAATGATTGTAATATCAATGAAATACATACATATATTCGTGAAGAACAAGAAAAAACGTTCGATCCCAATTTCTGGAATGATCATAATGTTTTAAAAAGTTGGTCTCAAAATATGCATAAATTACAATCATCTATCAATGAATTTAAAAAATTAAAAGAAGAATTAGAAGAATTGAAAATAATATATTCTCTTTCTAAAAAAGAAAACTTAGAAAAAGAATTAAATGATCAATACTGGAAAACAAAAAAACTTGTTTCGAATATTGAATTTAAAAAATTATTCCTTGAAAAAGAAGATTCTTTTAATGCAGTACTTCAAATATCTGCTGGAGCAGGAGGTACAGAAAGTTGTGATTGGACTTCTATGTTAATGAGAATGTATTTGATGTGGGCTGAAAAAAAAAAATATTTAGTAAAACAAATTCATCTTATTTGTGGAGAAATTGCTGGAATTAAATCAGTCACAATAGAAATAATTGGATATTATGCTTTTGGATATTTAAAAGGCGAAAATGGCATACACCGATTAGTAAGAATTTCTCCTTTTGATAGCAATTCAAAACGTCATACATCTTTTTCTTCTGTATACGTCTATCCTATGATAGACAATGACATTAATGTCAACATTCACAATTCAGATATTCAATGGGAAACTTTTCGTTCAAGTGGTGCAGGTGGACAAAATGTAAATAAAGTAGAAACAGGAGTGAGATTAAAACATAAACCAACAGGTATTGTTATAGAAAATACTGAAACTCGTTCTCAAGTACAAAATAGACAAAAAACCTTACAACTTTTAAAATCTAGACTATATAACCTAGAATTAATTAAAAAAAATGAACAAAAAGAAAAAATACAGTCAACAAAAAAAAAAATAGAATGGGGTAATCAAATACGAAACTATATTATGCATCCTTATAAATTAATAAAAGATTTAAGAACAAATTATGAAACATCTAATATTCAATATATTATGAATGGAAATGTAGATGTATTTCTAAAAAAGTATTTAATATTTCAAAATTTTCATCAAAATACATTGAAATAAATACTATTTATTTTTTTTATAAAACATTTTCTATATTTCATTTCAATGAAAATACGTTATTCTGATTTTATCGATCAAACTTTTGATTTTCCTACTGAAGAATTTTCAATAAAAAATAATTTTTTAGAATTTCACGGGATTTCATTAATAAATCTTATAAAAAATTATGGAACTCCATTAAAGTTTACATATTTACCTAAAATATCAGAAAATATAAAAAAAGCTAAAAAATGGTTTAGAAGAGCTATAACTGTCAATCAATATAATAATAAATACACTTACTGTTATTGTACAAAAAGTTCTCATTTCTCTTTTATTTTAGAAGAAGCATTAAAAAATGATATTAGTATTGAAACTTCTTATGCATATGATATAGAAATTATTAAAAATCTTTATAAAAAAGGAAAAATTGATCAAAATATTGAAATTATATGCAATGGTTTTAAAACTAAAAAGTATATTCAAAATATATCAGAACTAATCAATAATGGATTTTTCAATACAATTCCTATTTTAGATAACTCTGATGAATTAGAACAATTGAACTCTTCTATTCATTCTCCATTTAAATTAGGGATTCGTATTGCTTCTGAAGAAGAACCAAAATTTGAATTTTATACATCTAGATTAGGAATAGGATATAAAGACATTATTATTTTTTATATGAATAAAATAAAAAATAATCCTAAATTAAAATTAAAAATGCTTCATTTTTTTATTAATACTGGTATAAAAGATACTGCTTATTATTGGAATGAACTTTTTAAATGTCTTCATGTTTATGCTAAATTAAAAAAAATAGAACCAAAATTGGATATTTTAAACATAGGAGGAGGTTTTCCTATAAAAACATCACTTACTTTTCAATATAATTATGAATACATTACTAATGAAATCATTTATCAAATAAAAAAATTTTGTAAAGAAGAAAATATATCAGAACCACATATATACACCGAATTTGGATCATTTACTGTAGGAGAAAGTAGTGGAATTTTATATCGAATACTTAGTCAAAAACGTCAAAACGATCGAGAAAAATGGAATATGATAGATAGTTCATTTATGACTACACTACCTGATACTTGGGCAATTAGACATAGATTTATTATGATGGCGATAAATCGTTGGGACGATTTTTACGAAAGAGTTTTTTTAGGGGGATTAACATGTGATAGTGATGATTATTACAATTCTGAACAACATATGAACGCCATTTATTTACCTTGTTTTCGTAAAGAAAAACCACTTTACATCGGATTTTTTAATACTGGAGCATATCAAGATACAATTAGTGGATACGGAGGTGTTCATCACTGTCTAATTCCTCAACCTATTCATGTTTTAATAAATCAAGATCCAAAAAATAATTTAATTCACCGAGTGTTTAGAAAATCACAAAATCCTCATGAAATATTGAAAATATTAGGATATTAATTGTTTTATGAAATGTACTCAATTTAAAACATCAAAAATAATACTGATTCCTGTCCCATATGACCAAAATCAGACATGGAAAACAGGAGCAAAAAAAGGTCCTCAAGCTTTTTTATCTGCGGCTAATTACATAGAATTATATGATATTGAAACAAATTCGGAGGTATATAAAAGAGGAATATTTATCTCTCCTTTTATCAAAATTAAATCCAAATCTTCCAAAAAAATGGTCAAAACAATATATGATATTACAAAAAAATATATTTCAAAAAAAAAGTTTATCACCTTTGTAGGAGGAGACCATTCTATCTCTATAGGAAGTATAAGAGCTTTTGGAGAACAATATTCTGACTTAAGTATCCTTCATATGGATGCTCATGCAGATTTACGTCCTACATATAAAGGAAGTCGATATAATCATGCATGTTCAATGTATGAAGCATCTAAAAAACATCCTATTGTTCAAGTAGGAATTCGAAGTATGGATATATCAGAAAAAAAAAATATACAAAAAAATCACGTATTCTATATGCACGATATAAATTCAAATGATTTTTGGATGAAAAAAGCTATTCAAAAATTATCAAATAATGTATTTTTAAGTATAGATATCGATGTTTTTGATCCAAGTATAGCTCCATCTACAGGTACACCAGAACCAGGGGGATTAAGTTGGTATACTAGTTTAAAATTTTTTAAAAAAGTTTTTCAACAAAGAAATATAATAGGATTTGATATAGTGGAATTATTACCCAATACAAAAAATGTTACGACAGACTTTTTAGCTGTAAAACTTTTTTATAAGTTATTATCATATAAATATGAATTATGTTCTTGTTATGAATCATAAAAAAATGATTATTGCTATAGATGGCTATTCTTCATCTGGAAAAAGTTTATTATCACAAGATATTTCTAATCTATTAGAATACAAATATATAGATACTGGATCGATGTATCGAATTATAACTTTATTAGCTATTCGAAAAAATTTTGTTCCAGAAAATAATTGGAATATGACAAATTTTATTTCATTTTTGAAAACAATCAATTGGACATTTCAATGTAAAAAAAAATCAACCAAAATAACTATTCTTATTAATGGAAAAAATGAAGAATCTAAACTTCGATCAAGTAAGATAACCAAACAAGTACATTTTTTTGCAAAAATACCTGAAATACGCAATATATTAACAGAAAATATAAAAAAAAACGTAGGAAATAAAAAAGGATTTGTAATTAATGGAAGAGATATAGGAAATCATGTATATCCACAATCAGATTTAAAATTTTTTATTAAAGGATCTTTGAAAGTTCGTGTTTATAGAAGATACAAGTCTATTCTTATCAAAGGAAAAAACGTTTCTTATGAAAAAATAAAAAAAAGTATCATCATCAGAGATGATACAGATACTTATCGTCAAACTTCTCCATTAAAAAAATCAGCAGATCATATTGAAATAGATAATACATTTTTAAATAGAAAAGAACAACTTGAATTAGTTATGAAATTGATAAATCAAAAAATCATCAAAAAATTATATTAATGAAATTATTAGATAATAAAATATCTATAGTTACTGGTGGATCTGGAGATATTGGAAAATCAATAGTGGAAACGTTTGTTAAACATGGATCTTATGTAATTTTCACATTTTTTTCGTCAAAAAAAAAGGCTAAAGTATTAGAATATAACTTGAAACATCATGCGGAATCTTATAATATTGATTTATCAAAAAATGAAACATCATCAAAACAATTAGTTGAGTATGTTATTCATAAATATGGAAAACTTGATATTTTAGTAAATAATGCTGGTACGACAAAAGATAATTATTTAATCAAAATATCCGAAAAAGATTGGGATTATATAATGAAAATAAATCTTTATTCTATTTTTCACTTAACTAAATATGCTATTTATCCAATGATAAAACAAAAAAAAGGATCTATCATCAATATGAGTTCTATTGTTGGATTAATAGGAAATATTGGTCAATCTCATTATGCGGCATCTAAAGCTGGCATCATTGGATTCACAAAATCAATAGCTAAAGAATTTGGAACAAGAAATATTCGTTGTAATACTATAGCTCCTGGATATATTTCTACAAATATGAGCTTACATCTTAAAAAAAAAATTCAAGAAAATTGGATAAATAAAATTCCATTAAAAAGAGCTGGATCTCCTCAAGATATAGCTAATTGTGCACTATTTTTAGCTTCTGATTTATCAGATTATATTACAGGATCAACATTAAATGTAAATGGAGGAATAATTTAAAATTAATTTATGTATTCGACAAAAAAAGTAGTACAAAGTTTAGGAGAAATATTAAAAAAAAAATCTATATTTCATATAATTATATCTCCAGGATCAAGAAATGCACCAATTATTATACATTTTACGGAAGAAAAAGATTTCACGATTTATAGTATTGTAGATGAACGTTGTGCAGCTTTTTTTGCTTTAGGTATTGCCCAGCAAATTACCAAACCAGTTGTCGTAAACTGTACATCTGGATCTGCTGTTGTAAATTATTATCCCGCTATAACTGAAGCTTTTTATCAAAGAATTCCTTTAATTATACTTACTGCGGATAGACCTAAAGAAATCATTGATATTTTTGATGGACAATCCATTTATCAAAAAAATATATTCCAAAAACATGTAATATCATCTGTACAATTAACGGAAGATGAATCGAATCAAGGATTGTGGTATAATGAAAAATTAATGAATGAATCCATAAATGAGTGTATAATCCATAATAAACCTATACATATCAATATTCCTTTTTCAGAACCACTTTATGAAACTACAAATGATATACAGGTTAAACCAAAAATTATAAAGGTTATATCAGTAAAAAGTCATATTGAAAAAAATAATTCTTATAAAAAAGAAAAATATTTATGGAAAAACAATGAAAAGAAAATGATCCTATTAGGATTAAATTATCCAAATTCTGTTATCAAAAATCAATTACAAAAATTAAATTTAGATCCTTCCGTTGTTATTACTTCAGAAATATCATCATGTGATCATCTATTTTTTAATATAGATTATGTACTTATTGGTCAAACGAATAAAGAATGGAATATTCATTTAAAACCTCATATTTTAATAACTATTGGTACAAATATTATTTCTAAAAAAATAAAATATTTGATTCGAAAATATCCACCGATACATCACTGGCATGTTGGAGAACATTATAGTAAATATCCCGATACTTATTATCAATTAAGTACTTATTGGCCTATAGATCCTAATGCATTTTTGGATATATTTTGTAATATAAATACAAATTATTTACATTCAAATTATAAAAAAATATGGAATCAATTACAAAATATAAATACAAAAAAACAAGTAAAATTTTTCAAAAAAAAATATATATTTTCAGATCTAAAAGCACTTTTTTTAATTTTTTCTAAAATTCCTAATCATTCTATATTACAATTAGGAAATAGTATGATCATTAGATATTATCAATTTTTAAACAAAAAAAACGATTCTATAAAAACATATTGCAATCGGGGAACATCAGGTATAGATGGATGTATTTCTACAGCAATAGGAGCTTCCTTAGTAAGGAAAAATATTGTAACATTGATTATTGGTGATATTAGTTTTTTTTATGATAGTAATGCTTTATGGAATAATTATACTCCAACAAATTTTCGTATTATACTCATGAATAATGGAGGAGGAGATATTTTTAAATTCATTACAGAAAAAAAATTTTCTCAAAAAACAACAGATTGTTTTCAAACAAAACATTTTTTCACAGCAAAAAAAATATGTGAAATGTATAAATGGAAATATAAAATGATATCTAATCAAAATAGATTGAATGAAGTTTTAAATAATTTTTGGAATGAATCGAGTTATCCATCTTTACTAGAAATTAATACAAAAAATTATAACAATATCAGTATTTTAAAAAAATACATTTCTTATTTATCTTTAAGGAAAAAAGATCCCAAAATACCTTAATCCTTGAACAAATTTCTCTTATTTGAATTTTACTATCAAAAGATGGACTTTTTGCATTAAATCCTACGATATTTAATCCTAAACAATTTCCAATAAAAATTGCTCGTTCATTATGAAATTTTTGGGATACAACTGTAAATTTTGTTTGATGAAAAATAGTGTAAACTCTTAAAATAGAATATATAGTACTAATTCCATTCAAGTCTTCACATATCAAATGTGAAGCAATTCCTCTTTTGATTAATTCATTTTTCATCATTTTTGGTTCATTATAACTTTTTTCTCTATTATCTCCACTTACAATAATGTATTGTATCTTTTTTTTTTGAAAAAGAAAACATATAGCATCAATCCTATTTGTAAAATAGGCATTTAAACCTCCTCCATGTAAATATTTTGATGTTCCTAATACAACACCAAATGTATTATGTGGTACATCTTTTACGTGTTCATAGTTTTGATGAATAGAACAAAAACTTATGCTTATATAACACAAAAAAACAAAAAAAAATATAAAAAATATTGTACGTTTTATCTTTTATGAATCATAATTTTATTCCAAATCGGAAATTAATTATTCTACGATAATCCAGTTCCCCTTTTTCAAAAAATATTCCAATTGTTTAAAGTGAACATTTTTAATTTCTCCTGTTACTAAATGACGAATATTCATTCGATTATATTTACCTAGTTTTTTTTTTTCATAAATACTTTTTTTTATAGGAAAATCCATTATATTATTGATATCACTTTTTCCAATAAAAACAATATTTTTATTTATTAATATAGATTTCATCAAAAAAGAAACAATATTTTTGTTGATATCATAAATTCTATCTTGAAATAGATTAAAAGCATTTTGTTTATAAACTATGAGAGGATCTTTTTGTTCAAAAACTGCATTTTGAACTGAAAATCGTAACCAATCCATATCTCGAAGATGTTCTTTCCACTTTTCGTCCATAAAACATAATGTAGTTTTTTTTTCAAATGTTGAAAATAGAGATTTTCCTTTTGATTGATGAAAATCAGACATATTTAACGTCGAAATTATATTTTTATGTCCATTTGTAAATATTACTTGAATTTGATAATTATCAATATTATAATTGTTAACAAAATGAGAAGGAATCATAGGAACAATTTCTTTTTTCAAAAATTTTTGTTTTCTTTTTTCATAATCATCCATGATTATTTCATGAAGTTTATGGATAGAAATGTCCTTTTTATAAGAAAAAAAATTTTTTTTTGAAAATGGATATTGAACCCCAAAAATTTGATCAAATTTACATTTCAAATTTGAATGATGATTTATAGATTTGCTATGCATAATAATATCTAATAAAAAATAAATCATATTAGATATATCTATATTTAAATCATCTCCACATAATGCATTTTTACGTTTTTTATAAATAAATTCTCTTTGTTTATTAATTACATCATCATAATCTAATAAACGTTTTCGTATACTAAAATTATTTTCCTCTATTTTTTTTTGCGCTTTTTCAATGGATTTTGTTAATAAAGAATGTTGTATAATATCACCTTCTTTATGTCCAAGTCTATCCATTATTTTAAAAATTCGTTCGGAATCAATAAACAATCGAATTAAATTATCTTCTAATGAAACATAAAATTGACTACTTCCTGGATCTCCTTGACGACCAGATCTTCCTCTTAGCTGATTATCCACTCTTCTAGAATCATGTCTTTCTGTACCTAAAACATATAATCCTCCATTGATCACTACATCTTTTGATAATTTAATATCCGTACCTCTTCCTGCCATATTTGTAGCTATTGTTACAGTACTAGGTAACCCAGCTTTTGCTATAATTTCAGCTTCTTTATCATGTAATTTTGCATTTAAAACATTATGTGGAATCTTTTTAAATTTTAGAGTTCTACTTAAAAATTCAGAAACTTCAATTGATGTAGTTCCAACAAGAACTGGTCTTTTTTCATACACAGATAAATGAATAATTTTATTTATGATCGCATTATATTTTTCTCTTTTTGTTTTAAAAACAAGATCTTGCAAATCAATTCTTTTTGCATATTTATGACTCGGTATTACTACTACATCAAGTTTATATATATGCCAAAATTCTCCTGATTCAGTTTCAGCTGTACCAGTCATTCCACTTATTTTTTTATACATTCTGAAATAATTTTGAAGAGTAATAGTAGCAAAAGTTTGACTTGAAGATTCTATTTTTACATTTTCTTTAGCTTCTATAGCCTGATGTAATCCATCAGAATAACGTCTTCCTTCCATTATACGACCAGTTTGTTCATCCACAATCTTGATTTTATTATTTATATTAACATAATCAACATCTCTTTCAAAGAGAGTATAAGCTTTTAATAATTGATTAATGACATGTATCCTTTTTGATTGAATAGAAAAATTATTCAATAATCGTTCTTTTTCTTTAATTTTTTTTTCCTTTGAAAAATGTTTTTTTTCTAAATTGGATAATTCGAAATTAACATCAGGAAGTAAAAAAAAACTTTTGTCTTTTATATTCTTCGATAAAAAATCGATACCTTTATCTGTTAATTCTACTGTATTGTTTTTTTCATCAATAACAAAATATAGGTCTTTATCCACCTTATACATTTCTCTTCCATAATCTTGGATATATAATATTTCCGTTTTTTGTAATATTATACGTATATTTTTTTCACTTAAAAATTTAATTAAAGATTTTTTTTTAGGTAAACCTCTATACGCTTGAAAAAGTTTAAATCCACCTATTTGAGTTTTTCCATTTTTTATTAAATATTTAGATTTGTTTAAAGAATTGTTTACTACTTGATTTTGCTTTTCTACCAATACTTTCACTTGTTTTTTAAATAGTTCAAATTCTTTTCTATTATCTTTTACAGGATCAACAGATCCGGATATGACTAAAGGAGTTCTCGCTTCATCTATTAATACAGAATCTATTTCATCTATAATAGCATAATTTAAATTTCTTTGAACTAATTCTTCTTGAGTACGAGCCATATTATCACGTAAATAATCAAATCCAAATTCATTATTCGTTCCATAGGTAATATCCGCTTGATATGCTTTTTTCCTATTTTCTATATCAACAGAGGAATAATTATCGATACAATCGACTGTTAGTTGATGAAATTCTATTAAGGGAGCCATCCATCCAGTATCTCTTCTAGATAAATAATTATTGACTGTTACAATATGAACTCCTTTTCCAGATAAAGCATTTAAATAAGCTGATAAAGTAGCTACAAATGTTTTTCCTTCACCCGTGGCCATTTCCGCTATTTTACCTTGATGTAAAACTATTCCTCCCATCAGTTGAACATCATAATGAACCATATTCCATATAATAGGTTTTCCATAAGCATTCCATTTGTTATTCCATACAGCATATTCCCCATTTAATATTACATAAGATTTTTTTTTTGCCAATTTTTTATCAAAAACAGTAGATTTTACTACAAGTTTTTTTTTAAATTTAAAACGTTTAGCTGTTTCTTTAATAATGGAAAAAGCTTCAGGTAAAAGTTTTATTAATAATTTTTGTTCTGTTTGGTAAGAAATTTTTCGAATTTTTTCTATATTTGAATATAATTCTTCTAAATACTTAATAGAAGAAATATTATTTCGTATATCTTTTAATATTCTATCTTCTTCGTCTGAAAATTTCTTTAATGATTTTTGAATGATATGTTTTAAATATGTAGTTTTATTTCTTAATTCATCATCAGACAAAATAGATATATTTTGTTCTTTCCTTTTAATTTTTTCTAAAAAAAAATGGATTTCTTTTAGGTCTTTTTGATTTTTATTTAATAAAAATTTATTTAATATTTTTCTAATAAAATTCATTAATATTATTATGTTATCATACAAATAATTTGTTAAAGTTCATATTCATCTCTATTCCAATAAAAATCTTCATCATCACGTGGATAATCCGCCCATATATCTTCTATAGATTCAAAAACATCTCCTTCACTATTTTCTAATTGCTGTAAATTTTCAACAACTTCTAAAGGAGCTCCAGTCCGAATAGCAAAATCGATCAATTCTTCTTTTGTTGCAGGCCAAGGTGCATCTTCTAAATGAGAAGCTAATTCTAAAGTCCAATACATATTATTACAGATATTTTTATTATATATTTGATTTTCAAAAATCAATGAACCTTTTCACAAAATTACAAAATAAAATTAGTGAATTTAAATTGCAAATAAATTACATGAAAAAGTTTCCAAGAATTGTTTTTATAGGATCAAATAACTTTTCTCTTTTTTCATTAAAAAAATTACATAATAAATATAATATTATAGGTATTATTACTATACCGGATAATTATTTTTTCAAAGGAGAAAATGCATTTTCTCCTTTGAAAAAATATGCGATAAATTATCATATTCCTTTTATGCAACCTAAAAATTTATTAGATTTTTATTTTTTAAAAAATCTAAAAAGATGGAACGCAGATATTCAAGTAGTGGTATCTTTTCGAATACTACCTCAATCAGTATGGAATTTACCTAAATTTGGTACTATAAATTTTCATGCATCTCTTCTTCCTCAATATAAAGGTCCTGCTCCTATTCATTGGGCTATTATTAATGGAGAAAAAAAAACTGGAGCTACAATTTTTTTTATAGAAAAAAAAATTGATTCCGGAAAAATTATTTTACAAAAAGAAGTTACTATAGAAAAAGAAGAAACGGCAGGAGACTTAGAACAAAAAATAGGAAAAATTAGTGGACCTATGTTAATAACATCTATAGAAAAAATTATCACAAAAAATATAACAAAATTGCATCCAATCCAATCTAATAAAAATATAACGTTCAAGTATGCTCCAAAAATATTTTCTCAAGATTGTAGAATACAATGGGAACAAGGTTCTATTACATCTATATGTAATAAAATAAGAGGATTAAGTCCTTATCCCACTGCATGGACTTTATTATGTCTTAATAACACAAAATATTATAGATTTAAGATTTTTTTAGCAAAAAAAATTCAAAAAAAACATAATTTATCAATAGGTATCATCTTATTTTCACGTGATAATATGATGATTAGTGTTAAAAATGGATTTATTTCTGTTATCATAGGTCAAATAGAAGGTAGAAAAAAAATGAATGTTAAAAATTTAATTAACGGAATAAATATCAATGCAAGAAAAAATTCTTTTGTTGAATAAAAAAATATGACATTTATTGATCCTTTATATATATTTGCTATCGTTAATTATAGTATTTTTTGATAATTAATTAAAATTAATAAAATTAAATTTCATGAATAAAACAGAATTGGTAAATACAATAGCTGAAAAAACTGGGATCACAAAAATCATAACAAAAAATATTACAGATGCATTTATAAAAACGGTAATTGAATCACTAAAACAAGGAGAAAAAGTAACTCTTGTTGGATTTGGAACTTTTTCTGTCGTAGAAAGAAATCCTAGAAATGGAGTGAATCCTAGAACAGGAGAAAAAATCTATATTCCAGGAAAAAAAGTGGCTAAGTTTAAAATAAGTGCAGAACTTTCCAATTTATAAGAATATAATTTGAATAAGGGGATTTGATATCATACCCCTTATTTTTATATAAAAATATATTTTTTCCATAAAACGATATTTTTTTTTATGGAGATAGCCTTTTTATTATCCATTTTTCTTCTAAAAAATATACAATTCTATCATGAAGTCTATATGGTTGTCCTTGCCAAAATTCAATTTGATATGGTTTCACAATATAACCTCCCCAATAAAATGGTCTTTCTATCATTTTTTTATTTTTTTTGAAAAAAAAAGACCATTTATTATATTGTTTTAATAAATATTCTCTTGATGAAATAATTGTGCTCTGTAAAGAAGCCCAACATCCTATTTGATTTTCTTTAGGTCTTTTATAAAAATATTTATCTGATTTTTCTTTATGAATTTTACGGGCTAATCCTTTAACAAGAACTTGTCTTTCTGTATTCTTCCAATAGAATAAAAGAAAAACTTTTGGAAATAAATAAATGGATCGTCCTTTAGAACTAAAATAATTTGTATAAAAAATAAATCCATTATCAGAATATTCTTTTAAAAGAACAATTCGACCTTCTGGTCCACCATCTTTCCCTACAGTAGAAATTGACATTACGTTGATTTCTTCATCTTTTCCACAAAGATTTTTTTCTAGTTGAAACCAATGATGAAATAATTTCATAGGATTTTTAGGAATTTTGTTTTCTAACAAACAATTATTAGAATAATTTTTTCTATAATGACTTAAATCGATACACATATTACGGTTAAAAAAAAATTGTAAAAATATATTAAATTTGAAGTAAAAATATCGATAAAAAACTTGAAAAAAATAATACAAAAAAAGGCGTGATAGCTTAGTTGGTTAGAGCATTGGATTCATAACTCAAAGGTCGGGGGTTCAAATCCCCCTCACGCTATTATAATAGGTTATACAATTATTAGTTATTTATAAAGAAAAAATGAATTTTTCATTTAATTGGATTAAAAAATATATATTTTTTGATATCGATGTAAAAAAAGTATCCGAATACCTAATTGATATAGGAATTATGGTAAAACAGATAAAAAAAAAATATTTATTTGGGATTGAAGATTTTATTATGGACATAGAAATTCCACCGAATCGTTCCGATTTAGTTTCTTATCATGGAATTGCTCGAGAATTATATACCATATTAAAATTCCATAATTATCAAACTCATTTATTAAAAATTGAAATAGATAAGGATTTAACTTCTAAAAAGAAAAATATTCAATTTATTTTGAATAAAAATTTGAATTGTATTAGATTTTCTGGATTTTCAATATTTAAAATGAAATTAACTCCTTCTCCAAATTGGTTGATATATCGATTAAATTCTATAGGAATAAAAACTGTAAATAATATAATAGACATTATCCGTTTTATAATGTATGAATTAGGTATTATCATCCATATTTTTGATTTAGATCAAATTGAAGGAAAAAGGATTTTTATAAAGAATTACGATAAATTCTTCATTTATTCTTCGAATAAAAATATGATAAAAGAAATACAACCGTTATCAATAGCAGGTATTATTAATAATATGAAAGAATATCATAAAAATTTTTTTTTGGGAAATATATATATGCATTCTTTTTTCTTTCGTTCTTTATATAAAAAATATCATTTAAAAAAAGAATATTATTCTTTTTTTAACAAAGAAATGGATCCTAATTCATCTCTATTCTCTTTGAGAAGAATATCTTTTCTTATCAAAAAGATTGTAGAAAAAAAGACAAATAATATAATTATTTCAAATATAATAGATATATATCCTAATAATATTGAACCATTCAAAATAAAAATTTTTTATAAAAGAATTGTAAGTATCATTGGTAAAAAAATATCTAAACATAAAATTCGAAAAATTCTTATTTTATTAAATATTTCTATTTATGAAGAACATACTCATTATTTTGTAGTGATTATTCCTTCCTATAGAACAGATATAAAAAGAGAAATAGATTTAATAGAAGAAATATTGAGAATTTATGGGATTAATAAAATTGAATCAAAAAATGAAAAACAGATCAATATCCCTTCTAACATATTTTATAAAAAAGAAAATAATATTCAAAAAAAAATAATCGAACAATTAATTTATTCTGGATTCCAAGAAATTATTTCATATTCTATGAGAATTCATGATATTAATACATTATTATTAAATTCTTTTTTCAAAAGAAAAGTAATAAGGATCCTCAATCCTATTAGTAGTAATTATCATGTTCTACGTACTAGTTTAGTATTTGGAATGATAGATTGTATATCATATAATTATAATCATAATCATTTCAATACCAATTTGATCAATACTATAAAAATATTTGAAATAGGAAAAATATATTATAAAATAAATAATCGGTTGTTGGAACCGACTTATTTAGGTCTATCTATTTACCAAAAAAAAATTAAATCTATAAAAGATACTTTTTTTTATTTAAAAGGAATTATTGAAAAAATTTTTCAAAAAAATGGAATTATTGATTATACACAACAATGTAATCAACATCCATTCTTAGAAAATAGTGTTTCTTTATTATATAAAAAACAACATTTATCTACTATAGGAAAAGTTATAGATAGTTTAACTAAAAAAAAACATATTTTTTATGCAGAAATTAATTGGGATTATCTAATATCTATTATTAAAAAAAATAAACAAATAACCTATATTCCAATATCTAAATATCCTGCTTCAAGAAGAGATTTATCGATTTTAATCGATAAATCTATTTTATTTGAATATTTAAATCAATCGATGAAAAAATATCAGAATTCTATTATTAAAAAAATTCATATATATGATTTTTATGATCAAGGATATTTTTGTAATTCAAAAAAGTCTTACACCATTAGTTTCTTATTTGAAAGTACAAAAAAAACTCTCACATCTCAAATAATAAATGATACAATGAAAAAAATAGAACTATTCTTAAAAAGAAAATTTAAGGCTGAAATAAGAGGTCAATAAAAAAATTTACATTAATATTTTTTTTAAAATATTTTTTAATCCAGTTTCTTTTTCAATTATATTAGATATTTCTTTAATGTGTATTCTATTTTGATTCATAGTATCTCTAAATCTAACAGTTACGGTATTTTTTGCAATTGTTTCATAATCCACTGTAAAACAAAGTGGAGTCCCTATAGCGTCTTGTCTACGATATAATTTTCCAATAGAATTTTTATCATCATATACTAATTTATGATCGATTTTTAATTCATTAAATAATTTCTTTGCTATGTTTGGAAGGCCATTTTTATTTGTTAATGGTAAAATAGCTGCTTTGATCGGAGATAAATATGGAGGTAATTTTAATATGATACGGGAATTTTTCTCATTTTTTTTGATCTGTTCCTTTTTAAGAGAAGAAGATAATAAAGCAAAAACAAGTCGATCTAATCCTAGAGATGTTTCAATAACATAAGGTATGTAACTTTTTTTTGAATCAAAAATTCGAAATTTTTTTTTTGAAAAATATTCATGTCTTTTTAAATCAAAATCTCTTCGAGAATGAATTCCTTCTATTTCTTGAAATCCAAAAGGAAAATCGAATTGTATATCTGCACCAAGACTAGCATAATGAGCTAAATTTTCATGATTAAAAATTTTATATTTTTTTTTTCCTAAATTTAATAAAAAATGCCACTTTAAACGAGATTTTATCCAATATTCATACCAAATTTTTTCTTCGTCAGGAAAAATAAAAAATTGCATTTCCATTTGTTCAAATTCTCTAAGTCTGAATAAAAATTTTCTTGCAATAATTTCATTTCTAAATGATTTTCCTATTTGAGCTATTCCAAATGGAATTTTCATTCTACTTGATTTTTGAACATTATGAAAATTACAAAATATACCTTGTGCAGTTTCAGGACGAAGAAATAATTTTTCTTTATTATGAATTTGAAACATCATGTTAAAATATCGAATATTTGTCCAATTTTTTGTTTTACAAATGGGATCATGAATTTTCAATTCATCAATCAAATTTTTTATTTTTAACAAATTTTTATGTTCTATATATCGATCTAAACGAAGTAAAAATTTTTTTTTTTCAGGAGAATTAGAATCAAAATTTTGTTCTAGATAATCTCTTATTAAAATATCAGGACGGTATCTTTTTTTCGAATCCCTGTTGTCAATTAAAAATTCATTAAAAGCATCTATATGGCCAGAAGCATTCCAAACATTGGAATTCATTAAAACTGATGAATCAATTCCTACAATGTTTTCATGAATTTGAGTCATTGATTTCCACCAATATTCTTTAATATTATTTTTTAATTCTATTCCATTCTGTCCATAATCATAAATGGCATTAATTCCACCATAAATTTCGCTTGATGGAAATATAAAACCATAACTTTTAGAATGAGACATTAAAAAATCAATAAAATTACTCATAATTTTAATTATTTAAAGATGATAAATATTTATCTAAATCTAATGCAGCCATACAGCCTGTCCCAGCAGAAGTAATTGCTTGTCTATAATATGGATCCATTACGTCTCCTGCTGCAAAAACACCAGGCTTACTAGTATTAGTCCTTTTTTTAGATACCACTATATATCCCTTTTTGTCCAATTTGATTTGATTTTTTAAAATTTTTGTATTAGGATTATGTCCAATGGCAATAAATAAACCATTGATTGAAATCACATAATCTTTTTTTTCTTTTTTATCTAAAATTTTAATTCCTTCTAAAGAATTTTCACCCAAAATTTTTTTGATAACAGAATCAAATATTACTTTAATATTTTTTCTTTTTTTAATTCGATATTGTAATATTTTAGATGCTTTAAAATAATTTTTTCTAACTAAAATTAATACTGTTTTACAAATTTTTGATAAATAACTAGCCTCTTCTAATGCTGTATCTCCTCCTCCTACTACTGCTACATTTTTTCCTTTATAGAAAAATCCATCACAAGTAGCACAAAAAGAAATACCGAATCCAATAAATTTTTTTTCTTTATCAATTCCTAAACAATTAGGAGTTGATCCAGTTGCAATAATGATACCTCTACTATCTAAATGTAACTTTTCGTCTTCAAAAAAAATACGATGTATACCTCCTATTTTATTGGAAAAATCTATTCGATTTACAGAATAGGTCAAAACGTGAATATTAAATCGTTCTATTTGTTTTCTACAATTTTCCATAAATATATTCCCATCTATTCCCTTAGGAAAACCTAAATAATTATCAATATTTGTTGTATTTGTTAATTGTCCACCTGGTAAAGGTCCTAAACAAATAACCGGATTGAGATCAGATCGAGCCGAATATATAGCTGCAGAATAACCAGAAGGACCAGAACCTATAATAACACAATTATGTATTTTGTTTTTGATTACAAACATAATAAAATAACTTTATGAATTAATAAGATAAATTCTATTATTTATGATGAATACTTTACATATTTTTATCAATAACTTTTTGAAGTTAAAAAAAAATAGAGAAAAAAAATATATATTTTGCGAAATTAGAAAAAGATATATGTCTTTCAATAAAGAAGAAGTAATACGTCAATATGTTATTTTTTTACTCAAAAATATAGGCCATTATAAAAATTCAAATATCTCAGTCGAATCATCTATGAAAATGTATGAATCCATAAAAAGATATGATGTATTAGTACGATGTACTAAAAAAAATCCTTATATCTTAATTGAATGTAAATCTCCTTATCAAAAGATAACACAAAAAACATTTGATCAAATATCAATGTATAACCAAATCATTAATGCGTCATTTTTATGGATTAGTAATGGAATAAAAAATTATATATTTCAAGTAAATAAACACAAAAAAAAATATTTATTTATCAAACATATTCCATTGAGAAAATAAAATTATGATGAGTATGATTTAACATGCATATATTCAATAAGATCTATTAATTTATTTGAATAACCAATTTCATTGTCATACCACGATATGATTTTAATAAAATTTGGTGTTAACATGATACTCGAACTTGCATCAAAAATAGAAATTCTTTTATCTCCTACAAAATCTGTTGAAACAAGTGGTTCTTCTATATAACCTAATATTCCTTTTAATGAAGTATTTGACGCTTCTTTCATTAGATACTTAATTCTATCAAAATTAGTACCTACTTTTAAACAAACTGTAAAATCTAATACGGAAACATTTAAAACAGGTATTCTAAAAGCCATTCCAGTTAATTTACCATTTAAACTAGGTATTATCTTTCCAACAGCATTTGCTGCTCCTGTAGATGAAGGAATAATATTATTTAATGAAGATCGTCCCAATCTCCAATCTTTTTTTGAAATAGAATCAACAACTTTTTGTGTTGCAGTAGTTGCATGAATAGTTGTCATTAGTCCATTTGATATACCAAAATTATCGTTTAAAACTTTGACAATTGGAGATAAACAATTTGTAGTACAAGAAGCATTAGATATAATATTTTGATCTTTTTTCATTTTATAATGATTAACTCCAAATATAAACATTGGTATATCATCATTTTTAGGTGGTGATGATAAAATTACTTTTTTAGCTCCAGATTGGATATGTAAACTTGCTAGTTTTTTGGTTAAAAACAAACCAGTAGATTCTACTACATATTCAACGTTTAAATTTCCCCAATTTAATTTATTCGGATCTTTTTCTTTTGTAACTTTAACTTTTTGATTATTTAAAACTAAATAATTCCCATCTTCAATACGTACTTCTCCTTGAAAAACTCCATGAACAGAATCATATTTTAATATGTACGCTAAATTTTCTATGGAAATTAAATCATTTATAGATACAACTTTAATATTTTTTCTACTTAAAGCAGATAATAAAACCATTTTACCAATCCTGCCAATACCATTAATTCCAAGTTTAATAGACATATCAAATAATTTTTTTAATTAAAATTTCAAAAATTTTTTATACTTTTAAAAAATTGATAAAAGTAGAGGATGGAATTTCAACTTTTCCCATGTTGCGCATTTTTTTTTTTCCTTTTTTTTGCTTTTCTATCAGTTTTTTTTTTCGCGTAATATCTCCTCCATAACATTTATCAGTTACATTTTTCCTAAAAGATTTTATAGTTTCTCTAGCTACTATTCTTCCAGATATAACAGCTTGTATCGGAATATTGAATTGATGTCTTGGAATTAAAGTAGATAATTTCTGACATATTTTTTTTGCTAAAAAAAAAGCTTTGCTCTTATGAGATAAAATAGAAAAGGCCTCTACCTTTTCATGATTAATTAATATAGTGATTTTTTTTAAATCAGACTCTTTATAACCAATAAAGTGATAATCACAACTAGCATATCCTTTAGATACTGTTTTTAATTGATTATCAAAATCAAAAATGATTTCTGATAAAGGCATTTCAAATGAAATTTTGATTTTATCCGATGTTATATAATTTTGATTATTTACTATAATACCACGTTTATTAATACACAGAGAAATGATATTACCGATATAAATATCTTTAGAAAAGATTTCAATGAAAACATATGGTTCTTCTACCTTTTTGATATGTTCTATTTCTGGATAATCTGAAGAATTATTTACTATTAGAATATTTCTATTTTTCATGTAAACTTTATAAGAAACATTAGGAATAGTAAGAATAACAGGAACTTTGAACTCTCTTTGTAAACGATCTTTTGCAATTTCCATATGCAGAAGACCTAAAAAACCACATCGAAACCCAAAACCTAGAGCACTAGATGATTCTGATTTAAAAGAAAGAGAAGCATCATTTAACTGTAACTTTTCTATAGAAGAACGCAATTCTTCATACTTATCACTACTTACTGGATAAATACTAGCAAAAACCATGGGTTTTACATCATCAAATTTATCTATCGATTTTTCTGCAGGATTATTATCGTCTGTTATAGTATCACCTACTTTTACTTCATTAACATTTTTTATTCCAGATAAAACATACCCAACGTCACCTGTTTCAATTTTTTTTTTAGATACACGTTTTAATTTCAGAATTCCTATATCAAAAGCAGAATATATTTTTCCTGTAGACATAAATTTCAATTTTTGTCCTTTTTTTATAAATCCATTAACTACTTTAAAAAATACTTCAATTCCTGTAAATGGATTATATAAAGAATCAAAAATAATAGCTTGTAATGGAGCATTTATATTTCCTTTTGGTGGGGGTATTTTTGTAATTATATTATTTAAAATATTTTCTATTCCTATTCCATTTTTAGCACTAACTGGAATCACATCTTCTTTTTTACATTTCAATAAATTTACTATATCTTGTATTACTTTTTCTGAGTCTAAAGAATAATTATATAAGTCAATTTTATTTAAAATTGGAATAATTGATAGATTTTTTTTCAATGCCAAAGAAAGATTGGATATAGTTTGAGCCTGTATACTTTGAGTCCAATCAATAATTAATAATGCACCTTCACATGCAGAAATTGAACGAGAAACTTCATGGGAAAAATCTACATGACCAGGAGTGTCGATTAAATTCAGAGTATATTTTTTACCTTTATATTGATATTCCATTTGAACAGCATGACTTTTTATAGTAATTCCTCTTTCTTTTTCTAAATCCATGTTGTCCAATAATTGATGATTGTCTTTTTTTGATACTGTATTAGTAAACTCTAACAGACGATCAGCAATAGTACTTTTACCATGATCGATATGTGCAATGATACAAAAATTACGAATATTATGAATCATAATAATTCAAGAAAAATTATTGTTTCTAACAAAAATTTGCTATGTATTTTCTAATATTATATTTGTACATAACCTTGAAGGGACTCGAACCCATACCATAGGAATCGGAATCCTATATTCTATCCTGATTAAACTACAAGGTTGAAAAATTTTTTTTATTATATAAATTCATTGTTTTTTGTAATCCATTTGTGATAAATGAAAATATTATTTTTATACTTTTATTGGATTTCGATAATAAAAACAACATATTTTGTTTATTCCATTCTCCTAATACATAAAATTCTTTTTTTCTTTTTTTTAACAAACAATCATGAAATCCAATTCCAAAACGAAGACGAGCATATTTAGAAGTATTTAATTCTTTTTCTATATTTTTTAAACCATTATGTCCACCACTTCCACCTCTTCCTTTTAATCGAATCATCCCAAATTGGAGATATATATCATCAGAAATAATAAGAATATTTTCTAATAATATTTTTTCTCTTATCATCCAATATTTCACAGATTGTCCACTAAAATTCATATAAGTAGATGGTTTTAAAAAAAAAATTAATTTTTTATCATAATTGAATTTTGAAATATAACCTAATTTTTTTTTTTGAAAAGAAAAAAAAAATGTTTTAGAAATTTGGTCTAAAATCATAAATCCAATATTATGTCTTGTTTTTTCATAAGAAATACCAGGATTTCCCAATCCAACCACTAAAAATTTTAACATAAATGTTGACTCTATATAATAGGATTATATCTATGATAATAATTGATCTACAAAAATACCTATATTTTCTGGAGAATCTACAACATAAGCTCCATTTTTTTTTATTATATCTATTTTATTTTGTGCTGTTTCTATTTCATTTTTTATAATAGCACCTGCGTGTCCCATTATTTTTCCCTTCGGAGCTGTTTTTCCAGCTATAAATGCTATTATTGGTTTTTTATGTTTTAATTTATTCATCCATTCTACTGCTTCTATTTCTAATTTTCCACCTATTTCTCCGATCATGACAATGCAATTTGTTTCATCATCTTTTATAAATAATTTCATGATTTCTATAATATTCATACCTAAAATTGGATCCCCACCTATACCAATAGCAGTAGAAATTCCATATCCCATTTTCATTATTTGATAAGCAGCTTCATAAGTTAAAGTTCCTGATCTAGATACTATTCCAATAGATCCTTTTTTACTAAATACAGAATTTGGCATAATTCCAGCCTTAGATTTTTCTGGAGAAATAATTCCTGGACAATTTGGTCCAATTAAATTTGATTTTGTTCTTTTTATAAAATGTTTAATCTGAATCATATCTAATATGGGGATCCCTTCTGTAATACAAATAATCAGATGGATATCCGAGTAAATAGATTCTAAAATAGCATCTGAAACAAAAGAAGAAGGAACAAAGACTACACTAACATTTCCCCCAGTATTTTGTACAGCTTCTTCGACAGTATTAAATATAGGAACTCCTATATATTTTTTTCCACCTTTCCCTGGAGTTACTCCACCTACTACTTTAGTTCCATAATGAATCATTTTTTCTGTATGAAACAATCCTTCTTTTCCTGTTAATCCCTGTACAATAATTTTAGAATGTTTGTCAATTAGAATACTCATATTAACTAAATTTTGATTATTTTATTTTTTCTATGTGAGATGAATGATTCATTTTTTTTTGATAATAAATAGAATTTTTTTTCTATTTTTATATAAATACAGTTTTTTCCTCGGAGGATAACTTTTAATTTTATTAAATGAATCATCATTTGTAATATTCATAATTAAAATTTGTTTATTCAAAAATATATTTTAATATTTATGATTTTTAACTATCTTAGCCTTAATATCTGCTTCTACAACTATTTTTTTATCTACATACCCTTTTCCATACATATGAAAAATTCCCATTTTCATAGATTCTAATAAAGAAACATTAAATACAATCATATCACCGGGTATAATTTTATGTTTAAATATAGCTTTATCTATTCTTAAAAAATAAGTAGAATATAATTCAGGATTTTTGAATTTACTTAATATAAGAATTCCTCCTACTTGAGCTATTGCCTCTATCTGTAAAACACCTGGCATAATTGGATTATTAGGAAAATGACCAGTAAAAAAATATTCATTTATGGTAACATTTTTAATTCCAATTACATGTTTTTCTGATAAATCTATAATCTTATCTACTAATAAGAATGGAGGTCTATGAGGTAAAATATTCATAATATTTTTAACATTAAGAATTGTTTTTTTTTCCATATCAAATTCAAGATTATCTATTTTTTTTAGAATTTTCATTTTTTCTCATTAATTTTCCGTTTATATCGAAATATTATGAAGTAAAAAATTATATTATTCCTGTTCTTTTACAGCCTAATATAATTTATATTTACATTGATGATATCTATTTAATGAAGAAAATTAAATAAAAAATGAAATACTTGTATTATATATTCTACTTTTTTTGAAAAATGATAAATAAATTTTTATTTATATGTATATTGTTTTTTTATTCTTAATTATATAATTTCTTTGTATTTTATTTAATATTTTTTTGAAAACAATATATATATATGAATATTTCAAAAAGAATAATTTTTTTTTTTATAGGATTTTTTATTGGAATGTTAATTTTAATATTTTCATATAAAAAAAAGAAAATACATCATAGAATATTACAACATCAAAATATAAAAATGATAAAATATTGAATAAAAAAAATATTTTATACATTCATATACAATAAAAAATGATTCATTAGAATGAACATATCAAAATGAAAAGAACATATCAACCTTCTAATAGAAAAAAAATGAATATTCATGGTTTTATAAAGAGAATGAGTAATAAATC
The DNA here is from genome assembly GCF_014252435.1 of Blattabacterium cuenoti. Classification (GTDB taxonomy): domain Bacteria; phylum Bacteroidota; class Bacteroidia; order Flavobacteriales; family Blattabacteriaceae; genus Blattabacterium; species Blattabacterium cuenoti_X. Next base: position 570,019 of record NZ_CP059220.1, read on the forward strand.
TGGTCGGATCATTATATCTAGAAGAAGAAGAAAAGGAAGAAAAGTATTATCTGCATATCTTTACAAAAAATAAAAAATAATTTTTCTAGATCTCCAATATCAGAAATCATATGTTCTTTATAAAGTAAAGAAT